>CAYFTI010000310.1:0-2515 GCA_964346065.1 uncultured Hyphomicrobiaceae bacterium
CCCGAAGCGGGCGAGGTGCGGCGACCGTGGCAATGGCGCTCGGGACGGGGAGCGGTCCTTTGCCGCGGAGTCAACAAAGGACAGTTTCGGGGCCGTCAGCGGACTGGCCGCTTTTGGGACCGACTTGCAATGGCTGCCGCTCGCCACAACGCCCGACCGGGCCAACCTGTGCGGTGAGAGATAGGGCGCGTGCATAGCAGTAGCCCTTGGCGTTATAAATGGTCAGCAGCATGATGCGGTTGCGTAAGGCGACATCTGCCGACGCCGATACCGTTAATATCGGATGCGCCGCGCGACTTTTGCGTCATCGTCATGCCAATCGGCCTCGCTCAGATAGGCCTTCTCCACACCCCGCAGGATCGCTGCCACGCGCGGATGCGTGTAGGCCATGGCGTCGGCCCATCCTTGATACTGGGCCGCGAGTTCGCGTTCCTGCGCACCCCCTTCACCGAGCCAGTGCACGCCGCGCGCGTTGCGCAAGGCAACATGCACACCCTGTTCGATATGGTAATTCGCGACTTGCTCCAGCGCGTCGCGGACCGGGAGGCAAGGCCAGAGCTCGTCCTCGGCGGCAGACGCTCTGGCCAGCATTTTGCCAATCATCTGATCGCCGATGTCCCGTCTCGCCAAAGCGGACAGTAACGCCCGCGCCTGTTCGACCCAAGCTACGATGCGAGCGGCTTCTACGTCGCCATCGGTCACACCGGGGATGAACACCACCGCTTCGAGCAGCTTATAGGCCGCCATCGCGCGATTGCTCCGCGCCTCCTCGTCATCCAGCTTCAACTCCGGCGGGTCCTCCTGGTCATCCTCTCGCTTCATGCAGAGCGCAACGGCCTGAACGAAGGACTCCGGCTGCGCCGCCATTATTCGCGACAAGTTTATCGGAATGTCTTTCCCAGGTATGAAGATGTCGATGAACTGGAACTCCAGGCCTGCGATCCGATCCGTCGTAATCTCGCCGCTGTCGTTCAGAAGCTCGAACGCCTCAAGAAGCGAGTAGGGGTCGAGCATGTAGGTGTTTGCTGCCTCGATCGAGTTCGTCAGGATGGCCACCAGCAGCTCGTAGAGCAATGGCGCAGGCAGCGCTTTTAAGTCGAGCCGGGAGAGCTGGAACGCCGCTCTCGGCCGCCGCGCAGCGATCAGCCGTTTGACGGCTTCAGTGAGGTCTGCCGGATCGCGGCTCCAGCGCGGGTTTACATCAGTCCAATAGGACGTCTGGACCTCGTCACCCAGCTCGGCGACGAACCTCCACGTCTTGCCCTCGAAGGGGGCGAGCATGAGCAACTGTGCCCGCTTCTCGGGGGCAACGCGCGCAGCGAGAATGCGCAGCGTCGTGTCATCCTCGTCACCGGCTTTCAGAAGCGCGCCCTCAATGATCAGACCTCGGGCGCCTGAGAGATCACCTTCGTTCGCGATCTCCGCCAAGGCCTCAACGAGCGTGCCGCGATCGTTCAGAAGCTGGGCCAAAAACCAGCCGACAGTGTGCGCAACTTGGCCGCGTTGCGCGAGGCGCAAAACCGCCTTTGCCCCGCCCGCCGTGAAGACGTCTTCCACGGCTTGCGCTCTCAGCTTAGCGATCCGTGCATCACGTGCGCGGTAGTCGTAATCGTCGCCCATGACCTCGTCGGCCGACTCTTCCACCCGGCTCTGTCGGAACAGCCAGCCGTGCCGCAGAACCGCGTCGGACGGCTCCAAGCGGTCGAAGGTCTTCTTCGCGCGCGTTGTCTCTGTGGCCGCCCGGCCTTTTGCGCCGTGCCTTCGCGCGCGGCGCGTCAGCGCGGAGATACGAATGTGCTCGCGGAGGTCGGCCTTGTCCTCATCGTTCGCCGAGGCGATCCAGCGATCCACCACGTCCCAAACTTCGTCGTGCAGCGCTTCGTCCACGCCGTCGAGGTTTTGGACCAGATCGGCGATCGTGGCCAGCGTGTGAACGGGCCAGTCGAGCGCGAGCCGAAAGACATACAAGGTGAATACGTTGCCTTCGTGCCGCGTGATCGGGCTGCCCTTGCCACGCCCGTCCGGCCGCCAGCGGGGCTTATGATTGTAATGACCAACGCGCGAACCCGGTGAGAATTGTTCGATGCAGACTGGCCAAGCGACGCCCGGGTGTTTGTCGGCCAGCATCTTAATGGCGTTCTGCCGGCGCTCGAGCTTGGCGCTCGTCTGCGGCATCCATGAGCAGAAGATCGATGACAGGCTCCTCGACGGCTTGTTCGTCAGATTGTCGTCGATTGCACGCTCCGCCAGATGGCCGAGCACTAGCACTGTCTTAAGGAACAGCTCGTCCGACCAAGCGAGGTTTTCCAATGCCCACAGCAACCCGGTGCGCGGTGCCCGGCCGAACGGAAAGTCGGTGGCGGGGCGCATCAATGCCAGCGTCACAGGCGCCGCGCTTTCAAGATCGGCCTCGATGATCGAAAGAAATGTGCCCGGCGCCGCCTCCGAATAGAGCGGCAAATTGTCGACCTGCGACTCGAGCGTCTTGGTCGAGAGCGGTGTCAGCAAGTCCCGC
>CAYFTI010000311.1:0-2512 GCA_964346065.1 uncultured Hyphomicrobiaceae bacterium
GCCTCGGTTAGCCGCTGTCACCGACTTGCTGGATGGCGTCGATGATCGTCGCGAAAAAACCGTCTTCAGTGCCTTCCTCGTCGGTCGCATTGCCGGTGTCGGCTTGCGACGTGCGGCCGCGATCCTCGAAGTAGGAGCGGTCCATCGGACGCGGCTCCCCGTCACCGGGTGTCCATTCATTGCCGGCGCGCTCACCCACGTCCGGCCAGGCGCTGTCCGCGCTCGCCGGGGCGGCGATACCGGCACCCATCATCAGTGCTGTGGCGATCGCGGCCGTGGTCTTCACGATCCGTGTCATGACGTATCTCCTCTCCGTTCGGTCGGCAGGGCGATGGTTGGAGACGACCCTTTTTGCCGAGCCGCCTCCGCTTTGCTTCCACTCTGAAAGATGGGAGCCCGTTGAGACCGCGGATGTGTGCGACATCACACGTCACGCGCGTGTGATCGCTTGGTGTTTCGGTTCACTTCGAAGTTGTTTCTTCAGAGCCGTCAAAGCCGCCGACCGACCAGCAAGCACGATCGACAACGTTGGGCACGATTTGCGAGTTTTCTTCTGACTATTGAGCGTCGAGGCAGATGTCTTGGGGCATGAGGGGGGTCTTTCTCCGATATGAAGAAGATACCTTGTCAACAATACATCTAATTTAATTCACCGTGTCCGGACCTAACCCGTTGTACCGTTGCGCGCGGCAGCGTTGCCGTTTTACAGCCCACCCACTTGACCGCCCACGAGACACCCCCTGTGTGAGCGATTTTGTGCCCGGTAAAACAAAAAACGTTACACATCGTAAAACCGCCCAAAATTCCGGATAAAAACAATTAACGGTTCGATCAAAAATTGCGCGTACCGACAAATCTCGTCAAGGGTCAATTAGGCGCAGAGGATGTGTGGATCGAATTTTCAAAAAACCGTCTCAATATATCCGGCAACAGAGGCTTCGCTTGGCGTCGGCTTCAACTGCATGCCTCGCCATTTCCAAATATCGAATAAAATACAGATATTTACATTATTTCTATTGCCCGATATCTGGGTACACTTACCTGCTCATTTAGCCACCTCAGCCCACATTGTTTCATGTGTGTAGCCGAACACCCACCATAAGATACGGCAATCCGCGACCTACGAAATCATTTTTATTTAGCCGCCATTCTTTTCATCTGAGACGTGGATTTCGCCGTCGGGATGAAAGGCTTTGTGAACGAAGGCGAAGGTTACGTCATAGACCGCGTCCTGAAGGCCTTTGGACGTTTTCTTTTGGACGGTGACAGTTCCTACGTCTCTACCTTCCGCAATGGTCTGTGCGTCCAGCGCCGAAGCCTGCCCGGAACGCCACGTAATCACATGGGTCTCAGTTTCGATCTCGCCCTTCTCCCTCAGGAGGTCCAAGGCCCATGCATTCTTGCCAACGACGACCACGCGGGCCATCGCAGCTATATTTTCCGGTAGAGGTCCGCGATACAAAAACGGGGACTCGGCGCTGTCATATCCGGCATACGGGTTCTCACCATACGGGCGCGCGTTCGGATCGGTCGGGATCAGGACTTTGCCGTCAGGATGCCGGTCGAGAAACTCTCGCCAACTCTCCAAGCGTGCCGGAATGAAGTTCAGCTTTTCACCGGTGTGCTGACCAACTATGCCGCGCCCGGTGAATTGCTGCCACCATGTTCCCGTTTGCCGATCGTACATCACGAGATCTGAGTGACGGAGCTTGCCGGTCGTTCCGAAGGTGAGGCGCTGGCCTTTCACCTCTGCTTCGAACACGATCGCTGCATTGCAGAGCGGACAATAGGTAACCGCGACCGGCACCCCGCCCACGGTATCGTTTGCGATCTCATGCCAGGTGAGAACGCGAAGAGGATAAGCGCGAGCGTCGCCGTTGATCTCAAGGCCGATCACGGGTTCTGTGTCGGCAAGCCAGTCGCGTCGGTCCGGGACCGGCGCAAATTGGGGGTTGTCGATGGACGGTATTCCGTCTTTCGGGACGCCGCCCGACATGACCTCGTCGAACGGGACGGCGTGCCGCGAAAAGTCGGTCTCCGGGAACGCCGAGCGCCAACTTTCCGGCGCCTGCGCTTTGAGCGTCGTGGAGACCGTCAATACGGCCAACGCGATCAGGAAAGCACGAAGACGTAGCTTGGTAGGTTTATGCGTCATGACGCGAACTTGCCGCAACAAATCGGTTTGAGGCGAATCACACGCCCTCAAATGCTCGTGCGCCCGGTGATCACCACGCAGAGGTACCGATTTTATGCCCCCGCTCTCTGGTCCTATCTTGAACGCAGCAGCGTATGGCAGTCGCGGCGGATCAGTGGATCGGCTACGCAATGGCCGCTTCGGGCCATGGGACTGAACCGCTCGCGCGGTAGCGCAGGCGGGCAAAAGCGTTTTCTGGCGCAACGGCGTGCCTGGGTAGCGTAGCCGGATCGTCGCCGCTTTCATCAAGCCCCACAGACGCAGCCAGGGGGCCGTGCAGCCCGTCCAGCTCGGTCTGGAGCGGGAAAATCTGGCAAT
>CAYFTI010000312.1:0-2504 GCA_964346065.1 uncultured Hyphomicrobiaceae bacterium
CTAGTTCGCTCGCCGCCAATCCCACGGCTGGATGAACTGACCGGCCCAAAGACCACGCTCCGCTACCCGCGCTGCCTCTTCGTCGTCTGCATACGCGCCGTCACTGTACCGTTCGAAATCCAGCGCCCAACCGGCGCGGACCATCGCGCCCCCAAGATCACCGTCGTCGATTGAACACCGGGCAATCGAGCGCCCCCACGGGCCCTCATATAACGTCTCACACTCGGGAACGCGCCCCTCAACGAGCCGCACCAAGGCGGCACGAGCCCGTTCCCCGCAGGCGTAGGATGCGCCGTCGCGCCGGCACCGTTGGTCTAACTCGGGCGCGTCGACGCCCCACAGGCGGTAACTCTCACCGTCCAGCTCGAGCCCGTCGCCGTCGATCACTCGAACCGTCGAGACCCGGTCCGATCCTTCACCACCTTCGACCAACGCCGCCAATGCAAGCGGGAATGCGACAAAACCGCCGATAATCAACGCGCCGTGCCGTGAGACCATGTCGATTAACCATTCAGCATCGCGAGGATGATAAACAGCGCGATCCCGATCCCGACAAGCCAGAGGACCACATTGTCGACATCGCCACCGATGGCAGCTGCGGGGCGCCCTCGCGATCGCGCTACAACGGGAGCGGTATCGGATAGCCGCGCGCCGGAGGCCGCCGGATCATAGAAAATCTCAAACCGATGATTCCCCACTTGCACGCTTTGATGAATATTTTGGTTCACGTCGGCATTTTGGCGTATCTGCGTAATAAAAATCTGTATCTGGCCTTTCGCGTTCTGAATGACCGCTTCCTTTTCTAAATCCATTACGTGATTTAATAACTGCTGTCGGACATCCACATCGCCAGCCGACAGCCATTTAAAGCGATTCTCCAATTGTTCCGGAATCTTATAGTGCCTGACGCAATCGAGGATATGCTTTTCCATCAACGATTGCGCCTGCTCTTCTGACGCATCGGGGCCGACAAGCAAATATTTTCGCGATGACGGACCATAAAGGCGCCAAAGATTCTCGGTGAGCCGGTACTTTTCGGTGAGTGGCATGCGTGGCGGCAAAAGATCAAACAACCGCGCAGCCACCTGACCGCTCATTCTGCGTTTGCCGGTCTGCCAGGCAGGTATTGTCTGTTCAGCGTAATCCTTCGCCGATTGACCGTATCGACGACCATACTCATCAAGTAACTCGTTTAGCTGTTTTCCTCTTAGCGAGAAAAAATACTCTTTCACGTCACGATCGGTGCCCCCTAGTTCGCGCGTAAGTTCTTGCGCTTCTTTTATATGCTGTTTTGCTCTCTCATATCCGGACGAATACCCGCCTGAGTATTTGTAGGATCTAGAAGATGTCAAATTAGGCGATTTCCGCCGGGAACGTCGGCGGGCCATATCAGCCTCCGAATAGCGCTTTCAACTTATCCAACAACGACCGCCGCGGGCCGAAGCGCGCCACGATCTGCACGGTGTGATCCTCACCCTCGACGGTACGCTCTGCCTTGAACGTGCTTCCGATGCCCGCCATTTCACGCCCGTGTTTCTCCAGCGACGTTGCGACGGACGTTACGGCCTCGATCACCGATTCCGGCGCTCGGACTTCCGCCTCGCGGCACGCCTTGTTGAACTCTGACAGCGCCTCACGTGCTCCGTGCCGCGGGTTCAGCTTCACCGTGTAACGGAACATCACGCCCCGACGACGATCAGCGCGACCACAATCGCGGCAACGGCGCCGATGATGACGTAAATTAGCGGCCGATCAAACTTACCTTGTGGAAGTCCTTGTTTTCCAGCTTCCTCACCGGTTCCAATTGTCGCTTTGAAACTTCCCGACTTTGTCTGCTCGCTAAGTTGCATAAGCGCAGAATTACCGCTCTCGGCGGTTTCGCGGGCGGTGTTGGTCATGTGCTCCAATTTCCCGCCCATGGTCGCGTTTTCGAGTTGACCTCCAACCATGGTCCCCTGCAAGTCGATCATGGTTTGGAGCTGCCGCTCCTTCAGGGCGCTGATCTGCTCCTCGCTGAGCCCCGTGGTGTCGATCTCGCCGAGGTTGCCGAGCGTGATCCTATTCCCCTCGGGCTGAGCGACTCCCTTTCCTTCCGTGTTCGTCAGTTCGCGCTTGCCGCCTTCACGCTCGGACATGTGTACCTCTCCAACCACCCGAAGGACTCACCAATCGGGTGAGAGGTAGCAAATCGGCGCATGCGGCTGAACCCCCATCCGGCTCGTGGTGCATGCTTGAGTATGTTGCAGCTGGCGTACAAATCACGCGTTTCGTCCATCTCCTCAATCAATAGACCCCATCCACGCAGCGGAGTGCTCAAGGGGCTAGACCACATCAGAAAAAGCTTTGTCGACTATTTAGAGCATGGGCAAAGCACGGCTTGACATACGCGGGTTGGCGGTAGACGGCATGACCGCTTCAGGCCGCTGGCAGGCGTCCGCGAGCCTCAAGGGCTTCCATGCCCTGTGGCTGCACACGCAGATACGAGCTTATGCAATCGGCGTTTC
>CAYFTI010000313.1:0-2492 GCA_964346065.1 uncultured Hyphomicrobiaceae bacterium
TTCGCGCGCGAAAGCAAACTCAAGGCCATAAATTCCGCAATCGACGCCGGAGTTGGGGTCAGGGTTCTGATCAATGGAAGCTGGGGGTTTGCCGCCAGCAATACCATCTCGAGCGGTGTTGTCGACCGGCTGGTGGAGAGCGCGGTCGAAAACGCGCGTGCCACGTCTCTGGTCCAGAACACGCCGATCGTCCTCGAAGACCTGCCCGCCAGGCAAGCGGAGTGGGCGATGCCGGTCGGTGTCGATCCGTTTGCGGTTCCCACCGACGTCAAGGCGCAGCATATGCTCGCGATCAACGACGCGGCGATGAAAGCAGGCGCCGAGTTTTGCACGGCGATGTTCCAGTTCGTCCGGGAGCACAAGTTCTTCGCCAGCACGCGCGGCAGCGAAATCTACCAGACCCGGGTGCGCAGCTATCCCTTCTTCAGGGCGACCGCCGTTGACAAGGACGCGGGCAAATTCGCCAGCCGTGACAGCCTGGCCGCGCCGCGTGCCGCTGGCTGGGACTATGTCGAGCGTTGCGATCTGGTTGGCGAGGCGACCCGCGCCGGCACCGAGGTCCGCGAGAAGCTTTACGCCAGACCCGTGGAACCCGGCTCATACGACGTCGTCATCGACCCCACCAACCTGTTCCTGACCATTCACGAAACCATCGGCCATTCCACGGAACTCGATCGTGCGCTGGGATGGGAGGCGGATTTTGCCGGGACGTCGTTCGTGACCCCGGACAAACTTGGCTCGCTCCAGTTTGGCGCCCCGATGATGACCGTGATCGGCGAGAGGTCGCAGGCAGAGGGGCTTGCGACAGTCGCTTTCGACGATGACGGGGTCGAGACGGCAGGGCTCGAATTCCCGATCATCCAGAACGGCGTCTTTGCGAATTATCAGATGGCGATGGGGCAGGCCCAGCTTATCGGCCGCGACGGCTCCAACGGCTGCGCCTATTGCGCGCGCGCCACGGATTTTCCCATCCAGCGGATGCCGAACATCTCGCTGCAGCCGAACCCGGACTCCTGCACGCTTGACGACCTGATCGGCGGTGTCGAGCGCGGGATCTACATCAACGGCGCAGGTAGCTGGAGCATCGATCAGCAGCGCGACAACTTCCAGTTCTCCGGCCAGCTCTTCCACGAGATCCGGAATGGCAAGCTCGGCCCGATGCTGCGCGACGTGGCCTATCAGGGACGGACTGTGCCGTTCTGGAATTCGCTCGACGGGCTGGGCGATCAATCGACGTATTTTCTCGGCGGAACGTTCACTTGCGGCAAGGGTCAGCCGATGCAGGCCGCGCCCGTCTCGCATGGCGCGGTGCCCGCGCGCTTGCGCAACGTGACGATCCTCAACACCGAGCGGAAAGTTGGTTGATACCATGTTGCTGCCGCCCGATCAGATCAGGGAGATGACGGATCGCCGTCTCGCGGAGTCACGGGCGGATGCCTGCCTCGTGCATGTCAGCGGCGGTGGCAAGGCAAACCTGCGCTTTGCCCGCAACAGCGCCACCTCGAACGGCGCGAATGACACCTTGACGATGACGATCGTCTCGCAGTTCGCCCGCAGGTCCGGCTCTGCCACCGTGAACGCTCACGATACCGACGCGCTCCAGGCAGCGCAGCGCCGATCGGAAGATATTGCCCGAAATGCGCCTGAAGACCCGGAACAGATGCCGCCGCTCGGACCGCAGAGTTATGCCCCGGGTATCGCTTACGATGCGGCGACCGCGAACCTGCCATCCGCCCGGCTGGCGGAGGCGGCGCACACGGCGATCGAGACGGCGGCGGCACGGACGGTCGACGCGGCCGGCTATGCGGAAGCCGGCGGGCGTTTTCGCGTGGTCGCGACGAGTGCCGGGCTTTTTGCCTATGAGCAAGAAAGTCTCGCGGAGATGACTGTCACGGCGCGGCGCAAGGATGGCCGATGGTCCGGCTGGGGCGGTGGTTCCCATTTCCGGTTCGAGGCGTTGGACCCTGGGCGGATAGCCGGCACGGCCGTCGAGAAGGCGGCACAGCAGGAGCCGCGCGACCTCGAGCCGGGGCCTTACACGGTACTGCTGGAGCCGGCGGCGGCTGGCGAGCTGTTGCGTTATCTCGCCTGGTCGCTGGATGCCCGGGCCGCCGACGAGGGTCGGAGCTGGTTGAGCGCGGGAGCGGGCCGGTCGAAGGTGGGCGAGCAACTGCTGGACCCCCGTGTCACCATCACGTCGGACCCGGCCAATCCGCTCGCGCCCAGCCCGTTATTCGACCGGGAGGGCTCCGCGCATGAACGCACGGTCTGGGTTGAAAACGGGGCCGTGCAAAACCTGGCGTGCCCGCGCTACTGGGCTGAGCGGACGGGACGGACGTCCCGGCCAGGCCCGGCCGCGCTGGCGATGACCGGCGGGTCGGCATCCCTTGAAGAGATGGTTCGCGCAACCCGTCGCGGCATTCTCGTGACGCGTGTGTGGTATACCAACATGCTCGACCCGCAGAGCCTGCTTTTGACCGGGCTGACGCGCG
>CAYFTI010000314.1:0-2473 GCA_964346065.1 uncultured Hyphomicrobiaceae bacterium
TAGCGGGCCTTCGGCACCCGGTGGCGGCGCGGCTCGTGGAACTTGAAGGGCATGGCATCGCCCTACCGGACTGCCCATGCCGGCGCCACCGCGATCCATGCACCAAAGCCGTATCGAGCGTCCGGTTACGACGCAGACGCTCGAGCGTTCCAACGACACGTCGATCCCGGCATCATGCTCCATGGTCGTTCCTCGATGAGGCTTGGCGCGGCCACGGCCGCCGCCGTTCAAACACACCATCATTCGCAGGGACGGCCGCCCGAACGCATCATCCCGGTGCCGCCGGCCCGTCAGGTGATCTAACAAAAGCAGCAGGGACAAGCCGCTTGAACAGCTCGCCCGACAGCTTCGGTCCGGCAGACACCCGCCACGCTGGAACGACGACCACCAAGTCACGCCTAGCTTCTACATCTAAGTTTCCCGTGCAAGTCTGCCACGGTGAACCGCGTCGCCTAGTCGGTCGATCATTTCGAGTGCCGCCACTGCACGCAGGGCCATTCGGCTCGCTTCAACACCTGGATAGGACCACATCGCTGTCCGCAGAGCCAGCAGCTTCTCCTTTCCGACTCGTCGGACAACGGTACCCAACAGACCCGAGCCAAAGTACGCTCCCGCTGCGACGGCTCGGCGAGGTCGCGCAAGCTCTCGATCCAACCGCTCCGTCGCGCTTGAGCCGAAGAAGTCCTTAGCCTCCCGGGAGCTGATCCGCTCACGAAGATACCCTCGTACATCGTCCCGTCCTAGTAAATCCCGAGTCTCCGATATCGATCCAAACTCCGCGAATCTCAGTCCGGGCATCCTCTTTACCGCATAGGGCAAATACGTCTGCTTCTTGGTTCGCTCAGTGTCCGGACGGCCCTCGATGTAGCGGACGATGCGGCGGTCCAGAAGCGGATTTACGACCTCGATATGCCGTGCAAACGCTCCGTTAAGGCCGGCTAAGACGCCGGGGCAGCGTATCTCGCGGTAGATCCGGTCCCGATAAGCCGTGGGACTCTCACCAAATAGCCGTTCCATGCCCGCTATTGGATTTTGCATACTCCAAATATCGCCGAACTCTGGCCAATTCCGCGCGACTTCTTTTGCATTATAAAGATCTATACTGTGACGGGCATCTCTATCGGTAAATACGGGGCGTGATCCAAATATCTCGTCACCACGTACCATGCAACCAATTTGCCGTTGCAGGCACCAACGCGCAATCATTGGACGCAGATTCTGCACGTGCAGATGGTCAACCATGCCTTCACTGTAGGTAATGTACTGGGCCATCGCATGCTCAGGGTCTTCCCAATTTGGCGCCTCCGCTAAATATTCAAAATCTATGCCAACACGCTCACAGACGAGTTGTGCCACGAACGCGTCACTATCTTCAACGGTTTCAGCCCCTGGGCGTCCCCAAGTGACAGCTTTTATTTTATTTTTTTTCTTATCTGCCATATATGAGAGGATAATTCGACTATCTACGCCACCGGAAATAGGTATTAAAACAGGAATATCAAATTTAATATCGTCGAGGACTTCAGATATAACATCATCGAATGATTTAAACACGTCTGTCTCTTGCGCTAAGCAAGATGTGATTTGGATATTCCACGTTTTTAAATCAAAACTTAATTTTTGATTACCGAAAAGACGATTAATTCGTTTATCGTACGCTGCATGTCCGACAAAGCCACTCGATAAGAACCAGCTAACAGTATCGTGATCGATGCGAAGTTCATCAAACATCGCAGCGACACAAAACTGTGAAGTTGATAGAATGAAAACATCTGAGTCCTGGAAGTACCATACTGGGCGGCTGCCGAAGAAATCTGTTTGAGCCACGATTTCTGAATTTTCAAAAACAACAGACAGGACAGGATCATTGACCAAAATTCCGAGACCAAGACGATCGTTTTGAAATAATGACCCATATTGGGGATTTAATAAACAAGCCATTGTATTGAAACGTTTCCAGAATTGAGGAGAGGCGCAGTCGAAGCCCGGGACGGTACAAAGGGATGCAAACAGATCGGCGAGCGGCGGCAGCGGCCGCGTCGGATCACGGTAGGCTAAAACGGCGATATCGGACATGAGGCCCTCCTTTGTGGAAATGGTCGGGACCCGTGGTAGCGGGAAATGGCGGAATTGGCTCTCCAGAACCCTCAGGTAGCGCCGGCGGCAACGATCTCCCAATGGGTCGCGGGCGGGATGCGGACGGCGTTTTTGAAGGACGCGGGCGAAGCCGTGGGCGGGGCTTTCGGCGCGGCGGCGATTGAAGCGGAAGAGGAAATCTTCGAGATAGCGCTGCAGGTACTTGGCGCCGACGGCGCCATGGTGCGCGCCCAAGAGCCGGCGCTTGACCAGCCCGAAGACCAGGTGGGGGCCGGCAGGTGTCGGCTTTGGTGCATGGATCATGGAGCGAGCATGACCGGTGCTTTGAGGCCGGGATCACGCGATGCGGACGGTGAGCGGCTTGGCGTGGCGGGTG
>CAYFTI010000315.1:0-2472 GCA_964346065.1 uncultured Hyphomicrobiaceae bacterium
GCGCCCCGGCGGCGGAGGTCGTGGACGCGCTGCAGATCCCGGCCTTCCTGTGCCGGCAGACGGACCTGCTGCTGGCCGCGGCGGCCACGCACAAGCCGGTCAACGTCAAGAAGGGCCAGTTCATGGCCCCCTGGGACGCCGACAACATCGCGGCCAAGCTGGACGAGGGCGGCAACCCCCAGTGCCTGCTGACCGAACGCGGGGTGTCGTTCGGCTACAACACGCTGGTCTCCGACATGCGCGGGCTGCCGATCATGGCCGCGCGCACCGGCTGCCCGGTCGTGTTCGATGCCACCCATTCGGTGCAGCAGCCGGGTGGGCAGGGAACCACGAGCGGCGGCCAGCGGGAGTTCGTGCCCGTGCTGGCGCGCGCGGCCGTTGCCGTCGGCGTCGCCGGGGTGTTCATGGAAACCCACGAGGACCCGGCGCGCGCGCCCTCCGACGGCCCCAACATGGTGCCGCTGGACGACGTACCGGCGGTGCTGCGGACACTCAAGGCGCTAGACGAGATCGCCAAGGCCGACCCGGTGCGGCTGGCGTGAGGTTTAGGGCGACGAGCTAGCGAATAACCTGAGCGCTGAGCTTAGCTTTCACCCCCTCAGTCTTGCCGCGAGACTAAGATTGGGAGAAGTGTTTTGCGAAACCTCTCCAGGCATCTAGCGCGCGACGTCCATACGGATCGTCCCCACTATGTCGATCTCGACGGGCACACCGTCGACCTCAGTGGGCAGATCGTTCCGGTCCGACGGTTCATTTTCTAGGCCGATCCGAAGCGCAAAGCCGTCTGCGTCTTGAGTGACGCCAATGCTCACCACAGAGGCATATTTGTCGAAGATTGCCTCTGCGTGGTCCTGCGCCTGTTCGGCTTCCTTGTAGCTAACGCCCATGGGAACCTTCCCTGGCAAAGCGGCCCGCTGAGTTGGCGAGACCAAGCCTACATTGCAGCCAACCTAGCGTGGCCGCGTCAACTGTTTCGGAGTACCGCATAGCGGTTAAGCTGGCTTTAAGCTCCTGTGAGTCTAGGACTAGAGGCGGATATCGAGGGCTTTCGTCACCCAGGCTAGCGGATTGGCATAACCGAAGCCGTTGTTTGCTACGGCGAAAAGCAGCCCGATCGGGCACGGTGGTTGCGAGGTATCAAGCACAAGCGCACCGCTGTCCCCGACTCGTGCGTACGGGCTTGCTGGATCGGACGGGTGGAGTTCCAGTTGTTCCGCGAATGTGGCAATGCCACCTCCGAGAGGGATGTTGAGGCGTCGATTGATTGCGTGCAGGCGGCCTACGGTGTGTTGCGTGCTGCGGCCGACTTTTTGAGCGTAGACAGTCTCGCCCGCCTGAAAGCGCGCACGTGCATCGCTCGGCGCTGCTGTCCACCCTAGGGGGGTGACATATCCAGGTGTGGCGTCGATGCCGTCATCCAGCCGTGCGATCGCCGCATCGACCCAGTTGTGTGGTCCAGGCGCTAGGTAGGTGGGTGTCCAATCCGTCAGACGTCCCACACGGTCTTGTACGCTGCCACCGTCCAAACCCCCGGGCTGAACGATCTGTTCGCCGGCTTGCGCCCGACCAAAATTTGTCAGCACGTGGGCATTGGAGAGAACATATAGTCCGTCGTCGGTGTCACGGGTAACGAAGGCGCCGATCGTGCCGGCGGCATGGACGTTCTCCACCATAATTGAGGACCCGATCGCGCACGGTCGAACGCGCTGCCGTTGCCATGCGGCGGGCCTCACGCGGCCTGTCGCCACGATGTCTGTTTCGCCTCTGGCGCGCTCTTCAACATATTCAATGATTTGATCGACCTCCGGGGTGCGCTGCTCGTAGCGCACAGCCACACGGAAGTCGCGTGGATTGTCCGGATTCTGGGCGGTGCCGAGAGTGACTGGCTTCAAGGGCGGTCCGGTATCGGAACTCGCCAGTCTGGACGCAAAATGGGCGACGTCGCGTCCACCCTGATGAGAGGGCGAATGCGCTTCGAGTTCTTCCGTCAGACCCATCTCCAGTGATTCAGCTGACGCGAATTGCACGTGACCTCGCCATTGATGCGTCCCCCCCGGAAGTCAAAATCTGCGGTTCCAACGCGCCGTTCTGTCGTGATGCGGCGCCGAATTCCCCGTAAGGATGCCGGCAGTACAACCATAGCGTGCTAAGAAATGCAAGCCGGCTAACCAGCCGAGTAGGGTCGTACCGCCGGTTGCCTGTCGGCGCCAAACTGCGTATTCCCGCTGCCGGAGAGTACGCGCTTTCTGTGACGTTCGGACGGCTGGAAAGCTCGCACTAAGGATAAACAATCGCAGTCAGGAGAGGCAGCCATGAGCGCCATTGTCGAAATCCGCGGCCGGGAGATCCTGGACAGCCGCGGCAATCCCACGGTCGAGGTCGACGTGATGCTGGAGAGCGGCGCGTTCGGGCGGGCAGCGGTGCCCTCGGGCGCGTCGACCGGCCAGCACGAGGCGGTCGAGCGGCGCGACG
>CAYFTI010000316.1:0-2457 GCA_964346065.1 uncultured Hyphomicrobiaceae bacterium
ATCGGCGCGCACCGCACCCGGCGCAAGAACGCCGCCAGCGCCAATCCGCTCGACGAAATCCCCGGCATCGGCCCGACACGCAAGCGCGCGCTCTTGAACCATTTCGGCTCCGCCAAGGCCGTCAGCCGCGCGGGTCTCGATGACCTTGCAGCCGTGCCAGGCGTCAGCCGGTCGATGGCGGAAGCGATCTATAACCACTTCCACGACAAGTAAAATTTCGGCTCACCCCCTCGGCGTCATACGAATTTTCGGTGCACGAAGCCTTGCGCCCGCGCGGGCAAATCACCGATAGTTTCTGCGCAGCGGTCACAGCGCCGGTCAGCGGCGAATCGGCGCGCGCCGCCAGACGTGAGGGGCCAATGCCGTCCGAGCTCGCCTTCCGGGCGCAACTCGTTTTAAGCGAGCAACGCGAGATCTATGATTTTTGGCGCGCGGCGGCGGACGGCCGAGCCATGCCCGCGCGGGCCGATCTCGACCCCAGCGCGATCCGCCACCTGCTGCCGGGTATCAGCATCCTCGATGTGGGCACGCGCTTCGATCAGCTTCGCTACCGGCTCGCCGGCACGCGGCTGCATGACATCTATGGCTGCGAGGTGACGGGACAGGGCGTGTTCGATCTGCGTCTCGGCGCAAAGCGGCGTTACTGGCAGGTGGCCTATCGCCGCGTGGTGGACGAGCGCACGCCAATGCAGGGGGCGGTCAAGGGGCCCGTGGCCGGGCGCGACCACATCGTGCTGTTCTGGCTTCGGCTGCCGCTGTCCGACAACGATGAGACCGTAAGCAAGGTCCTGTGCCATGATTTCGGAGTCATGCCGGCAGCGCTCGATCAGGATGACGCCGAAGCCAGCGAAGACGAATCGGAGACGACACCGGACTAAGACGCGGCCGCGATACTGTGCACGTGTTTACAGCGTTCGGTCCTGACCGCGAATCGGATGGACTCATTCGGAACCGTTCAGCTTTTTCCGGCCGAGAAGCCGGAGCGTGAGATTGCGCCCGGCTCGCAGCCACGGATAGAAACGCCTTGCGCGCTCCCCGTCGCGGAAGATGCGGGCCAACAGGCGATTGGTCCAGCCTGAGTCCGAACTCAGCATGGATAACAGGTGCATTGCCGCGGCGCCGGCATAGGTCTCGCCACCGTATCGCACGACCATTGTTTCGTTGAGATCAATGCCCTCAGCCTGGAGATCCTCGACAATGTCGGGTTGCTTGCGGGCATCGAGCAGTTCGACCTCGCCGACAGCCCCGCGCAATCGCACAAGCCGTATGTACGCACTGCAGAACGGGCAGTCGCCATCATAGATGATCTGAAGATCAGCGCCCTCGCCGGTCGCGGCGTTGACATTGTTGGCTGAGAGGTCGGTCATGTGGCGCTACTGGTGTTTCAACCAAGACACGGCGCACGTAAGATCGTGGCGACCGCTGTGAAACACGAACGTTGACGGATCATGCGTGTATGCCCCCGCTCACGGCGACAGGGCGGATGTCAGCCGCCGGATGACCAACTCGGGGAAGGAAAGACGACCGTGAAGTGGTACCCCCGAGGGGAATTGAACCCCTGTTTCCAGGTTGAAAACCTGGCGTCCTAACCATTAGACGACGGGGGCATGACGCCCAGCGCATATCGCTCGCAAGCCGGTTTAGATTTACGTCCCGCAAACCAGCGCGTCAAGGGCGGCTTACCGGTGCCGCATCCTCGATCAGCACCTCGATTCGCTCGCGTCCGTTCCAGAAATCGCGCTGCAGCCGGCCAGCAACATGTAGCGGCGAATCCGGCTGCGACAATAGGTAATCGCCAAGCGGCGTGCCGACCACCCTGAAGGCCACCGCGCCGATGCTCCCGCCGTCGCTGCCGCGCAGCGAACAGCGCAGATGGCTGTCGCCCACCTGTTTCACGAAGCTCAGCCGCTGGCTCGGAAAAACGAAGCGCGGCGACGGGTTGCCCGCCCCGAACGGGCCAGCGCGCTCGATCTGGTCGATCAGTTCGGACGTGGCCGCACGCGGGGAGAGCGCCCCGTCAATTTTCAGTCCCGCCTGGACCCGCGCCCGCTTTGCCTCGCTGCCCAGCGCCTCATCGAAGAAGCTGCGCAAACCGTCCAGCCCGTCGCGGGCGATCGTGATGCCTGCCGCCATTTCGTGCCCGCCGCCCCGAATGGCCATGCCTTGAGCGACCGCCCCGCGCACGGCTCGCCCCAGATCAACGCCCGGAAGCGACCGGCCCGAGCCCGTCCCTGTGCCCGCCGCGTCATCCCACGCGAAAACGAAGCTCGGCCGCTGAAAACGCTCGACCAGCCGCGCGGCGATCAGCCCGATCAGCCCCTTGTGCCAGTCCGCCGAGCCGAGCATCAGGACCGCCGTCTCGGGCTGCGACTCCAGCATCGCGTCGGCGGCTGCGACGGCTTCCTCCAGTGCGCGCGCCTCCATCTCGCGGCGCTCGGCGTTCAGCGCGTCCAGCCG
>CAYFTI010000317.1:0-2448 GCA_964346065.1 uncultured Hyphomicrobiaceae bacterium
AGTTCGCGAAGATCAGGCTTGCAGTCTCGGGCTATCTACAGCCTGATGTCAGGTTCGGTTCCACGCGAAATGATTGGATCTCTTCTTTACCAGAGCATTGGGAAATCCGGCCGCTGCGACGGGTTGCCTTTTTCCAGCGTGGTCATGATCTTCCCGTTGATTCACGTGAAGAGGGGCCTGTCGCAGTGATCGGTTCCGGCGGCTTGAGTGGTTATCACTCGGCACCGCAGGCGAAGGCGCCTGGAATTGTTACTGGAAGGTACGGAACGATTGGCACATTCCACTACATCGATGATGATTATTGGCCACTTAATACAACTCTATACACAAAGCGTATTTTTGAGCATCCTCGCTTTGTCTGGTACACGCTTCGTGCCATGTCATATCTTTTCGTGCTGAACTCTCTTAAATCAGCCGTGCCGGGCGTCGACCGCAACGACCTGCATTTCGAGTATGTTCCCGTGCCGCCGCGATCAGAGCAGATCGCCATCGCGTCATACTTGGACCAGTCGTCCGAGAGCTTCCGAAAGGCCTCTCATCGGATCGCAGAGACGATCGACCGCCTGCGCGAGTTCCGCGCGGCGCTCATCACCGCCGCCGTCACCGGCCGGATCGACCCGGCGACCTGGCGCCGCCGCGGCGACACCGACCGCCGCCTCCACCGGATCGACGAGGCCCTGGCGTCGTGACGTCCGAGCGGGACATCGATCTCGTGGACGACCTCCGGAGGCAGCCGGCGGAGTGCGAGTGGCTGGAGTTCAAGCGGAACAACGCCGACCCGCAGATGATCGGCAAAGCATGCTCGGCGCTCGCCAACTCGGCGCGGATCGCCGGCCGCGATTGCGGATACATGGTGTGGGGCGTCGCCGACGAAGGGCATGCCGTCCTCGGAACGACCTTCGATCCGAACACGCAACGCGTGCGCGGGCAGAACCTCCCGATCTGGCTGGAGCAGAAGCTTCAGCCCGGCATCGCATTCAAGTTCCGGCGGATCTCCCATCCTGACGGCGACGTCGTGCTCCTGGAGGTGCCGGCCGCAACGTCGGCGCCGGTTCGGTTCGAGGGTACGGCCTATATTCGCATCGGCAGCGCCACCACGAGCTTGCAGGACAAGCCGGAGCGTTTTCAGCAGCTCATCGAGCGCATGCGCCCGTACAGCTGGGAGACGGATGCGGCCGTCACCTATGCGGCGGGCGATGATGTGCTACGGTTGATGGATTATGCTGGCTATTTTGACCTGACAAGACAACCGCTACCTGACAACCGTGCCGGGATTTTTGAGAAGCTCGAAGCAGACCGCGTGATTAAAAGGGACGTTGGCGAGCGGTGGAACATCACCAATCTCGGCGCAATCCTGTTCGCGGCTGATCTCGACGCCGTCGGACCTGAACTGGCTCGGAAGGGCGTTCGCTTCGTGCAGTACGACGGGCCAAGTCGCGTCGCCCAGGTCACTCATCGTCAGGACGGTAAGCGTGGCTATGCGAACGGCTTCGCCGGCTTGATCCGCTACATCAACGGGCTACTCCCTCAGAATGAGCACATTGGCGAGGCATTCCGCGAGGCTCGGCCGCTCTTCCCCGAGCTCGCTATCCGCGAACTCGTTGCGAACGCGTTGATTCATCAGGACATGACGGTTCGTGGCGCCGGTCCTCAGATCGAGCTTTTTCCCGACCGCATCGAGATCACGAACCCGGGCGAGCCGCTCATCCAGCCCGATCGCATGATCGATCTGCCCCCGAGATCGCGCAATGAAGCTCTCGGCGCGTTGATGCGGCGCATCGGCCTCTGCGAGGAACAGGGAAGCGGGCTCGACAAGGTCATCCACGAGGTCGAGCTGTTTCAGCTTCCTCCACCCGACTTTCGGGCTGAGCAGAGTGGCATGCGTGTCGTCCTCTATGGACCGCGCACCTTTGCCGAGATGACCGTCCAGGAGCGCATTCGCGCATGCTACCAGCATGCCGTGCTGAAGTACGTCAGCGGCGACAAGATGCGGAACGCCAGCTTGCGCCAGCGCTTCGGCCTCGAAGATCGCCAGGCCTCCGTCGCCTCGCAGATCATCAAGCAAGCATGTGAGGCGGAGCTGATCCGACCGGCAGATCCGGATCATCCGAGGTCGGCTTATGTTCCTTTCTGGGCCTGAGCGGGAGCGTGCAGCTTTTGCACGGGTTTTCATGCAGGCAGGCTAGCGGCACGAAGCGGACAGGGCGGACTCAGCGAATTCAAGCAGTTGGCGGACTCGGAGCGCCGAAAATTTTTTGAGTGGGTTTTCACGGAGACAGCGGATGAGCCGACGCGGGCCGGAGTCTCCAACTCCACATAGAGTGCGTTCGGAATCTGAACAACTGAACGCGGAGACCCTCCACCGCGAGAAGGTCGTGCAGGAGCACCTGGCGGCACAGCTCGTGCTGCATCAGGGCTACCTCGCGCGGCAGCCCGAGGACCACGACA
>CAYFTI010000318.1:0-2436 GCA_964346065.1 uncultured Hyphomicrobiaceae bacterium
GATTGTCGCGCCGCGCGCGGCGTATGCTCTGCCGGGCCTGGCGCACGGCCTCGCCCGTGACGGCGCAGGTGTTGACGATCACGGCGTCGTCGAGCCGCGCGGCCTCGGCATGTTCGGCCATCGCCTGGCTTTCATTGGCGTTCAGCCGGCAGCCGAAGGTGATGATCCGGGCGCTCATCTCAGGCCACCTCCTGCACGCTCGCGAGCGCGCCATCAGGCGCGACCTCGATCTCGCCGCGATGCTCCCATTCGACAGGGCCGGTCATGATGATGTGGTCGTCATTTTCGCGCCAGTTGATGTCGAGCGGGCCGCCCGGCAGATTGACAGTGACGCGGCGATCCGTGCGCCCCGTTCGCGCCGCCGCGACCGCAACCGCGCAGGCCGCCGTGCCGCACGCGCGCGTCAGTCCGGCGCCGCGCTCCCAGACCCGCACGGCGATGCTGTCTGGCGTATCAACCTGCGCCATCGAGACATTCACGCGCTCGGGAAACAGCGGATGCTGCTCCAGCGCCGGGCCGATCCTCGCCAGGTCGATTGCCTCCGCGTCCCCGACCCAGAAGATGCAGTGCGGATTGCCGACATTGACCACGCTCGCCAGGCCCAGCGTGAACACGTCGTCCTGCGCGGCGCCCGCGCCCGCCGGGCCAACGAACACCTCCTTCGTGTCGTCCACCGGATGCGCCAGTGGAATGTCGATCCAACCTAACCTCGGGACGCCCATATCCACGGCTGCTTTGGCGCCGTCGTTGACTTCTGCCCGGAGCAGACCTGAGGCCGTTTCGATCGTGCTTTCGCGTCGCTGCGGGTCTTCCTCAGCCAACAGGACGGCCACGCAGCGCGAGACATTGCCGCACGCACCCACCTCCGAGCCGTCAGCGTTGAAGATGCGCATGACGACGTCGCCCCGATCGGAGGGCTCCAGCGCCGCAACCTGATCGCACCCGATACCGGTTTGGCGGTGGGCAAGCGCGCGCGCAAGCGGCCCCGTCACGCGGAATGGACAGGATCGCGTATCCACGATGACGAAATCATTGCCGAGACCGTTCATCTTCCAGTAGCGCAGGCGGTCCTCGGCAGAGGCGCGCAAGGTCATGGTCATACGGCAGTTATAAGAATCCTCTCTGCCTCGCGCAATCACGCTGCGGCGCACCACGGCGGTTGAGGGCCGCCTTAATCGCGGAAATTTGTCGCGCCCGCCCTCAAAATGTCTTGCATGGTGTGCGCTGCAACGTGACTATAGGAGACTGACACGGTACATCGAGCGGGCCATGAACACGGAACACGGATTTCGTCCCGAAAAGCGGCGCCGAGGCGCTCGTCTTGCGCAGGAAGAGCGCCGGCCATGATCGGGATCGTGATCATCACGCACGGCAACCTTGCGCGCGAGTTCCGGGCCGTACTGGAACACGTTGTGGGGCCGCAAGATCAGATCGCCGCCATAGCCATCACCCCCGATGACGACATGGAGGAGCGTCGCGAGGCCATCTTGCGTGCGATCGGGTCGGTCGATACGGGCGACGGCGCCGTGCTGCTGACGGACATGTTCGGCGGTACGCCCTCGAACCTCGCGATCTCGGCCATGACCGGAGCGAATGTCGAGGTGATCGCGGGTGTTAATCTGCCCATGCTCATCAAACTGGCGCGGCTGCGCGAGGAGAGCCGCCTGCCCGAAGCGGCCGATGAAGCACGCGACGCGGGCCAGAAATATATCCGCGTCGTGAGCGAAATGCTCGCGGGCAGCTAGCCGGAGACCCCTTCAACATGTGTCAGGACGCGCGTTGGCGCGCCCCGGGCAAGGGAAAGATTGAGCCTCGAAACGCATGATGTCGGATCCGACAGAGTCAGAATCGCCGCCTGACGGCGTCTATCACGGGCTGGCGGAGGTCCAGATCCGAAACCGTCGTGGGCTGCACGCGCGCGCCACGGCCAAGTTCGTCCATGTCGCGGAAAAGTTTGATGCCGACGTGACCGTCACGAAGGACGGCGTCAGCGTCAATGGCGGGTCGATCATGGCGCTTCTGACGTTTGGCGCGGCGCAGGGCGCAACCATCCTGATCGAGACCAAAGGCCCGGAAGCCGAGGAGGCACTGGAGGCGTTGATCGGTCTGGTCGAGGCGGGGTTTCACGAAAACGACGAGGACGACACGACCCCGTCAAGCGGTTGAGGGTACGGTGTCCAGGCTGGCCCCGAAGCCCTAGTTTTCGCGCGAGGATATAAACGCATCTTTATATCTTTATTGCTCCACGCGGCGCACTCGGGTATATCAAGCCTTACGCCATGCCGCCGGCCAACGCCCGCGCGGTGACGAAACGCCAAAGCTTACGGATCGTGATGCAGGGATTTTCAGACTACGCCATACAGGACATTGCGCTGGCCGACTATGGCCGCAAGGAAATCGAGATTGCCGAGACCGAGATGCCCGGTCTGATGGCGC
>CAYFTI010000319.1:0-2409 GCA_964346065.1 uncultured Hyphomicrobiaceae bacterium
CATTCGCCGCTGCGCGGCGAGCTTTGGGTGTTCGGCTACGGCTCGCTGATGTGGCGGCCCGGTTTCGAATATCTGGAGGCGGTGCCGGCAAGGATCATCGGGGCGCGGCGCAGGCTCTGCGTTTATTCGGTGGTACATCGCGGCACGCCGCGCAGGCCGGGGCTCGTGCTTGGCCTGGAGCCGGGCGGGGCCTGCGACGGCATGGCGTTTCGGGTCGCGCCCGAGCAGGCGCGGCATGTGCGGGCCTATTTGCGGGCGCGCGAACAGGTCACGATGGTCTACCGCGAGACGGCCGGGATCCTTGAGCTTGAGACCGAGGGCGCCCCCCGCGTCCGGGCGCTGTGCTACATGGTCGACACCGCGCACCCGCAGTATGCCGGCGATCTGCCGCTGGAGCGCCAGGTTCATCTCGTGCGCCGCAGCCAAGGACGGGCGGGGCCGAACATCGACTATGTCGCCAATACCGTGCGGCATCTCCGCGAGGCGGGCATCCACGATGCGCCGCTGGAGCGGCTCGTCGCGCGGCTGGGCTTGCAGCGCCGTTTGGCGCGTGACTGATCCGCCGCGACATCGCGCCCACGGTTCCGATCGGAGATTGAAACGCCGCGGTGAAGCGGTATGCTGCGCGCTAAGAAACGGAGATGACCGCTGGCATTGGCGGACGGGTTCCCAGGAGACTGGACTATGTTCGACGACATGAGCAATCGCAGCAATATCATCAAGGCGGCGCTGGCGCTGGCGGAAGAGCGCGGCTGGAACGCGATCGGCCTGCCGGACATCGCCGGGCGCGCGGGGCTCACGACGGCCGATTTGCGCCGGGAGTTCAGCTCAAAGACAGCCATAATCGACGCGCTGCGCCGCGATGTCGACTACAAGACGCTGGAAAAGACGGCCACCACCACGATGGGAGACGGGCCGCGCGACCGGCTGTTCGATGTGCTGATGACGCGCTTCGAGCTGCTGCTGCCCTATCGCCCCGCGCTGCGCCGGATCGCGGATGATCTGCGACAGCGGCCGGCGGAGCTGACGGCGCTTGTCGGGCCGGCGCTCAACACGCAGTACTGGATGCTTCAGGCCGCAGGTATCGGCGCGGAAGGGTTGGCGGGCTTCCCCCGCGTGGCCGCGCTCATGTCGATTCACACCCAGGTCTTCCAGGTCTGGCTGGATGATGAGGACCCCGCGATGGCGCGGACGATGGCGGCACTGGACCGCCGTCTGCGCCGGGCCGAACAGCTTGCGGACCGGGCCAACTCGCTCTGCCAGACGGGCACGCGCATCCTCAGCGCCTTCTCGGCACGACGCGGGCGTGGGCCGCGGCCATCATCAGGACCGGGCCCTGGTCCGGCCGGCGAACCGCCGCAGCCACCGCAGCAGCCCGAACCTCCGCAAACGCCGCCATCTCCCGGTGGGCCGGCGGGGACGGGGCCGAATGGCGGGCAGACCATCTGACGCGTGACCGGGCCATGTCGGATACAAAATCAGACAAGACCATCAGCTTTGATGACTTTCTGGCGGTCGATATCCGCGTGGGCACGATCACCGAGGCGCAGGACTTCCCCGAAGCCCGCAAGCCGGCCTACAAGCTGACGATTGACTTCGGCCCGGAAATCGGCGTCAAGAAAAGCTCCGCACAGATCACGAAGCATTACACGGCCGAGGAGCTCGTCGGGCGGCAGGTGTTGGCGGTCGTGAACTTTCCCCCGCGCCAGATCGGACCCGTCAAGTCCGAAGTGCTGACGCTCGGGCTGAGCGACGAGAACGGTGACGTGGTTCTCATCGCGCCGGAGCGTCCCGTGCCGAATGGCGGCCATCTTCATTGAAGCGCGACGTGCATCGCGCCCGGAAGGGCTTGACCGCTACCAACCCGCCGCTTCATACACTATGTGCACAATAGGTTCGGGGCATAGCGCAGTCTGGTAGCGCACCTGGTTTGGGACCAGGGGGTCGCAAGTTCGAATCTTGCTGCCCCGACCATTCTTTTGAACCGCCATGGGGAAAACGCGATGGTCGCCTGGATTTATCAGCCTGCAAAGACCGCGATGCAGTCCGGCCATGCGCTGGATAAATGGGTACTGAAGTTCGAGCGCGCGGAAAAACGCCAGACCGATCCGCTGATGGGCTGGACGAGCAGCGGCGACACCCGCACCCAGGTCAAGCTGTCCTTTGACACGAAGGACGAGGCGATCGCCTACGCCAAGCGCCACGGCATCCCCTACCGCGTGCGCGAAAAGCCCGCGCGCAGGCGGGTCAAGAAAGCCTATGCGGACAATTTCCGCTACGGGCGTATCGGGACGTGGACTCATTGACGGGATGGTGCCTGGCTTCGGCCCCGTAGCTCAGCTGGATAGAGCGAGTGACTTCTAATCACTAGGTCAGAGGTTCAAGTCCTCTCGGGGTCGCCAGCGAACC
>CAYFTI010000320.1:0-2402 GCA_964346065.1 uncultured Hyphomicrobiaceae bacterium
GCCTCGGCCTGCGCCCACCCCAATATGCAGTAGCAAAACTCCCGGCGATGAGAGCGAGGGCCGCGCCGAGCAGCCAGGGTTGAAACTGCACGAACACGCCAAGCTGAGCAACGACCGTCGAACTCACGCCCGTCCCGACCAGCAGGATCGGGAGCACACAGCACGACGCGCCTATGAACGCCAGAAAGCCCGACAGCGCGCCGCTACCCGCGAGCAGGCTGCAAGCCGCACCGGACCCCGCCTCTCCGCCCGTTAGCGAGTCGCTGGACGCGCTGTGAATCGTATCCTCGGCCATGATCGGCTCCTTGCCAGTTCTGATTTGGCCAGACTACGATCTGTAGCGGCTACAGAAACAAGAGGCTTTCATGAGCGACGCGATCACAATCGGGCGAGTGAGCGCCGAAACCGGCGTCAACATCGAGACGATCCGTTATTACGAGCGCATCGGCCTGATGAGTACACCGGCGCGTTCGCCGGGCGGTCGCCGCCTTTATGGCGCGGCGGATGTTTCCCGTCTGCGCTTCATCCGGCGCGGTCGCGAACTGGGCTTTTCGCTGGAGACGATCGGTTCGCTGATGCGGCTTGAGCGCGAGGACGAGCCGTGCCCTCGCGTCAAGGCGCTCACCGAGGTGCATCTCGAAGAGGTGCGCGAAAAGATCGCCGACCTCCAAAGGCTTGAGGCAACGCTTTCGCGGCTGGCACGAGCCTGCGACAACACCGCTCCACGATCCTGCCCGGTCATCGAAGCCTTGGAGCGCGATAAATAACGCCTCAGTAGTTGCCGAACTCCCAGCCGCTGGAATCTCCCAGGCGCTCGACCGCATAGCCAAGTTCCTCGATCCGCGCCATGAGCATTTCGGCATGGGCGCGGTCCTTGGTCTCTGCGCAAATATCGAGGATCGCGCCCTTGACCGGAACGTTGAGGAACATCCGCCGGTGCGTGACTTCCAGGATGTTGGCCTTGTGCTGACCGAAGCAGGCCGTGATCTCCGCCAACACGCCCGGCTGATCGGGGATCGTGATGCGCACCGACAGGATCTTGCCGTCACGTTCCAGCCCGCGCACCATGATCGAGGCGAGCGTGCGCGGGTCGACATTGCCGCCGCACAGCACCAGACCGACCTTGCGCCCTGCGAAACGCTCCGGCTGGCTCATCACCGCTGCCAAACCGGCCGCGCCAGCGCCTTCAGCCATCGTCTTCTGATCGGATGCATAAGCGCAGATTGCCTGTTCTATCGCCTCCTCGGAGACCAGAAGGATATTCGAAACCAACGATTCGACGATCGGTTTCGTGTACGCGCCCGGCGCCTTCACGGCGATTCCCTCGGCCAGGGTCGGGCCGCCAAAGACCGGCTCCTCACTACGCAGCGCGCAATACATCGACGGGAACGAGTCCACCTCGACGCCGATCATCTCGATATCCGGACGGGCATCCTTCAGGGCGATGGCCGTACCCGAAATCAGGCCCCCGCCGCCGATTGGCACGACAACGCAGTCCAGCTCAAACTGGTCCTCGAGGATCTCCAGCCCCACGGTACCCTGCCCGGCTATGATGAGCGGGTCGTCGTAGGGATGAACAAGGGTGAGCCCGTCTTCCTCGGCTATACGCTCGGTTTCACCGCGCGCATCACTGAGCGTCTCGCCGGTAAGGATCACACGCGCACCGAGCGCCTCAGTGTTACCGACCTTCACGAAGGGCGTGCCCACGGGCATGATGATCGTCGCCGGAATGCCGAGCCGGCGCGCGTGGTAGGCCACGGCCTGCGCATGATTTCCCGCCGACATAGTGATAACGCCGCGAGCCCGCTGCTCAGCGGACAGCGACATCATCTTGACGAGGGCCCCACGATCCTTGAAAGAGCCGGTCGCCTGAAGGTTCTCGTATTTGATGAAGATGTCCGCGCCGCACCGGTCCGATAATTTCGGCGCCGCGATCATCGGCGTGCGCAGCACGTTGCCCTGCAGGATCTCCCGCGCCGCGCGGATGTGGGCGACCGTGACCGCGTCCAGGTCGGGCGAGAGAGCTGTTTGCGCCATACCGCTTCTCCCGGCGGTGAATGTGGTCGGAGCGAGAGACTACGCCACGCCGCCGTTGTCGCGCAGGGCTGTGGCAACGTCGTGGGCGAAATAAGTCAGGATACCACTCGCGCCGGCCCGCTTAAAGGCCAGAAGGCTTTCCAGCATCACGCGATCCTTGTCCAGCCAGCCGTTCTCGGCGGCGGCCATCATCATCGCGTATTCGCCCGAGACCTGGTAGGCGAAGGTCGGCACGCCGAAGCTCTCATGCACGCGCCGGACGATGTCGAGATAAGGCATTCCCGGCTTCACCATGATCATGTCGGCGCCTTCGGCGATGTCGAGTTCGACCTCGCGCAGCGCCTCGTCGGTGTTGGCCGGGTCCA
>CAYFTI010000321.1:0-2396 GCA_964346065.1 uncultured Hyphomicrobiaceae bacterium
TCCGCCGTGTTGCCCATGTGATAGCCGTTGAAGACGTCCCACAGACCGTCCTTGATCATGGTGTCGGCAAACTCCAGCGGCCCCATCTTGTGGCCCTGGCGGATGGTGGCGGCGTGCGGCGCCTGGCTCATGCTCTCCTGGCCGCCGCTGATGACGACCTTGCCGTCGCCCTGCTGGATCTGCTGATAGCCCAGCGCAACGGAGCGCAGGCCGGAGCCGCAGACCTGGTTGATTCCCCAGGCGGGTGTTTCGATCGGAATGCCGGCGTTGATGGAGGCCTGGCGCGGCGGGTTCATCCCCTGAGCGGCGGTCAGGATCTGGCCCAGTATCACTTCAGAGACCTCGGCGGGTTCGACTTTAGCCCGTGCCATCACCTCGCGAAGGACCGTTTCGCCGAGATAATGGGCCGGCACGCTGCTCAAGCCGCCGTTGAATGCGCCGACGGGGGTACGCGCGCCGCCCGCGATGACAATGGTCTCGTTGTTGCTCATGCCGTCCTCCTGTTGACCGGCGCGGTGCCGGATATTGCCGTTCATGGCCTGGTGGCCTCATGCCGATGTCTATTGTGCGCATGCCAAGCGCCTGCGTGAACCGTCGCGCCCATTCACGCCATCACTTTTTTCGAGTATCGGCCAATTTCAGTGATTTACCAAACGTCTCTTGCTCCGCACAAAACTTGTCCGGCGGCTTCCGCAATGCAATATTACACAGCTAGTTTTAAAGATCCGGGCCGGGCCGCATCGTCGTGGCCGCCCGAGAGCTCACGAGACCCCACCAATGCCCGATGATACATCCCGCGCTGGCACGACGGCCAATATCGAGCCGGCGGTCATCAAGAAATATGCCAACCGCCGCCTCTACAACACCGATACCAGCACCTACGTCACGCTCGACAATCTGGCCCAGATGGTGCGCTCGGAGCGCGACTTCGTGGTTTACGACGCCAAGACCGGCGAAGACCTGACCCATCAGGTGCTCACGCAGATTATTGTCGAGCAGGAGAGCAAGGGCCAGAGCCTGCTGCCGATCAGCTTCCTGCGTCAGTTGATCCGCTTCTACGGCAACTCCATGGAAAAGCTGGTGCCGAGCTATCTCGAGTTCAGCATGAACACCCTGACGCGCGAACAGGAGAAATACACCAAGCAACTGGCCGAGACATTCGGCTCGTCGCCCTTCGGCAATGCTGCCTTCGAGGCCATGCAAAAGCAGGTCCGGCAGAACATGGAGATGTTCGAGCATGCGCTGAACATGTTCAAGCCGTTTGGCACCGGCGAAGGCGAAACCGAAGGTGACCAGGCCGGCACCTCTCAAGCCGCCATGTCCGAGGACACCGCACCGGCTTCTGCCGAAGAAGTTGCACAACTCCGCGCCCAACTCGCGGAAATGCGGGCCCGGCTCGACAAGCTCTCCAGCGACGACGGGGCCACCTGAGCCCCGCCATCATAAGGTCACACTGCTCGTTCGTTAGTTAACGCAGCCGTAACGCGTCCGTGCACGAGACAGCCGGAAACCGTATGTTAACGGTGGAACGAATAGCGTACCGGAAGATTTCCATTTCCTTTCGGAGAAGGTCCTTGCGGATGGCCCAACGAATTCATGTCACGACTCGCATCCCAGCTGTTCGCGGACTTTGTCTTGCCACGGTCTCGGCAGCAGCGCTGATTTTGAGCGGGTGTGCCGTGAATACCGGCTTGATGGACAATTTCTCGGGTGAGCCGGCGGATCGCCGTGCGGCCGAGGACGTCAAGAAGGCTGAGAACACGGTTGAACCGTCCCTATCCGATCGTCTTACGGGCCTGTGGCGCCGCGCCACCCTGTCTTCTGACGCCTCGGATATGCAGAGCGTGGCGCCGGCGGATGAGTTCCAGCCGCAACGGGCCCTCACGCTGGTCAATGAGTATCGGGACGCCAATGGGCTGCAGCCTGTTTCCCTGCATCCCAACCTGGAAGAAGCGGCCCGCAACCACGCCGAAGACCTCGCGCAGAATGACCGGATCTCACATTTCGGATCTGACGGCTCGGACCCATTTGAGCGGGTCGAACGCACGGGTTTCGGCCCGGCCGTGGCAGCGGAGAACGTTGGTACGGGTCAGTTGACGTTTGGCGAGCTGTTCCGGGAGTGGAAGCGAAGCCCCAGCCATGACCGCAACCTGCTGATGCCCGATGCGACTCATATGGGTGTCGCGGTGGTGCGCAAACCGGATACCCAGTTCAAGACGTTCTGGAGCCTCGTCCTCGGTGCGCCGAGCTGAGTCCGCGCGCCGCGCCAAGCAGTGGTCGGCCAAGAATTTTTCCGACACCGCCTTGTCAAAACCCCCATCGACTGAGTATGTCTGACAGCGGAGAGGTGGCCGAGCGGTCGAAGGCGCTCCCCTGCTAAGGGAGTATACGGCAAA
>CAYFTI010000322.1:0-2393 GCA_964346065.1 uncultured Hyphomicrobiaceae bacterium
GCCGTGACCCACTGGTCCTGCGTCATGGTTACGGTGCAGGGGCCTGTTCCCGTGCAGGGCCCGGACCAGTTCTGGAAGCGGCTGTCAGCAGCGCCGGTCGCCTCCAGTGTTACGGACTCGCCTTCCCTGACGAGCTCGGCACAGGTACCCGGGCAATCGATCAGCCCCGGAACCGTGCTGGTAACCGTGCCTGGAGCGTTGCCATCCAGTTGGACGCCCACCACGTAGAGCTGGATGAACTCTGCCGTCACGGTCTTGGACCCGTCCATCGTGAGTTCGCAGGGATTCGCCATGCCGGTGCAGTCTCCGCCCCAGCCGACGAACTCCGCGCGGAAGCCCGGTTGGGCGCCAATGACAGCGGTTTCTCCGGTGAGGAACCGATCCTCGCATCGCCCGGGGCAGCGAAGCGAGCCCGGGGAAGCGTTCACCGTTGCGTTTCCGGAACCGGTCAGTGCCACCGTGAGCGGGACACCCTCAGGGTCACTTGCCTGAACTTCCACCGCGCCGATGTCGCATCGTGCGGTGTTTCGCAGTGGGCCGGATACCGGCCGCGGTTCTCCACGTTGATCCTCGACGAGATCGATGCCGAACAGGCCGGGGCAGTCCGCAGCCATTCCGCCGTCGATGGCAGGGCTGTCGGGTTTTGGCAGAAGCGTTTCGATTACCATCTCGCCGGCACTGTCGCCCTGGTCCGCCAGCGAGAAGAGCAGCGGGTCGGTCATCGGCAGATCAGAGGCCTGCGAGGTGCACGAGCCGCTACTGTCGATGTTGAAACCCAGGGACGTGATGGTTCCCCCGCTCTGGGTCTGGCAATCCGGATCGAGGCTGCCCTGTGCGGTCCGGACAATGCTGTGGCCCAGGTGTAGCGAGGAATTCTCTTTGCTCCACAGCGCGTTTCCGAGGTTCCGGTCGAACGTGGCAAATCGGATCGTGGCGCTGGCCCCGTCGCTCAGGAACACCGCGGCGCCGCGGGCGGCGAAGTTGAGGACGAAGGAGCTGTTGACAATGCCGGCGGTGCCGCCGAACATGGCGATGGCACCCCCGTCTCCACCCGACCCGGCGCTGTTGGAATCGAAGGTGGATGCGTCGACCAGCACTAGGTCGTTGGACGAGTTCGCCCGGTAGCTGATGGCGCCTCCCCAGGTGTCGGCGAAGTTGCCTCGGAATACCGACTGACTGACGCTGAAGATATCGACGCCCTCGATGAAGAGCGTGCCGAAGTCCCTCAAGGAACTGTTGTCGACGAAGCTGCAACGGTCGATCATGACGCTTTCGAAGTCGGCAAAATCCGGAGCGCCAAGCACTGCCAGGGCGCCTCCGTCCGGTGCGGAGCCATCTTCAAAGCTGCACTGGACCAGCTCCAGTCGGGCACTATCACCGGCAGGCACGGCGGCGGCGATAGCGCCTCCGATCACGCTGCCGCTGCCGGATGCGGCGTTGTTCAGGAAGCGTACATCACTGACCCGTGCCGTTCCGACGCGATCGACGCGAATGGCCCCGCCATCCTCGCTTGATGGCGCGCGGCCATCGGCCACGGTCATCTGGCTCAATTCGAAGTCATGGGTATCGTCCGCCATTTCCACGATGAAGTGGCGGTTCATTTCCCCGCCGGACAGCGTCAGCGAATTGATCCCCTGACCCTGGATCGTCACCCGCTCCGAGATCGCCAGGTCCTGGGTCATGTCGATGGTGCCCGTCACTGCAATCACGATCGTGTCGGTGCCGGTAGCGGATCCCGATGCGCAGGTATCGACAGCGACATTGAAGTTTGCGGCAACCGTGGCCTCGGTCAGATTGCACTGACCGTCGATGCTGACACCCCCGCCGTCCAAGGTGTCCACTGTAATCACCGCCGCGCCGGCGGGCTGAGTGACCAAACCCGCAAGGAGTGCGGATGTCTGAGCAAATTGCCGGAATAGCCTCTTTAGCATCGTCTCGTTGTCCTGTATGTCTGAAATGCCGCGTTCGGTATCGGTGCTGATGCGGCCTTGCAAACGATCTGTAAATAGCGGGCGATTGCCCTATTTCTTACGGTCACCGGATCTCGTTCGAGTCGTTCCTTGCGCAATTGCAATGTGGAGGCAGACCGACCAGGGATCCGGTCTCCGCCTGCCGCCCCAGGACGGCTATTCGAACCCGTCGAGAAACAGCAGGTCGCCGTCGCCGAAGATCGCGATCGCGCGATAGGCCTGGTCCACCGTTAGTTGACACGCACCCGTGCCCGCGGCGGCACAGTCGGCGCTCCAGCCGAAGAAGCTCGACGAGGCGCCCGCGATGGGGTTGAGCGTCACCAGCTCGCCGTCCTCGAACGTCTCGCTGCAGTCGCCGGGGCAGTCGATGCCGGCCGGTGTGCTTTCGACCATGCCGACGCCGTTGCCGTCGAGCTCGACGTC
>CAYFTI010000323.1:0-2392 GCA_964346065.1 uncultured Hyphomicrobiaceae bacterium
GCAAGGATGCGCTCGTCCAGCGCGTGGCCGGGGTCGAACATCAGCTTGAGGCCGATTGAGCGCGCCTCGCGCACATCGACGCGGACGGCGTGGCGGAACTCGGTATGGTCGGCCACCGCGGCGACCGGGCGCTTCTCCGGTTCCATCACGTCTATGCGCACATGCGCCTCATTGGACAGCAACGCCCCGCGCCAGCGCCGCGGGCGGAACGGGCTGATCGGCGTGAGCGCGAGCAGCGGCGCGTTGATTGGCAGAATCGGCCCGTAGACGGACAGGTTGTAGGCCGTGCTGCCGGCGGGAGTCGCGACCAGCACGCCGTCGCAGACCATGACCTCCATCCGCAGCTTGCCGTCGACCAGAATGCGCAACTTCGCAGCCTGGTAGGTCAGCCGGAAGATCGACACCTCGTTGATCGCCAGGGCCTCGTAGGTGACGCCGTCGCGATCGCGCACGCTCATGCGCAGCGGGTGGATCTCGCTCATCTCCGCCTGTTCCAGCCGCTCCAGCAGATCTTCCTCATGATATTCGTTCATCAGAAAGCCGATGGAGCCGCGATTCATGCCGTAGATCGGGATGCCGTGGCTCATGTTCTGGTGCAGCGTCTGAAGCATAAGGCCGTCGCCCCCGAGCGCCACGATGACGCCCGCCTGTTCGGGGTCGACCTGGCCATACCGCTGGATCAGCCGCTCAAGGGCGGATTGCGCCTCGGTTGCGTCGCTCGCCACGAAGTGAATTCTCGAGATTTCCGGGGGCGGCTGATGCATGTCGCCTCGCGATGCGCTATCTTACCCGGCAACTATAGACATTTGTGCGCGCTGTACCAGCGTCGCAGCCGTTTCGGAGGCCATCTGCATGAGCGAGCCCGACGCCAACCGCATGGTCATGATCTACACGACCTGCGAAACGCCTGAAGAGGCCAAATCCATCGCCCACGAGCTTGTTAAACAGAAGCTGGCCGCGTGTGCGAACATCTTTCCGGGTATGATCGCGGTGTTTGAATGGGAGGGTGCCACCGAGGAGGGTGGCGAAACAGCGATGTTCGTGAAGACCCGGGCCGGATTGGCGGACAAGGTCAGCGACGAGATCAAGCGGCTGCACAGCTACGACGTGCCTGCCGTAGCTGTGCTGGAGGTCTCAGGTGGCAACAAAGCCTTTCTTGACTGGATTGCCGAAGAAACAGCACCTTGGGGGTAAAGGATCGTGTCGATCAGGCGATCACCAAGGCGCCCACAAGGACGACCCAGATCGAAAGACTAAGCGCCAGACCACGCCAGAAGTTCAACGGCGTGTTGGAGGCATAGAGCGTGTCGCTCTTGTATCCGCAGCATGTGGCCATATCCAGCCCTCCTGTTCAGACGAGGTCTTTGCGCAAGTTGTGGGCGCCCTGGGTCCATTACCAAAAGTCTACATCAGCGTGACACATGCACAAGTTAACTTGCTTCAATGTTCGTCAACTGCACGTGAACCTAAAATGAACGCGCCGGTCCGGCACGCGGATCAGCGCCAGCGAGGAATGGCGAGATGACCGATACCGCGCCCCAGATCGGATATGCGCTGCGTGCCGGCGAACCGCATCCGAAAGCGCTTGAGAAACAGCTCGACATGGCGGAAGCGAAGCCGGTGGATCTGGTGGAGTTGCCGGCCTTCGAGCTCGCGCTGATGGTGGATGGCCAGATCCAGCGCGGAGTCCTGAACGACCTGAAGAGCGTGTGCGGCGGGCGCGGGCTCAGTTACAGCATGCACGGGCCGATCGCGCTGAACCTGATGGATCATCCGGGGCGGACGGGGCTGCACCTCGACATCCTGAAGGCGTCGATCGAAATTACCGCGGAAGTCGGCGCGCGGCATCTCGTGATACATACCGGCATCTGCGAGACCGGCTCGCGCGCGGAGATCGACGTGGCGTATGAGCGTCAGCGCGGGGCGCTCGACGAGGTGGCGGGGATCGCCGCCGGGCACGGCGTCGTGGTATGCGTCGAGACGCTGCCGATGGAGCGCGCGGACAAACACACGGCGCTGCCTTCGCGGCTCGCCTATGAACTCACGCTCATCGACCACCCGAACATCCGCTGCTGCCTCGATGTGTCGCACGCCTACATCAACTGCGGGTTTCACGGGCGCGACCTGCTGGAAGAGCTGGCGCCGCTCGCGCCGTTCGCCGAGCATCTGCACCTGCACGATTCGTTCGGCCGGCCCAACGATGTGCGGACGGTTTCGCGCGCGGAGCGCATCGCCTACGGGCTGGGCGATCTGCATCTGCCGCTGGGCTGGGGGTCGATTCCGTGGGAGGCGATTTTCAGCGAGCTGGACCTGCCGAAAAGTCCGGTGCTGATGCTGGAGCTGCCGCCACCTCACGCGGAGGAGCTGGATAACTGCATCGCGACGATGCAGG
>CAYFTI010000324.1:0-2377 GCA_964346065.1 uncultured Hyphomicrobiaceae bacterium
TCGGCGCCGGCGGCGGATTCCCCCCTCGGCGAGCGCGACCATCCGGTCGTGATGCGCCGACGGCCCGCAGGCGGGCCGCCAAGCTGACCGAAAACGTCCCAATGGGCGTCGTCCCTATTAACCTTAGCTCTTGGTAAATATAACGAGTCGGAATCGCGAATCTTCTTGAGGGTTCGATCAAATTGCAACAATCGAGTTCGGGACTCACTCACTTCGGCTTTTTGCTATCCCAAAGAACATAATCAGCGAAGCACCTATGAACTTTAGGGGCCTCCCCCTGACCCGATGTTAAGCGCGTTATCCCTCGGCCCAGATGCGCACTTTCCCGACGAAGGGGTATGACAACATCCAACTGAGATGGATGTCGGTGGTCGTCGTCCATCTATTCATGGATGAACTCTTCAGCGCCCCGCTGGGGCCAGCCTGATGAGCATCGCCAAAAACGGAGCCTGAGGCGATCATGCTGAACAACGTGTCTATTCGATTGCGCCTTTTGGTAGGGTTCGGGACCATTCTCGCGCTCTTGATCGCGCTAACCGCTGTTGGCGTGTACCGCGTCAACGAGATCAGCGACAACCTGACTCAAGTGAACGAAGTCAACAGCGTGAAGCAGCGACACGCCATCAACTTTCGCGGCAGCGTCCATGACCGGGCCATCGAGCTCCGGGACGTCGTGCTGTTCGAAGACGACAAACGCGTGAACGCGGCGATCCAGACCATCAAGGATTTGGAGAGCAACTACATTGCGAACGCCGGGCCGCTGGACGACATGATGAAAAGACCCGGCACCAGCGCGCGCGAGCGGGAGATCCTGGACGGGATCAAGGGCATCCAGGCTGACACCCGCCCCTTGATCGACCAGGTCATCGATCTGCGCCAAGGTGGTGATCTGGAGACGGCCCAAACGATCCTTCTCGAGGACGCCCGGCCGAACTTCATGACATGGTTGGCCCGGATCAACGAGTTCATCGACTACCAGGAAGCTCAGAACAATACGGTCACCGCGCAGACGCGCAGTCTGGCCGGCGGTTTTCAGAACCTGATGCTGCTGCTGGCGGGGACGTCGCTGGTGATCGGCGGCGCTTTCGCGTGGTGGGTCGTAAGTGGAATCCAGCCCCTGCGTCGGCTGTCCGACACGGTGCGCCGGCTTTCAGATGGCGACCTCGACGCCGAAGTCACGGCCGTAGAGACCAACGACGAGGTCGGGCAGATCAGCAAAGCGGTGCGGGTGCTCAAGGACAATGCCATCGATGCCGAGCGGCTGCGCCGTGAGCAGACGGAAGCCGAGCGGCGCACAGAAGAAGAAAAGCGCCAGGCCATGCGCGATCTCGCCGATCGCTTCGAGCGGGAGATCGGCGGCGTGGTGAACATGGTCGGGTCCGCGGCCACGGAACTGCAGGGCACCTCGCGCCAGCTGTCGTCGGCGGTCGAGGCCACGGAATCCGAGACCAGCACGGCCGCCACCGGTGCGAATCAGGCCGCGGGCAGCGTTCAGACCATGGCTTCGGCGGCGGAGGAACTCTCCGCGGCGATCCAGGAGGTCAACGTCCAGGTCGCCAACGCCGCCGGGCAGCTTCAAAGCACGGCAGAGGGCGCCCGAGGCGCCGAGACGCAAATGGACAACCTGATCAAGGCCGTCGGTCAGATCGACCAAGTCGTCGAGCAGATTAGTGACGTAGCGGAGCAAACCAATCTGCTCGCGCTCAACGCGACGATCGAAGCCGCGCGCGCCGGCGACGCGGGCAAGGGCTTCGCCGTCGTGGCGAACGAGGTCAAGTCGCTCGCCAACCAGACCCGACAGATGACCGACAACATCGCCCAGCAGCTGACTTCGGTGAAGCAGGCCTCTCAAAACGCCGTCGAAGGAAGCCGCAAGATCGTGGGCGAGGTCGAGACCATCAACGAGACCACCGGTGCGATCGCGGCATCGGTCGAACAGCAGACCGCGACGACGGCGGAGATCAGCCGCAGCGCGCAAGAGGCCGCGAAGGGGACCGAAGCGGTTTCCGGCAGCCTCGCCAGCGTGAAGGGCGCCGCCGGCGATACGGCAAAGGCCTCCGACAGCGTCGCCCTGGCCGCCGATAACCTGACGCGCCAATCGGAGGGCCTCAAAACGGCCGTGGATACGTTCCTGTCGGAGGTCCGTGCAGCCTAACCACTTGAGAAGAAACCGGGACCGTCGCAGCGTACGTGCGCGTCCGCTGCGACGGGTGTCGGATCGTTGTTTAGCCGAGACCGGCGCTTCTACTGGACAGGTCGAACGGCTAACCCGGTTCGGCAAGCAGCCTCTGGCCCAAAGGCTGTCGCGACGACAGCTTCGGGCCACGCGTCGACGTTGGGAGACGGCAGGGTGATTGCCATGCGAGCCGTTGGCGCA
>CAYFTI010000325.1:0-2371 GCA_964346065.1 uncultured Hyphomicrobiaceae bacterium
GCGCGCGGCATGTCGGCATAGGGCGCGGCGCTCGTCACCTCGCCGTAAAGCGCGTTGGGGCAGACTGGCCCGGCGCAGGCGCAGTTGAGGATATACTGGATGACCGTGTCGCGCGTGGCGGTCCAGTCGTCCACGCCGTCCAGCACGCCGTTTTCGATCGCCTCGATCGCGGCGAGGCATTCCAGCGTCTCGAAGCGGTTGGTCGGCACCAATAGCGCGCGGCTGGGCTCGTCCAGCCGGTGGTTGGCCCTCCCGATGCGCTGCAACAGCCGGCTGACCCCCTTCGGCGCGCCGACCTGCACGACCAGATCGACATCGCCCCAGTCGATGCCCAGTTCCAGGGCCGAGGTTGCGACGACCGCGCGCAAGGAGCCATCGACCATCATGGTTTCGGTCTTGCGCCGCTGCTCCTTGTCGAGGCTGCCGTGGTAGACGGTGATCGGCAGCGCGTCCTCGTTCGCCTGCCACAGCCATTGCAGCATCAGTTCGGCCTGCGCGCGCGTGTTCACGAACAGGATCGAGGTGCCCGCCGCGCGCACCGCCTGATAGATTTCGGGGATCGCGTAGCGCGCCATGAAGCCGCCATAGGGCAGGGGCGTTTCGGTGCGCAGCATCTGGATTTGCGGGCGCGGGGCGGCTTCGGCGACATGCACGCTCGCGGGTTCCCCGGCGCTGCCGAGCCATTCGGCCAGCCCGTCCGGGTCGGCGACGGTGGCCGACAGGCCGAAGCGGACATGATCCGGCGCAAGCTGGCGCAACCGGGCGAGGGCGAGCGCGGTGAAGTCGCCGCGCTTCGTGGCGGCTAAGCTGTGGGTCTCATCAACCACGACCGCGCGCACACCCCCGAAAATGCGCGGCGCATCCGTGTAGGACAGCATCAGCATCAGCGACTCCGGCGTGGTCAGCAGGATGTCCGGCGGGGTGCGGCGCTGACGCTGGCGTTTTGCGCCCGGCGTGTCGCCCGTGCGGCTTTCGGTGTGCACGTTCAGCCCCATCTCCTCGATCGGCGCGGTGAGATTTCGGGCGATGTCGTTTGTGAGCGCCTTCAGCGGCGATATATAAAGTGTGTGAAGCCGCCCTTCGCCGTTTTCGTGGATGTCGATCAACGAGGGGAGCAGCCCGGCCAGCGTCTTGCCGGCGCCGGTCGGTGCGATCAAGAGCGTGGATTGCCGCTCCCGGAACGCGCGGATCAGGGCGCGCTGATGATCGTGCAGCCGCCAGCCGCGCGTGGTGAACCAGTCCGAAACGTAACCGGGTATATCGGGCGAGGCTGTCATTGATCCCAAACCTAGCCGAAAGCTGCGCGTGCAAGCGAAGAGCAAATCCCCGCATGACTGGATGGAAGTTCGCCCGGAAGGGCTGTTCTGCAAGCCCGGCGGGTTTTACATCGACCCCATCCGCCCGGTCCGTCATGCGCTCATCACCCATGGCCATGCCGATCACGCGCGCGCCGGGCACGAATGCGTGATGGCAACGCGGGAGACGCTGGCGATCATGACGAGCCGCGCGGGCGAAGATTTTGCCGAGCACCAAATCCCGATGCCATACGGCGAAATTACGGGGACAAGCGGGGTCGGGATCAGCTTTCACCCGGCCGGGCATATCTTGGGCAGCGCGCAAATCCTGCTGGAGCATGGCGGCGTGCGGCTGGTGATCTCGGGCGACTACAAGCGCGAGGCGGACCCGACCTGCGCGCCGTTCCAACTCGTGCCGTGCGACGTGTTCGTCACCGAAGCGACCTTCGGCCTGCCGGTGTTCCGCACACCGCCGGTGGGGGCTGAGATCGACAAGCTGTTGAAATCGCTGCGGCTGTTCCCTGAGCGCTGCCATGCCGTGGGCGTTTATGCGCTGGGCAAATGCCAGCGACTGATCCGTGCGCTGCGCGATCACGGCTATGACCGGCCGATCTATCTGCACGGCGCGCTGCCCAAGCTGTGCGAGCTTTACGAAGAGCATGGCGTCGCGCTCGGCGAACTGGTGCGCGTGTCGGAGGTCGACCGCAGTGCGCTCGCCGGCGAAATCGTGCTGTGCCCGCCCGGCGCGCTGGCCGATCGCTGGTCGCGCCGCCTGCCGAATGTCCTCCCGGTTATGGCGTCAGGCTGGATGCAGGTGCGCGCGCGGGCCAAGCAGCGCCGGGTCGAGCTGCCGCTCATCATTTCCGATCACGCCGACTGGGACGAGCTGATCCGCACGATCGAGGATGTCGGCGCGCGCGAAATCTGGGTCACGCATGGCCGAGAGGATGCGCTGGTGCATCAGGCCAAACAGATGGGGCTGGATGCGCGGGCGCTGTCGCTGATCGGCTACGAGGAAGATGATGCGGCCTAACCATGCATGATTTCGCGGCGCTGCTCGAGCGGCTCTATTTCAC
>CAYFTI010000326.1:0-2365 GCA_964346065.1 uncultured Hyphomicrobiaceae bacterium
TTGTCGCGCACAACCTCGCTGGTCATCAGGTGCATTACCTGGTGTTTGGACCGCAGCTCGCCGTTGACGTAGATCTCGCCCACGCCCCAGAGGGCGCCGACCGTCCAAACCTGCGGCATGAGCGGCGTGCCGGTGCCCGTCGAACCGTGGTGAACCGCGTCCAGCATCACGCCGCCGTCCGTCGCGTAGCCCGGAAACGGCGGTTTCACCACGTGATCCAAGACCACGCGGTAGTCGTTCCCTTGGGGATCCGTGAACTCGGCCTCCAGGTCCGCGCTGTCGGGCGTCTGCCCGGGCTTGCCGGGCGTATCCTGGCTCACCGCGTCGTAGAACGCCGCGCGGAAGCTGCCCTGAACGATCTTCCCCTCGTCCGGGAAAGGCGTGGGATGCTTCAGGATCTGGCCGCCGTTCGGCGCCTCGCTGCGTGCCTTCTCCGGCACGCCGACCAGGATCGGCAGGTCCTGCAGGAGCTTCGGCACCGTGGGCGGCATCTTGCCGGCCTCGACCATTTGCCGGGCCTTCTTCAGCTTGGGCGCCAGCGTCATCTTCGGATTGTCGGCGGTGCCGAAGACCTCGGGACTCAGCTTCCGCGGTCCGGGCGGCACCCAGTAGACGACCTTGCCCGGATCCTGTTTCACCACGCGATCAGGGCTTTCGCCCTGATCGGCGGCCGTCGCCTGGTCGGCGCCGGCGTTGGCGCAGGCGGCCAGTAAGCCTGCCGCCGCGACGCTGAGACCGCGGGCCGCCTTACGATTGCGGCCGCCGTTTTTGTCGGTCATAACGCGCAACTCCCGTTCTTAATGTTTCGGACCGGACCTCTTTCAACAACGGACCGTCCGGCAAAGGACGAGGCGAACACGCAGAGTCGTCTTGCGAAACCGACCTCACGCCCCTTTGCGACAAATGTGACGGCCGTTGAGGACGGGTGAACGCGTTTTGAGCGCCGCCACGCAGGCAATGATCGATGCTGGGGAAAGGCGACCGGACTTACCTACACCGGTGTGTCAGCCTCGCCACGACGGCATACGCCTTGACGTGACGTCATGATGCCGACCGGCTCCACAACCTGCGAGTAAAGCTGACTTCAAGAGGCTCTTCGCCGATCCCTATTCCCACCAGTGGTAGTGGTTGCCAAACGCTCCCGCCCTCACACGCCCGATACGTCAGGGGCTCACGCGGGTCGAGCGGTCGCTTCATGCAAGCCCGCGGTCGCGTAGCGAGGCCACGACCTCCGCCGAGCGATCAACTCTCTTCAAAACCCCCGTGAGATCAGCGTCAGAACCGATGCGTGGAGACGCTCACCCACCCAGATCGGGGAATGGAAAATTCTGATCGATGCACATCCAGGCGAGCCGAGAGGAGATACAGCATGACGCTCGACCAGCCGAAAGACTTCGGTAAAGCCCTTGGCGTTGGGGCCATCGTCGCCGTCGTGACGGGCGCGGTGACTGCGCCGCTGTTCAAGTCGGGCATGGCGCCGATGCCGCAGGCGCCCAGCCAAGCATTCGCGGAGACGCTGCTCGGGCCCGTTTCGGATCCGGTCGGCTTCGTTTTTCACCTGCTGTATGTGACGGCCGTGACCACGCTGATCCTTGCCTTCACGGGCCCGCGGCCGAGTAAGCGGGCGATTGCCGGGGCCAGCGCCGCGCTTTGGATGATCGCCGTCGTTGTCTTCTTTCCGCTCGTCGGCTGGGGCCTCTTTGGGTCTGCGGTGACACCGAAAATCGCGGTCGCCGCCCTTGGTCCGCATGTGCTCTTCGGTGTCGTGTTATGGGCGGGTGCCCGGCTTGTGTTCCGCGCTCAGGGCAGCGGCGATCGCGCATTCGGCAGGGCGTAAGGAGAGCGTCAGCGCGGAACCGAGCCCGGACACTCAGACCAGCAGATCAATAAGGGAGGCGCGATCATGAAGGCCGCCGACGTGATGATCGAGCATGTGCCGCACATTAAGGCCGGCACACCGGTAATAGAATGAACGGGACCTAAAATGCCTTTGAACGATATCAAGGGTTTGCTGAAGGCTATTTTGACCGGATTGATCACAGCGCTTGGCACAGCAATCGTGATCATACCGCTCTTCGTGTTCGATCTGATTTCGATGCCACAGCCGCCAAGCCAGGCGTTTGCCGAGACGTTGCTGGGCCCGGTTCACCCATTTATCGGATTTCTGTTCCATGTCGGATACGTCACGCTCGTCGCCGCCGGTTTTCTGATCGCTGTGGGGCGGCGGCCCGCGTTTTGGAGCATTTTGGCGTGGAGTTTCGTCCTGTGGATCTTCGCGATAATCAGCTTTTTCCCGATCATCGGTTGGGGCGTGGCCGGTGCCACCGTACGCTCAAGCGTGGCGCTCTGGGCCATCGGTCCGCAC
>CAYFTI010000327.1:0-2357 GCA_964346065.1 uncultured Hyphomicrobiaceae bacterium
CGACGCTGCCACTGAACGCCCGCTCTGGCGGCCAGCGCTTCGGCCCATGCTTCAAAGAGTGCACCAGCTTTTGCAGGCGCTTGCGCGTGGCGAGCGCAGCCTCGCCGGTGAACACGCTCTGGTAGACCGACTCGCGGGTCGAATTCTTCTCGGCGTGGTCCATGTCGGCGCGGTTCTCCCACAGGTAGGTCTTCTGGGCCTGCACGTCCTCGGCGTACTCGCGCAGGCGCGCGTCGATGCGGGCGAGGGCGGCATCGAGTCGGTGGCGGGTGGTCTCGAGGTGGGCTTGTTCTTGGGCTTCGGTCTGGTTGATCATCAACGCTCGTAGGTTGGAGGTGTAGGGGCATAGCGGGCGGCGCAGAGCGCGCCTCTTTGCGAATCTCTGCGCTGTCGAGGGACTTGTTGGCCGTTGCCGTGGTTTGTCTGAGGCGCCCGGCTGCGCAATGCGGTGCAGGCGTCGCGCGGGCGGCGAAGGGTCGATACCGCTATGCTAAAGCGTTTAGTCGCGCGGCGCACAGGGCGACCACTGCGACCGCCGCGATTGCGAGGATGACAATGGCTGAGATACCCGAACCCGATATCGATCACTTTCGCGCCAAGCTCTTGGCGGCGCGCGCGGATCTGTTGGGCCTGGCGGAGGAGCGCAATGCCGCCACAGCGACCGTGGTATTGGATCAGACCAGCGTCGGTCGGCTGTCGCGCATGGACGCGATGCAGCAGCAGGCGATGGCGCAGGGCGCGCGCCAGCGCGCTGACCAGTCGCTGCGGCGGATTGAGGCCGCGCTGCGCCGCTGCGATGATGGCAGCTATGGTGAATGCCAGGATTGCGGCGAGCTCATCGACCCGCGTCGGCTGGAGTTCGATCCGGCCGCGACCCTCTGTATTGCGTGTGCTGAGGCGCGCGATCGCTGAGCCTCGCGACCTGAGCACATGTCATATCGAGGCAACCAACATTCAGAAATCCAGAGTGCAGAGACATCGATGACTTTAGTAAAAAGAGTAGGGCTCTGGCTAGGCGCCGCTTTTGTTTCTATCGTAATGACTTTTTTGCTTCTTGAAATTGGTCTTTACCTATTGATAAGTAATGATTTAGTTCCTATCTCCCTGCCGAGCTATCGCTTTAGTAACATTACGCCTTTCTGGGTGAATAACAAGCAACAACCCTGGGGGACATGGCATGCGCCGAATCGTGAATACTTGCATCGTAAATCCTGTTTCAACGTGACGTACCAGACAAACGATTTTGGCATGAGAGACCGTCCTCGAAAGCAATTGGGAGAAAAAAGACGGGTCGTGGTTCTCGGTGATTCTTTTGTCGAGGGCTGGGGGGTCGATCGGGATCATCGTTTCACTGATCAACTCGAAGCCCTCACGAGTATGCCGCACCTCAATTTTGGAACCTCTGGGTCGTTTGGGCCAACGCAGTATTTGACGCTTTACGAGGATTTCGCGTTACAATTTTCACATGACGCCGTAATCGTCGCTGTTCTGCCAAACAACGACTTTGTTGACGATGACTTAGAGTACGGAAAAAGAAAACGTTATGATCAGTACCGGCCATACCTCGTAGGTGAATACCCAAATTACCAAGTTATCCACTATAACGAGAATAGTCTGGCCAATACCGCTAATGTATTAGCACAAATTGCTGAAGCGACTTTTCGTGAGTTTAGTCACCTGGCGCGAGCGCTCGATTATGTGAGGGCTTTGCGAAAACATCAAGCTGCTGAAAAGGAATTAAAAAGACCGATGCAGGGCGTGACAGTGCCTTCGCCCTACTTCGATTACACCGAACAACAATGGCTGCGGCTGAAGTTTGCTCTTGAACAGATCGATACTCTGAGTGGGACGCGAGATCTGCTGGTATTCACGATTCCCCGCCCTTATGATTTTATTCGTGCCGCGAATGAGCAGCGGATTCCACCGCTCACCGAGGCATTGTTGACGCTCGCGAAAGAACATGGATTTGTCTACCTGGATTTCCTTGCTCCGATGTCAGCGACGTCATCGAAATGGTCCGACTACTTCCACACTTGTGATGGCCATTGGTCCAACATCGGTCATACTGAGGCGACGAAATTGCTATCGGCGTGGTCTTATTATGATTCAGGGCAATTAGAAGAGGCGGGCCGGAAAGATTAACAGAACGGTGGTGAGTGATCATCCTAGTTTGCTGATCGCTGACCGAAGCCCGCAAAGCTAATGGAGACCCACAAATGAGCGCCAAACAACTGCACTTCGGCATTGATGCCCGCGCCCGCATGCTGCAAGGCATGGATGTCCTGACCAATGCCGTTAAGGCCACCCTCGGCCCCAAGGGCCGCAACGTCGTGCTGGAGAAGTCCTTCGGCGCCCCG
>CAYFTI010000328.1:0-2346 GCA_964346065.1 uncultured Hyphomicrobiaceae bacterium
GAGCACTAACACGCCGCGCCCCTGCCGGTCTTCGCCAGTGTGGAATTGAAGGAACCACCACCTATGCAGAACAATCCCTTCCAGACCCGCGAACCCTCGATCACCGGCAACCCGCGCATTCGCACGCCCCAGCAAGAGGCATTCGCCGAGCTCGCCGTTTTCGCCGAGAACCCGAACGAGCAGGAGCGGGAGGTCGGGGTCGTGCTGCCGGTCGGCTGCGGCAAGTCAGGCTGCATCACAATTGCGCCCTTCGCCTTCCGCGCCATCCGTACCCTTGTGGTGGCTCCTGGCGTGAAGATTGCCCAGCAGCTTCATGACGACTTCGACCCAGCCCGCCACGACATGTTTTACATCAAGTGCGGCGTACTTACCGGCCAGCCCTTTCCGGAACCCGCCGAAATCAGAGGCAGTACGACCAATCAAGCTGATCTTGAGGATGCGGACGTTGTGTTGACCAACATCCAGCAACTGCAGGGCGATGACAACCGCTGGCTCCAAAACCTGCCAGGCGACTTCTTCGACCTCATCGTGTTCGACGAAGGCCATCACAACGTCGCGCAGACCTGGACCACTCTCAGGGCCAAATTCCCGGCTGCGCGGATCATAAATTTCAGCGCCACGCCGCTACGCGCGGACGGTCAACTCATGGCCGGTCGCATCATCTATTCGTACCCCGTGTTCCGGGCCATTCAGGAGGGATACGTCAAGCGCCTCAAGGCCGTTGTTCTCAATCCCCGCACCCTGCGCTACGTCCGCCGCGACGACGGGCAGGAGACCGAGGTCAGCCTTGAAGAAGTGCGTCGCCTTGGCGAGCAGGACGCGGATTTCCGGCGCAGCGTCGTTACCTCGACCGAGTCGCTCAATACCATAATTGACGCTTCGATTCGGGAGCTGGAGAAGAGGCGCGAAGCGACCGGCGACGCCCGGCTCAAGATTATTGCTTCTGGGCTCAACTACGAGCACTGCCGCCAGATCGTGGAAGCTTACCGCGCGCGTGGCCGCCGCGCCGATTATGTTCATTCCCGAGAAGACAGCGCCGCCAACGAGCGAGTTATGCAGCGCCTTGAGAACCACGAGCTGGACGTGATTGTGCAGGTCCGCAAACTCGGCGAGGGTTTTGACCACCCGTTCCTCGCCGTTGCGGCCGTGTTTAGTATCTTTGCTAACCTCTCGCCTTTCGTACAGTTCGTCGGCCGCATAATGCGCGTCATCGAGCAGAACGCGCCCGGTCACGCGCTCAACCATGGCACCGTGGTTTTTCACGCCGGGGCCAACGTTGCCAGCCGTTGGGAGGACTTCCAGCAGTACAGCGACGCCGACCGCGAATTCTTCGACCAGCTCCTCCCAGTGGAGGCTTTGGATTTCGGCTCAGCCGACGAGTTGGAAGTGGAGCCCCGGCCACGCGACTTCGGCGACGGCGACCGCGTCGATGTGCGCAGCCAGACTGGCATCAAGCTTGAGGAAATTCCGCTCATCGCGGAAGACCCGGACGCCCTTGCCGCCCTCAAGGTGCTTCATGAGAAAGGCTACACATCGGATCAGGTGAAGGAGGCTTACGACGAGCTCGAGCCTGTTCCCGTTACCCGCGTCCGGCAGCGCCAAGCCATGCGCGGCAGCCTCGATCAGCGCGTCCGCACGGAAGCTGGGCGCATCCTCGCCGAACGCGGCGTCAATCCGGAAGGGCGTGACCTGGACCGGCAACGCCTTGGCCGGACTAACTTCGTTGTTTTCAAGGCCGCGATTGACCGGCAGGTGAATGCTGCTGTGGGCCGCCAAGCCCGCGAGCGCCACGAGTTCACCCGGCCTGAGCTGGACCAGATTGAGCAGGATTTTGCCGGTATCGTCGATCGTGCAGTGCAGGAGGTTTTCGTTGCCGCGAATTAAATCGCTTATCATACACGTTAAAGTTGATCGTGCACAGCGCGCACACGATTGCCAGGGTAATAGCAGACATCGCCTGCAGCGCGGCGACAAGCGCCTCAAGGTCCGCAATGGCCGGAGCTGGGACCATTATTGTCTTGAATGTGCCAAAGCTATTGTCAATCGCGACATCAGGCAACTTTCGAAGATTTCAACAGATCTTACTTCAGAGTCAACAAATCTTTCGTCATAAATCGCAAACGGGATTGGCGTTCAAAGGGCCTGCCCGGCCGGGCTCACCAAGACCGCGCTCGCCCGCCGGCTCGCCGTCCCCGACACCGAAGCCCGCCGCCTGCTCGACCTCGACCACCCCACCAAGATGGACCGCCTCGAACGCTTGCTCGGAAGCTTCGGCGTCGGGCTCGTGGTGCCCACCCGCGAGCCGGCGGCGTCGGCGCCGGGCGACTTGGCGGACGCGGCGCGGCG
>CAYFTI010000329.1:0-2344 GCA_964346065.1 uncultured Hyphomicrobiaceae bacterium
ACGCCCTTGATCGCCAGGATATCGTGCGGCGCGGGCAAGCCCTCCATGATGAACTCGCCCTTCTCGATCCGGTCGCCTTCCTGAACCGAAAGGTGCTTGCCCTTCGGAATGAGATACTCGACCGGCTCGGCGTCCTCCTCATCCGGGCGGATCAGGATGCTGCGCTTGTTCTTGTAGTCACGGCCGAACTCGATCGTGCCCGAGGCTTCCGCGAGGATCGCATGATCCTTCGGACGCCGTGCCTCGAAAAGCTCCGCCACGCGCGGGAGACCGCCGGTGATGTCACGTGTCTTGGCACTCTCGAGCGGGATGCGTGCGAGCACGTCACCCGCCTTGACGTCCTGGCCCGGCTCCACCGACAGCACCGAGCCCACGGGGATCTGGTACCGCGCCTCACCGCCGCGCTTGAGCTTGACGATATTGCCCTTGGCGTTCTTGACCACCAGTGCGGGGCGCAAATTGGCGCCGCGCGGGTTCGCCCGCCAGTCGACGATGACACGCTGGGTGATGCCGGTGGTCTCCTCGGTCTGCTCGCTGACGGAAACGCCCTCGACAAGGTCCTCGTAGTCCACCGCGCCGCTTGCCTCGGTCAGGATCGGGCGGGTATAGGGGTCCCACTCCGCCAGGCGTTCACCACGCTTGATCTTGTCGCCGTCGTCGACCTTCATGTGCGCGCCCTGAACGATCTTGTAGGACGCCTGTTCGTTGCCGTCGTCATCCAGCACGAGCACCGACATGTTCCGGCCCATGGCGACAACGCGGCCCTGGCTGTCCTTGGCAACGTTGCGGTTCTTGATCTGCACGGTACCGGCGAAATTCGATTCCAGGAACGAGGAATCGACCACCTGCGCCGTTCCGCCGATATGGAAGGTGCGCATCGTAAGCTGCGTGCCCGGTTCCCCGATCGACTGCGCGGCCATGACCCCGACCGCCTCGCCAAGATTGACGGGTGTGCCGCGCGCGAGGTCGCGCCCGTAGCACTTGGTGCACACGCCGTTGCGTGTCTCGCAGGTCAGTGCCGAGCGGATCCGGACATGCTGCACGCCGGCTTCCTCGATCGCCTTGGCATGGCGCTCCTCGATGAGTTCACCAGCCTCGACGAGCACTTCGCCCGAGGCCGGAGAGACAACTTCATCCGCGGCCGTGCGCCCCAGAACGCGATCACCCAGGGAAACGATCACCTCGCCCGCGTCGATCACGGCGATCATGCCGATACCCTTGTCGGTGCCGCAATCGACCTCGGTAACGATGCTGTCCTGCGCCACGTCGACAAGCCGACGGGTCAGATAGCCCGAGTTCGCCGTCTTCAAGGCGGTGTCGGCAAGGCCCTTGCGCGCGCCGTGGGTGGAGTTGAAGTACTCCATCACGGACAGGCCTTCCTTGAAGTTGGAAATAATCGGGGTTTCGATGATCTCGCCCGACGGCTTGGCCATCAGACCGCGCATGCCCGCAAGCTGTTTCATCTGCTGGGGCGAACCACGCGCGCCAGAGTGCGACATCATGTAGATCGAGTTGAGCGGTTCCTGACGCCCGGTCTCGTCGTCCACCTCGACGGCCGAGATCCGGTCCATCATCTCCTTGGCGACGCGGTCGGTGCATTTCGCCCAGGCATCCACCACCTTGTTGTACTTCTCGCCCTGGGTGATGAAGCCTTCCATGAACTGCTGCTCGTAATCGCGCACCAGGTCATGCGCTTCCTGCACGATCTCGTCCTTGGTATCGGGAATGACCATGTCATCCTTGCCGATCGAGATACCAGCCTCGCAGGAGTGGCGGAAGCCCATCGCCATGATCTTGTCACAGAAGATGACCGTTTCCTTCTGACCGCACTCGCGATAGACCGCGTCTATCATCTTCGAGATCATCTTCTTGGTCAGCAGCTGGTTGACCAGGTCGAACTTGACGCCTGGCTGTTTGGGCAGCAACTCGCCCAGAAACATTCGGCCCGGCGTCGTGTCGTAGACCGCGCAGACCCGCTCGCCCGCTTCATCAAGCGTGTCGAAGCGCGCCTTTATCTTGGCGTGGAGCGTCACTAGGCCTGCTTCCAGCGCGTGCCGGATTTCGGAGACGCTGCCGAAAACCATGCCCTCGCCAGGCTCGCTCGGCTTCTCCAGCGAGAGATAGTACAGGCCGAGGACGATGTCCTGTGATGGCACAATGATCGGGCCGCCGTTGGCCGGGTGCAAGATGTTGTTGGTGGACATCATCAGCACGCGGGCTTCGAGCTGCGCCTCCAGCGACAGCGGGACATGCACGGCCATCTGGTCGCCGTCGAAGTCGGCGTTGAACGCCGCGCAGACCAGCGGGTGAAGCTGGATCGCCTTGCCCTCGATCAGCACGGGCT
>CAYFTI010000330.1:0-2339 GCA_964346065.1 uncultured Hyphomicrobiaceae bacterium
GTCATCTCCCGCACGAGTATGTCGCTGGATTCGACAAGTTCTTCGGACTGCATGATGATAGCCTTCGGTTGGGTGGTTCGTGCCGGGCCGAAAACTCGAGAGTATACCGATCTGTTGCAGGAATTTCCGACGCGAGACCGCGATGCTGCCCGGTCTCAGGAATTGCCTGTCGAATTGATTCCAAATTTATTCGACCCGATCTGATGGAATTCGGGGAAATGTGCGTTTATACTTTCTAACGCTTCCCTTCCGGAGGATGGCCTTATGATGCGGTCGCGTGCTGTGGGGTTGGCCAATTTGCTGCTGGCGCTCTGGGTAGCCTTGGCGGCGCCGTCGCAGGCGCAGCAGCCCTGTACGCCGGGCGAATTTCCAGCTCCGAAGACCGGTGCCTGCGAGCCCTGCGCGCCGGGCTCTCATTCGCCGGACGGCCTGACCTGTCAGGCCTGTCCGGAAAACACCTTCGCGCCGGTCGAGGGGATGCGAGCCTGCGCGACTTGCGAGCCCGGGACGATCGCCGAAGCTGGAGCCATCCAGTGCAACGCGTGTCCGGCCGGGACGTTCGCCGATCCCCAGGGGCTGGCGCAGTGCATCGACTGCCCGGCCGGATTATTTGCGGCCGAGACCGGATCGACCAGCTGCCAGCAGTGCGCGCCGGGATCGTTTTCGTCGGTCGGTGCTGAAGCGTGTGCGCAGTGTCCGGCCGGAACGTTCGCCGCCAATTCGGGTTCGACCTCTTGCAGCCTGTGCCCGCCCGGCACCGCGGCGCCGGGTTTTGGGAACGCATCATGCTCGACTTGCACACCCGGAACGTTCAGCCCGAGCGATGGCGCCGAGGCTTGCGCGCAGTGCGCGCCGGGCACGTTCCAGCCCAATGACGGGGCCGCGAGCTGCATTCATTGCGCGCCGGGCTTCTTCCAGCCGCAGCTGGGCGCGGCGAGTTGTTTCGCTTGTGCCTCCGGTCGGTTCTCGGACTCTGGCAGTGCCGAGTGCCAGGAATGCGCCGCCGGCACCTTCGCGGCGGGCAGCGGCAATGCCGACTGCGCGCGATGCCCGCCGGGCACGTCCCAGCCAGCCAAAGGCCAGGCGGCCTGCACGGTCTGCGCGGTAGGCCGCCATCAACCCGATACCGGCCAGAGTGCTTGCCTGGACTGCCCAAGTGACACCTTCCAGCCGAACGCCGGAAGCGTCGAGTGCTTGGCCTGTCCCACGGGCACGATTCAGCCTGGCACAGGGGAACCCGAGTGCCTGGATACCGACGTCTGCCTATTCATCACTCGCTCCGGGTTCGAAGGCGAGGCTCCGAACTGAACGGAGAGAGGAATCTAGATCAGTAGGTAGACCCATCAATTGCATAAATTTGCGGCTTGGCTTTGACATAGAACTACCTTTGTAGCGTCCTGACTGTATTCGGGGTGGGTTACCCTGAATTTCTCGCGCGCGAGGCAAGAAATCTTGGTCCATTCAGTGGGTTATTAAAAAACGGCTGTGCTCTGAATGGCTACGAGGAACGAGGGTCACGAGGAACGAGGGTCAGGTCGTGGAACGTGCAGCAACTTCTTGCCATGCACGTTACGCGAGCTGACCCTCGCAACTGTTTTACACGTTACACGACCCTCGCAGCATTCGCAGCGTTGTGCGGGGCCCGGAAGCGGCCTGGACGGGTGCCGAGTATGACGGGCTGTGTGGCGCAGATTCAGCGGGGGACCAGGCGCTTGATGAACTCCAAGCCCTGCTTTCCGAAGGCCTGTCCGAAGCCTGCCGCGGCGAGGTGATTAAGGGCAGTATCAGCAAACTGGCCGAGCAAACACTGCAGGCTGAACAGAAGGGTTGATGCATCCTTAAATTCCCACTCGAAGCGCCGCGGTCGATCTGCGCGATGTCGTCCGGTACACGCTTCATAAATGGCGGCAGACGCAGTGCCGGGCCTACGTCGTGCAGATCGCGGAAGCAGCCACGGAACTTGCGCTTGGGCAAGGCGCTTACAGAATTGGGAAGGCCTGTCGCCTCGATTGCAAATACTCAGCGCCGCCGACAGCCTGCTGAAAAAATGTTCGGTTTTGCACACCCGGTGCATTGGTAATTTGATGCAGCCAATTTCCGGAGTCAACAACGATGAACTGTACCCGCCTGAACGCATTCGCGGCTTTCACCCTCTCGATAGCTATTATTCCGATCACAGCTCAATCCGCCGATCTCGTTGTGGATACGCTGGTCGACAATCTCGCCACTGATTCGATCTGCACGCTCCGCGAAGCCACGCGCGCGGCCAATGCCGACGCCGACGCCGACGGCTGCGTCGCAACCGGGGTCTACGGCGATGACGAAATCACGTTTTCGGT
>CAYFTI010000331.1:0-2333 GCA_964346065.1 uncultured Hyphomicrobiaceae bacterium
ATGAATGCTCAAAACAAGTGCCCCGTGATGCACGGCGCCAATACCGAAACCGGTACGACGAACATGGATTGGTGGCCGAACGCTCTGAACCTGGACATCCTGCATCAGCACGACCGCAAGACCGATCCCATGGGCGAAAACTTCGATTATCGCGAAGAAGCGCGCAAGCTGGATTTCGACGCGCTCAAGGCGGACCTTCGCGCTCTGATGACGGACTCGCAGGACTGGTGGCCGGCCGACTGGGGTCATTACGGCGGGCTGATGATCCGGATGGCCTGGCACGCGGCCGGTTCGTACCGCACCGCCGACGGACGCGGCGGCGGGGGCACCGGCAACCAGCGCTTCGCGCCGCTGAATTCCTGGCCCGACAACGTTAACCTCGACAAGGCGCGCCGTCTGCTGTGGCCGATCAAGAAAAAGTACGGCAATCGCATCAGCTGGGCCGACCTGATCATTCTGGCCGGCAACGTGGCGTATGAATCGATGGGTCTGAAGACCTTCGGTTTCGCATTCGGCCGCGAGGACATCTGGCATCCGGAAAAAGACACCTACTGGGGTTCGGAAAAGGAATGGCTGGACTCCAGCCGCTACGCGGGCGAAAACCGCGAGTCGCTGGAAAATCCCCTGGCCGCGGTGCAGATGGGCCTGATCTACGTGAACCCGGAAGGCGTGAATGGCCAGCCTGACCCGGCCCGCACCGCCCACGACGTGCGCGTGACGTTTGCCCGCATGGCGATGAACAACGAGGAAACCGTTGCCCTGACCGCCGGCGGCCATACCGTCGGCAAGTGCCATGGCAACGGCGATGCGGAACTGCTCGGTCCGGATCCGGAAGCGGCCGATGTCCAGGACCAGGGCCTGGGCTGGATCAACAAGACAACGCGCGGGATTGGCCGCGATACCGTGTCCAGCGGCATCGAGGGTGCGTGGACGACGCATCCGACGACCTGGGACAACGGTTATTTCCATCTGCTGCTCAACTACGACTGGGAATTGAAAAAGAGCCCGGCCGGCGCCTGGCAGTGGGAGCCCGTCGATATCAAGGAAGAAGACAAGCCGGTCGACGTCGAAGATCCTTCGATCCGCCTCAACCCGATCATGACCGACGCCGACATGGCGATGAAGGTGGATCCGGAATACCGCCGGATTTCCGAGCGCTTTTATAACGACCCCGAAGCGTTCAACGAGGCGTTCGCGCGCGCCTGGTTCAAGCTCACCCACCGCGACATGGGCCCCAGGGCGCGCTATATCGGACCCGAGGTGCCGGAAGAAGACCTGATCTGGCAGGACCCGGTGCCCGAAGGCCCGGCCGGCTACGATATCGATGCGGTCAAGACCCGGATTACCGACAGCGGGCTGAGCATCGCCGACCTGGTGGCTACGGCCTGGGACAGCGCCAGGACGTTCCGCGGCTCGGACTTGCGCGGCGGTGCCAACGGCGCGCGCATCCGGCTGGCCCCGCAGAAAGACTGGGAAGGCAACGAACCGGAGCGTCTCGGGCGCGTGCTCGGAATCCTCGAAGGCATCGCGGCCGATACCGGCGCCAGCCTGGCCGACGTCATCGTGCTGGGCGGCAATGTCGGCGTCAAGTTGGCGGCGCGCGCGGCCGGTTTCGACATCGAGGTGCCGTTCTCGCCCGGTCGCGGCGATGCCAGCCAGGAGATGACCGATGTCGAGGCGTTTGAGGTGCTGGAGCCGATCCATGACGGCTATCGCAACTGGCTGAAAAAGGATTACATAGTCAGCGCCGAGGAACTGATGCTCGACCGAACCCAGCTAATGGGCCTGACCGCGCCCGAGATGACCGTACTGGTCGGTGGGATGCGCGTTCTGGGCACCAACCATGGTGGTACGAAGCACGGCGTGTTCACCGAGCGCGAGGGTGCGCTGACGAACGACTTTTTCGTCAATCTGACGGATATGGCCTATACCTGGAAACCGTCGGGCGAAAACCTGTATCAGGTCATTGACCGCAACACCGGCGAACCGAGGTGGACCGCGACCCGGGTGGACCTGGTGTTCGGCTCCAACTCGGTATTGCGCGCCTATGCTGAAGTCTACGCGCAGGACGACAACCGGGAAAAGTTCGTTCACGACTTCGTTGCCGCCTGGAACAAGGTCATGAACGCCGATCGATTCGACCTGGAGTAACCCTCGCCCGCGGGGCGTTGTTCAGAGGCGGCACACGGCGTCAACCCGCCATGCGGGCAGCCGGGCCGGTGTCCGGTCGATACGGCTGGGGCGCGGAGCGAGTCAAACAAGTGCGCGGCGTAGCTCGGCAATGTGTGCCGGGCCGACCTCGCAGCAACCGCCGATGATCGATGCGCCGGCAT
>CAYFTI010000332.1:0-2330 GCA_964346065.1 uncultured Hyphomicrobiaceae bacterium
GAGCGCCTCGTTCACACCGAGGAGGTCCCTGGTTCAAACCCAGGCACGCCCACCACAATTCTGCGGGTTTCAGCTTCCCGGCTTTGTGTCAACGCGCTGATGGTCTCGTCACGCTCAGGTATCCCCTCCTGTTTGCGTTCATGACATGTACGCGTCACCTATAGCGTCGCTCCGGGTTTTGAGGAAGTAGGCTCAGGACACGCCGCGTGGTTCGGCTCAAGTCAGCAATCCAAGCGCATGACTCTGATCGACCTCTCAGATCAATTGAAAAAAGGTGGGTACCTGACGTCTACACCGTTACCGCGAGAATCGATGGCGGGGTCAGCCTTGTGTTGTATGGTTTAGGGTTTTCGGTATGTCCCAATCAAGCGAAGTCCGCATGCCCCGCGGTCGGTGTTCCCGTACGGTTGGGCTTTCTTGTATCCACGTCCGCACCCCCACACCTCGCAGAACGCCGCACAGTCGGCATCGCTGGCAAAGTAGCCGGCAGCCTAGCAGATACCAGCGCCCGCCCAGCATGCCTCCCGGGCGCAGAGCTAGTCGTGTAGGCGTCATAGTCGTGGCCCAGCCGCCGGGGCGCTCGGGCAAATCCGCAACGTAGGGATAGGTTCGGCGCAGGCGTTGGTCGGGATCATGGCCGCCCATACCGATATGGCCTGCGGTTGAGATCACTCGCCGAGACTGCCGCGGGCATCTTCGAGAACGCTGTACAGTTGCTCAGCCAGGAGTTGTTCCATAAGCCGCTCCATCTCGCTGACATCAAGCTCGCCACGCGCTGCAGCTTCGTCGGCCGCGTCCAAGGCATGGAAGTATGGCCCACGGTCCTCCGAAATCTGCAATGGAATGGTGCGATTGCCGGGAATCCGATAACCCAGACGAACCGATAGAACGACGTAGGACACCGTTCGAGATGTACGCCCGTTTCCATCAGCGAAAGGATGAATCCAGTTCAACCGCCACATAACGTAGGCAGCCAAGTGAACCGCGGACTCAGTTTCCCAGTGATCGTTTACATAGTCGCACATATCCTCGACTAGTTCGGCAACCCGGTGTGCCGGCGGCGGTTGATGTTTGCTCTTTTCAATATGGACGTCGCCCGGCCGATAATTCCCAGCATACGCACTGATGCCTTCCAGCGCGACACGTTGGAGATGTAGGATCTGCGACGGACGCAGCCGAAAAGGCCGTTCTTCGTCGAGGAAGTAGTCAACTATCTCGACCGCAACGTCAAACTGCCGCAAGCCATTTCTGGCTTCAGCCTCGGCCCGCGCTTGAGGGTCCTGAATAAGTTCGGCGGACAGCGCCTTACTGTGGCGCCGCCCGCCGTTTTCGCCGTCTTCCGAGGCCATCGGCCTTTAGCTGGACTTTTCCCTGTTCAGCGCGTCAGCTTGCGCATCGACAGTCGCGCGAGTGATACGCTCATTTTCGATATGGGTGTTTCCGTAGGCGAAAGTGCGGCGCTGCTCTTCGCGGTCCTCATCGGACATACGGACTGAGCGCCCCTTTTCGACCAAAGCGCGGAGGCGGTTGGTCATGGCTCCCCTCATGGTCGCGTGCTGCCGTTGTGTTTTATGGCCGTCCGTGTCCCGGCGTACCGGCCTGTTGGTCAAGGTGGCGTTTACGGCGGTCGAAAAAACCACGTCCTAAAGGCCTAAAACGGTACCGGTAAACGTGAACGCACACAATGAGCTTGTCGTAAACGCAGATCCACGCTCGACCGCCGTCCCCACCTGTCGCCACGCACTTGATCATGCGCAGCGTTCCGCGTCCGCGTGCCGCAGAACCGCCGCCATGGCCTCAAGCTTCCGCGAGGCGTCGGTGACGCTGTGCCGGTTCGCCACGCCGTGCACGGCCGCGAACAGGAACAAGAGGTCGATCGTCTCCGGCGCGATGTCGCTCCCTGCGTTGCCGCCGACATGTTCGCGGAATGCGGCGACGTCGGGCCACGGCTCGCGCAGCACGGCGCACATATCGTGCTTGGTGAAGGGTGTGGATCGGCTGGGGTCAAGCGCGCCGATCGGCGCGCCAACCATCTGATTTCGCGTTATTGTAGGGGGTCACACTTCGGCGCCTATCCACACTCGGGCGCAGCGCGCCGGCGTCCATACGGAGCTGGCGATCGGCCGGGCCGAGTTGGCCGAGGCCACGGGGCAAACCGGCGCCTGCCCCGCCATCCGCTAACACTTTCGTATGTCCTTTCGCGCGGGCGATGTACCCACATGGTCCCTTTGCGAACGGTGGGGGCCTAGGCGATAGTTGACCTCGGAAGCGGATTCCCCCGATCCGACTTCCGATCCCCGGCCGGCAGCCTATCCCCCCGACCCCGGGCT
>CAYFTI010000333.1:0-2304 GCA_964346065.1 uncultured Hyphomicrobiaceae bacterium
GGCGCATGAACGAGCCGATCAGGGCGTTGCGTGCCACGATGCTCTGGTGGGCCGGATGGAGAACCATGGCCACCAGGTAGAGGTCGACCAATCCGGCCGGCCCCAGAACCGCAAGTCTTTCGCTTTCGAGCTCGGCGTCCAACAGCGTACCGGCCTTCGCGGCGCGCATCGCCGCCGGCCGTAGCGGCGTATGGAGCCAGTAGCCGGCGATGCTCCCCTGCGCGTCCAACATCAGGTAGCCGCAATCGTGGAGGTCGGCATGCAGGCGGGTCCACTGCTCCAGTGAGCCTTCGGCGTCGGCCGTCAACCCCCTGATGGCGTCGTAGTCCAGGTCGATCATCGTCGCGCTCAGGCGGCGCCAATCGGAGCCGGCGTCAACGTAGTCCGCGAGGCTCACATGGCGGTAGGGCCGCGCAGCGTCCGCCGTGCCGAGGATCACCTCGAGATAACGCCGCTGCTTCTCGGCGACCGAGATCGGCCGCGAATCCTCCTCCGCGAGGACCAGCGCGATGGTGCGGAGCAGCCGGTGCCAGCCGCGCGGCCGCCGCTTGCCCTTCAGCACCTCTCGGAACTGCTGCGCACCGATGGCGTGGTAGGCGCGCACCCGCTCCGCCAGCTCGTCCTGCGTTACGCCGCTCTCGCGTGCGAGTTCGCGGACGCGGCGAACCCGCCCCAGACAGCCGCGATCCTCGGCATCCTCCATCCGTCTGTCCCCAAAAATGTCCCTCCCTTATCAAGCGAGGTCGGGTTAATCACAAGTTAACTTCAGGGAGTGTGGTGCACCGACGCAGTCGGAGCAATCAACTCCGACTGCGTCGGTGATGCATTAGTTCCCACGAGACGTCCAGCTTTGGCGCAATCGGATGTGAAACGTGCGATTGCTGATGCACTAGGTTACACGTATCTAGCTTTCGGTCCCGTATGCTTGAACGGCTTTCGGCAAGGAGTGCGATGAATACGCGCTGATTATGAAGGGGAAACGGTCTCATCCGTGGATAAGATTGGACATCGACTAGCTAGTCATCGAGAGCGATATGCCAGAAGATATTTGGGAACTTCCCGTCCGACGCGATGCACGCGATGATGGTGAAGTCGTAGGTGCGGTATTATTTGAAGGACAAGACATAATAGCATTTGTAAGTGAGTATGATTTCCGTGATACGGATTTTGACGGAAACATCTCATTTTTTGAAAGATCTGCGGGATTTGTCGGATTTCATAGATCCTTATTTGTTTCAACTGCGCTTCAAGAACTTCAAAAAGAAGCAGCTGATCCAGATGGCGCGGTTTTTGACTATAATCAGCTTAACGCAATACGTTATGAGAACCTTACGTCGGCCGGCCTTTCCGCTGGCGCTGACTTGTTACAAAAGATTTCAGTGGAAATCTTGGTTTCACGTTTTACTGGTCCAATTTTTTCCAATATCATTCAGCAATTTTCGGACGATGTAATACCGCAATTTCTTTTTACCGAAGTTGGAACAAATTTCATCTCAGAGGTTGCGAATGCCTCGATAAACACAATTAAGCCTGACATTGATGCTTATTCAGGTTATGATGTAACTTACATTGGTCCGAATGAGAACGGTAGCGATGTCATAGATACAGATGATAAAGAAAGCAGAAACATATCTATAGTTCCAAATGAAATCATCGGTATATTCGGAGACGCTTCAGAAGACACGATATCGTCCCCATCGGCAAAAGGTTTCTCCGTAAAGGTCGGTGGCGGCGAGGGCGACGACCAGCTGCGCGGCGGCGACGGCGTCGACGTCCTCGACGGGGGCCCCGGCGACGACCGCTTCAGCGGAGTCGGCTTCGGCGACACGGTGATGGGTGGCCCGGGCAGCGACACGGTCTTCTTCAACCTGAGGGAAGCGACCGAAGACCTCAAGATCGATCTACCCGCCGGCGAAGGCCCGGGAGCACCCTGGACCGGGATCGAGTTCGTCGGCGGCCAACTCGGCACCGGCGACGACAGCGTCACCGCCTTCATGCAGCTGGAGAGCATCTCCGGCGGCGGCGGTACCGACCGCCTGACCCTGGACTATTCGGGCACGCTGGCCGACGGCCGCCGCGCGCAGCAGATCGAGTTCAGCAGTCTGCAGAGCGATCGTGGCCGAGAGACAATCACCTTCAGCGACAGCAGCAGCGTCGACGTCGAGATTGATCGCTTCGAAAGCTTCGACATCACCGCCACCCCCGGCAACGACGTCATCAGAGGCGGCGACGCCGGCAACCGCCTCGTCGGCGGCGAGGGCGACGACCAGCTGCGCGGCGGCGACGGCGTCGACGTCCTCGACG
>CAYFTI010000334.1:0-2303 GCA_964346065.1 uncultured Hyphomicrobiaceae bacterium
TTTGCGATAACATTCGCGCCGAGGTGATACCGGCGCCCGTTGCGGGCAGGCGCGCAGTTCATTATTCCAACGAAGTAGGTTGGCGCGGTGTGAGATCGGAGGGCCTCCAGTTCGGAGCATGAACCAGCGCGCATCCCGAGACGTTACGACCAATCCAGTGGATAAATGCGCGGCAAGACAGGAGAGCGTAGCGGTTTTCCGAACCACGCGGAATATCGGCCGCTCCCAGCCCGCGCCCTTGTTCCGGAAAAGCCTGAAATCACCCGACATTACCGAGATCAACGATAGCCGGGCCAGCCGCAATGACGCCGCTCATTCTCTTTGACCAGGGCCCCGGTGGGCAGCCAGCGTTGTTCAGAGAACCGTTGCGCATCATCGAGGCCAACACGCTGGAGGAGGTTTCGCCTGCCTTCGCGGTGATCGAGCAGGCTCGCCAGCGCGGCCACTGGCTCGCCGGCTTCGCTGGCTACGAACTCGGCTATGCCCTTGAGCCGGGGTTGCAGGACCTGCTTCCGCCTGACCGCCGGATGCCGCTGCTGCGCTTCGGTGTGTTCGACGCACCCGGCCCCGCGACGCCCCTCGATGGGACGATCGCCCGCGAGAGCGGCAGAGCCGCTCTTCTCGCCCCAGCACACGACTGGTCGCGCGCTGATCACGCCAATGCCTTCGAGCTTATTCGCGCCGGGATCGCGGCGGGCGATTACTATCAGGTCAACCTGACGATGCGGCTGAGGATGCGCCTTGCGGGCACACCTCTGGGGCTGTACGGCGCGCTCAGGCAGCGGAACCCGGTTTCTTACGGCGCCTATGTGGATCTTGGCGCGCCGATCCTGTTGTCACGCTCGCCGGAGCTATTCCTTGAGATCACGCGCGAGGGCATCATCAGGACCGTGCCGATGAAGGGCACCGCGCCGCGCGGGACAACTGCGCAGGAAGACGAGTCGCTGCGCGAGCGCCTGCAAACGGACCCGAAGAACCGCGCTGAAAACCTGATGATCGTCGATCTGCTGCGGAATGACATTTCCCGCGTGGCCGAGCTTGGGACCGTCGAGGTCCCGAGACTGTTCGCGGTCGAGAGCTATCAGACCGTCCACCAGATGGTCTCCTGCGTCGCGGCCCGGCTGCGGCCAGACGCCGGCATCGCAGAGGTGTTCGCCAGCCTGTTCCCCTGCGGCTCGGTGACGGGCGCGCCGAAGATCGCGGCGATGCGGGCGATTCGCGACGTCGAGATCGGCCCGCGCGAAGCCTATTGCGGCGCGATCGGCTGGCTCGCCCCTGATGGCCGCGCACGGTTCAATGTGGCGATCCGCACCCTGGTGCACTATGGCGATGACGAGGTGATTCTGAACGTCGGCGGCGGCGTCGTCGCGGACAGCACGGCGGACAGCGAGTACGACGAGGCACTATGGAAGACAAGGTTCGCAACAAGCCTCCTGCAGACCTGAAGGTTATCGAGACGATGGGCTGGGACCACCGGCATGGCTTCGTCCGGCTGGAGCGCCATCTGTCACGCTGCGCTGCGACCTGCCAGCAATTCGGCATCCCCTTCGACTCCGCGGCCGTGCGCGGCGCGCTTCATCAAGCGGCGACGGGCGAGCACCTGCGCTTGCGCCTCACCATCGACCTGCATGGCCACATCGAAGTGCGCGAAACCGCGATCTCCGGCGCGCCGCCATCTGCACCCTGGCGCATCGCGCTGTCGGAACACAGGCTGCGCGCGGGCGATCCCTGGCTGCGCGTCAAGACCACCGAGCGCCAGCTTTACGACAACACGCGCCGTGACCTGCCGGCAGACCTCGACGAAATCATTTTCGCCAATGAGCGCGGCGAGATCTGCGAGGGCACGATCACCAACCTGTTCTTCGATTTTGGTAACGGGTTGCTTACGCCGCCGCTGTCATGTGGCGTGCTCCCGGGCGTGCTGCGCGCGGAACTGCTCGCAATCGGCGAATGCCGTGAGGGCTTGGTGACAATCGGGGATTTGAAACGGGCTGAAGCCATCTGGGCAGGAAATTCGGTGCGCGGGCTGATCCCCTGTCAACTGGTGCGATAAGCGGCGGGGCTATGCCTCATCGACCCGCACGCCTGCGAAACGCGCGGGCACCGAGAAAGCGATGGCCGCGCGCCGAGAGGGCTCTGGTGGCGCTTGTTGCGTCTTGTGAACGTTTACATCGGTTGCTTAGCGGCAAACGGCCAACCTCGCCAAGCTGACATCTCGACAAGCTGTTTCGCACGCGGCGCGTCTGTCCCCTGTCGGAAATACATCTCCGTGGAGGTCGCGAAATCAGCTAACCCATTGATTT
>CAYFTI010000335.1:0-2300 GCA_964346065.1 uncultured Hyphomicrobiaceae bacterium
ACGGTTCCCAGCACTACACGAGGCTTTGCGAGCGCGCGTTCCCCGGTCGGTGAAGCTTCCGAGCCCAAATCCAGTACCCAGCCATTTTTCCCCGATGCGCCGATGATCTCGCGTTCCCCGGCACCTACATTGTTCATTTCCGGCTTGCCAAGATCGGGGCTGCTCAACGCTTGCTCGCGATCAATGATTGCATACAGTGATTCCATTTTCTCACTGCCGGGCAGCCGGTCCTGCGGCTCGATCAGCTTGCCGGTGCCAAAATAGACGAACACGCCGCCTGAGGCCCTGAGCGCCAGTTCGGGCGCCGACGTGATCGGGCGGTTGTCCGGGTCGGTGAAAAGGCCATCGCTGTACTTGACGTCATGAACGCCGCTGTCGTCGAAGTCGACCCGCCAGATCGTGCCCTGCAGATCGCCGGCGTAGACCCGGCGGGTGAACATCCGCGTTTCCGGATCCAGCACGGGCGCGACGCCTGAAAGACCGTTGCTTTCGCTGGAATCTTCGAGCACGATCTTGTCGCGAACGGTCCCGTCGAACAAGTTGACGACAAACAACACTGCCTCGTTGTCTTCGCTGTTGTAGCCGTTGCCGAAGATTGCGACCCAGTCGCCGTTGCCCAGCCGGGTGATGATCGGCTTGCCGAAATTGAAGCCAAGGTCCTCGTGATCGTCCGAGTTCATTTCCCACAATACATCATCCGCACCGATGTCGTCCGGATCGGTGACGTCCAGCGCGTACACGCCGCGACCGCCGGCGCCGAGCGTACCAACCAGCACGCGCTTCCATTCACCTTCGTACGCGTCGCGCACGGTCTGCTGGCCGTCGACGAAAAACCGGTGGGCGTACGGTTCCTTGGTCAGGTCGCCAAGTTTACCGAATACGGTGCGGGGCACGAAACCGAAAAGCTCCTCGCCATCTTCGACATCGAAAGCGTGCAACATACCGTCGTTAGCGCCAATGTAAACTGCGTCGGTCCTGGCCTCCTTGGACTCGACAAAATCGAAGTAGCTTTTGCCGCCGCCCTCATCGGTGCCGCCGCTCCCGCCGGTCGGCAGGTTGGCCCAGCCTTCGTTGCTCTGGCCGACGAACACCGGCCGGCTGTTTACGATGTCGCCGAGCTTGCTGGTGCGGTTGCGGAAGCCGGCGATACTCTCGCCGCGCACGTAGTTAATGATGTCGTCTGCGCGGTCAGAGTCGTCGCTGTCAATCAGGTCCTTGTGATCGGGGGATATTCCGGTATCGAAAAACACGCGCCCCTTGGTTCCGTCTATTTTCGAGGTGTAAATCTTGCGCGGGTCACTGCTCGAATCCAGTTCCTCCGCAGCCTTCCATTCGGTGGTGTCGTTGATGACGTCGATGGCCTCGAGCTCGCCGGACCAGTCTTCGCTGTCGAATTCGGCGGCAAACGCAACTGAATCTTCCGTCAGGCGCGTCGCCGAAAGCGAGAGGCTGGTGGTGGCTGCCGTGCGCGCCACGATTTCAAGCAGAAGATTCCCCAACTCTTCGGCGAACGTTTCCGGATCGGCCGCGCTGAAGAAACCGCCGCGGCCGTTGATGCCTGCATGCAGCAGATCGTCGATCTTGTCCGGATTCCCGCTGAAGGGATTGCCCCAATTAATGGCAGTATTGTTATCTCTTGCGTCGAATGCGTCCTGCGGTGTGACATTGCCCTCGACGCCAAGACCGATGCCGTAGGTGGTCAGATGCTGCCAAAACGCCGGATCCTCGGGTGTGGGCGATACCTTGTTGGACACGTCGGGCCGCAAATCGCGCTTCCAGTAATGCATCGCGACGTCGGCCAGGGTGTCGGTCTGGCCCGAATCCGCAAACGGCGCGATGGGCGTGTAGGTAAATGATTGTGGTCCGCCACCCAAGTCGGGCCCGGTGATTGTCGCGCCCGCGGTTCCATCCGCCTCTCCGACGCCCGGATCGCCGCCGTTCCAAAAGCCATCGGACATCAAGATATGGAAGCTCTGCCGACAGGCTAAGTCGTCGCCACCGCTGGCACCGGGTGTTGTCGACCATGGGCCCTTGTCATCGGCGCGTTCAAAATACTGCCCAACCAAGTTCGACGCCTGCCTCAGGGGTGTGCCTTGGGTATTCAGCACGCGTTCATAAAGTTCTTCATAGAAAGCAGCTCGGCCGTCAGTATCAAAGCCCTGAACCTCGTTAATCAAGGCATCTGTTTCGTTGATCGCCGCGAAACCAACGCGCGACTGATCGGGCATCCTGGTGAATGCGCTTCCGATTGCGCCGCGAGAGGTCAGGATACGCGAGCGGTGGTACTGGAACCAGTTTGC
>CAYFTI010000336.1:0-2298 GCA_964346065.1 uncultured Hyphomicrobiaceae bacterium
GGCGCATTCTTTATTGATTAAATCGCAAATGCTGAGGGAACTTCAATGGCTCTAGCGCGGTGACACAATTGTTCCGGCTGCCGAAACTCCTGAGCCTGCCACCTTGCGCGACCTATCCTGTTCGAGTGCCACGGCGCAGGCTGAGGGCAGGGAGAATCCAGTCGCGATAGGTCCTACGCGCTACCTCCTTTGTAATGGCACCGCTGAGGCTGATCGTGACACCCGCAGCCGCCGGTACGGTCTTGTACGCGCGACGGCGGCGCCGGACTGAGAGTTGACCGACGAGGTCGTCCCAGATGGCGACGCAGCGGTCGGGCCCGTAGGCGGTGAGGACCTCCCGACGAACCGCCTCGCCCATGCTACGCCTCAGTGCCTCGTCGTCGACGAGCGCCGCAAGCGCGTCGAACCAGCCAGGCCCCTCGCAAATTATGCCCGTTCGCCCGTCGGCGATCACGTCCCGATAGGCTGCCATGGGCGAGGCCACGGTCGGCACCGTAAAAGCCGCGGCTTCGGTCACCTTGATCTCGCTTTTGGCGGTGTTGAATGGATCGGCGAGGTCGAGTGGCGCTAAATTAATGTCGATGGTGCCGAGAAGCGCGATGAACTCCGCGTATGGCCGCCACGGCTCGAAGCGCACGCGCTCGCCGAAGCGAGCCAGTGCGTCGGGGATATGGATCTTGCCGCCGATCACGAGAGTTACGTGCGGGCGCGCCTCCAGAAGGCGGGCGAGGTGGGGTGCCACGATCGCGAAATCCCCATCGTGCGTGGCCGTGCCGCTGAAGTAACCGATCGTCACGGTGTCACCGGGACGCGTTGCCCGGCGGTTTGCGTCGGCAATCTCGAGGAAGCGATGGGAGAGGCCGTTGCGCACGACGACAGTGTTGGGATGGAACGCATCCGCTTTCTTCTGGAGGGCGCGCGTGGACACCGTTACGACGTCAGCATCCTCCATGATCGCGCGGATACCCGGTGCAAATGTCGACGGATCGTCTTCCGCCACGAGGTCGTCGATGTCATAAACGATCCACACCCCGCGCGCTCGGGCGAAGGAAACGACGCTACGGGAAAGCGGCGAGCTCGAGACACGATGCAGTACGATGGCGTGCCCAGCAGAAGGGAAGGCTTGGTCGATGCGCGACGCGGCGGTGCGCCAACCTGCCTCGCGCAAAAACGAAGCCGGCTGTCGGCAGCGCAATTCCGAAGAGCCGTGCCCGAGCATTTTCTTGGACGAGAGAAAGCGAACGTCAATCATCGGTCTGCTTTCTGCGCGGAGAGTGCGAGATCGCTACGGCTTACGTGCAGTCCGAATGAGTAATGCTTGCGCAGATTTGCGGTGTGTTGGCCTCGGATACCTCCCGCGCGCGCAGGGAGCACGCCGCAGCAAAGGCGGGTTGCGTTTCCGCTGACGGCGCGAAGCACGCGCAGCTGGCGCCCATTTCCGCGACTTTGCGCTCCGCCGACAGACAGGACCCCGATCACGCACTCCGCCACAACGTCGGAAAACTCGTTGGAGCGCGTTGTCACGATCGCCACACCGCTCGTCATTGCCTCATAGCCAGTGACCGAGTCCTGGCCGATCCCTAACCACGGCAGGCGCGCCTTCGTAGTTGCCGGATCCGTCCCGCGGTTTAGTGTCAAAAAAATCGTCCAGTTTGGGATCGCCGACGGCCGCTTCGCAGTTGTCGTGCAGGATGCGGTGGGCTCATCTCTGAGTACCAGCTGGGGCGCTTGCCTACTTGGTTCCGCGCGGCTTCGGGGATCCCGCTGTTCGATCCGGCTACCCGCGTCGACGGAGAACTCGCTGACTTAGCGAACGCCGCGGAGCGCGGGTCGGCCAGCAAGAGCCGCTGCACGTGGATGGTGCGTGAGCCTTGGCAGCTGAACACGAATTCGTGACGTAAAGGCCGCGCTCCGGCTAAACGAAGGAAAACGGCTTGCCCTATTCGAACCTATCCACACGCGCGTTCGCCCGTGCGTGGTGAGCGCGCGTCGGATGCATCCCGCCGTCCATAGGTGAGGATCTTCGGCCACGCTTGTCATACGGACCTCCCGTGTAACACCGCGCACGCTAAACAGCTGGCTCCGGCGAGGCCGCGCCTCATCCGACAGCGAGCGGCGACGCATCCAGGTTCGCGATGCGTCGGAACGCCGGGGAGGTCCGCCGCAAGTTCTCGAAGGATCCGGATGCCATGAGGCGGCCGTCCTCGAGAACGTGAATGACGTCACAGTTCTTCACCGTGTCCAGCCGGTGGGCGACGATCACGAAGGTACGGCCCTCCCGGGCTCGGTCGATCGCCG
>CAYFTI010000337.1:0-2297 GCA_964346065.1 uncultured Hyphomicrobiaceae bacterium
CCCGTCAGCTGGCCGCCGTGGCCACCTGACCAACCCTCGGACCCCACCGAAGACCAGCGCTCTTACACCACGCCAATGGGCACGATCAAGCTTTGCGTACGCCATCTTCGTGCAACCCTACCTCAACCGACATCAATGTCTTGTCAGCACTATCTCATCTGCAAAGTCAACAGGACCTAGCGGTGCCTGTGTGCAGATGACGGACACGGGTGTGCCCGTGCAGCATGATTACGGCCACCTGACCGCCGATGGCTCGATCGAGGTCGTGCGGCGGTTAGCGTCGGCCGGCCTCTTTGTCGGCGGCGACACCAGCGATTCCTGCGCAGCGTATTGCGCTTCGCGCGCCGACTGATCAATTGATGGCAAGTAACCGGAGCCGTCAGGAGGCGGGGCAGCGTGACGATGATACGCTCGCGTCCGAAAGAACCTCATCGATGAACGCCCGCGACGTCTGGCCAGGGCGCCCTCGTCTGACACGTCGGAAGAGCCTCGGTCTGCTTGCCGCAGGCCCATTTCCGATCGCGCCGACGGCGCGCCGGACCTTGGATGGCGGCGCCTCGCGGCAGCGGCCGCCGTCGTTCCTGCGTCGGATGCTGGCCGCGACGAACGGCAACTACGAGATCGTTTGGGTGACGAACCGCAACGCAAGCGGTTGCGGCTCGCTCAAGGACGCCTGCGAGGGCGGGTACAGCAACATCACGCGCATCCTGCTTTTTGCCGTCAACGGCGTCATCGACCTCGGCACACGGGCCACGCATAGCAGCACCGCCTACAAGAACACCATCGCCATCTCTCGCTCGAACCTTTGGGTCGCTGGGCAGAGTTGCCCACCGGGCAGTGGCGCGAATGGACGCGGCGTTAAGGTGCTGGGGCGGATCAACTGCTTAGGGTCGCGGGTGGTCATTCAGCATATCCGCGTGCAGCCGGTCGTCGGCGACAACGATCCGCGGCAGAGTTTGGTCTCGGAGGGCTTGAAGCACGCCGCCAGCAACATCTCGAACACAACGCACCGCCGCATCGTCTTTCAGAACTGCTCGGTCCATGCGGCGACCGACGAGGCGATTGCCATCGATCCTAAGGTGGAACTGAACTCCTCCGTCGAAAATATCGTGATCGCGGATTGCTTCGTGAGCGGCTGCCGTCACTATGGCTTGTCCGAATTCCTCTACCACGGGGGCAACCCTGCCCAAATCTCCTTGGCCGGCGGCGTCGGCGGCTATGGTCCGATGCTCGGAGTGCAATCAACCAATTTCCTGTTCCTCCGCAACCTTGTGACGAGCGCCACTTTCCGCAGCCCGCAGATCGGGACGTGGGCCTCGGGCCTCGTCATCAACAACTACATCTTCAACTACGGCTACCACTGGGACGGGAGGCTCGGCGATCCAGGCGAGCGCAAGACGTGCCCGATCTCCACCGACTTCGGGGAGAAGTCCTTCTGGCCGAAGCCAGACATTCGCTACGCGCGGATCGGCTTCGACGGCAACTATGCCGAGGCCGGCTGCCGCTCCAATCCCTGGCAGTGGGATGGTGAGTTCCTGCGTGTCCGCAGTAGCCAGTCCGGTGGCTGCCGCTGGTGGGACGGGGAAGGTAACAAGATCGTCAGCTACTACGCCCGCGCCGGACTGACAGAGACCAACAGCGGCGGAAACAAGATCGCAGCCAAGAACACCCAGCTTCAAGGCACGATCCAGGAGCAATGGACCTATCCGCATACCCGGCCGACCTATGGAACGGCGCTTTCGGACCCGCCCTACTCGCTGCCGCAGACGTTGTTGACGGCGGATCAGGCGAAGGCGGCGGCGCTGACGAGTTCGGGAGCGTGGCCCATCGACCGGTGCAGCGTCGATGCGCTGATGTTGAGCGAGGTCATCGCCAAGACGCACGACATCTACCCTGGCATTCCGATGCCGAACGGCGAGCGCTACGCCGCTGCGAACATCCCCGACATCGGCAACAACGGGCCGACGTATCCAGACGACCTGCCGGCCGACCCTGACGCCATCGAGGCCAACGGCCTGCACGCCATCGAGAATTGGCTGCACGCCCGGCATGTCGCGGCCGGCGGCTACAACGACTACAGCGTGCAAGAGTGGTTCGACCGGGCGTGACCCCTTCTGTAGCGGTCCGCGGAAAAGAGACACGGCGTTTGCATCAGGCGGCCATTGGCACGGCGGTCTACTCGGCGCGCACCTGGGCGGGCGTTCGGTAGCCGTGGCGCTAACAGGCTGCGGAAAAAGGGGCTGGCGGTACGTGGCCGAGGGGCTCGAGCAGGCGTCGATGGTTGTACCAGTCGACCC
>CAYFTI010000338.1:0-2275 GCA_964346065.1 uncultured Hyphomicrobiaceae bacterium
GCGCCGCCGAGCGCAGCGCGCCGAGGAACGGGTATTTCGAGTTCGACGCCCAGCCGCCCATGATGACCCCGTACACACCGAGAGAGGATACGGCGAAGATGAACAGGATCCCGACATTGATATCCGCGACCACCCATCCGTCATCGACCGGGATCACGGCCCAGGCCGACATGGCAAGCACGGCCATCACGACCGGCGCGAGCAGGAAGACCGGCCTGTCCGCCGCCGCTGGAACAACCGGCTCCTTCATGATGAACTTGAGGAAGTCGGCAAACGACTGGAGCAGACCGAACGGCCCGACCACGTTCGGCCCCTGGCGCAGCTGCACCGCCGCCCAGATCTTGCGATCCGCCAGCAGCAGATACGCGATGATCATCAGCACGCTTGAGAGCAACAGAACACTCTGCGCCACAATGATCGCGGTGGGCAGGCCGTAATTGGTCCAGAAGTCAGCCATCGGTGCCGGTTACTCCCGTCGTATTGGCCTGCTCAAGCGCCGCCTGTTCCTGCATAACGTGTGAGGCGCGCGCGATCGGGTTGGTCAAATAATAGCTTTCGACCGGCGAGGCGAACGGCGCGGAGGTCACATCCGCCTGCCCGCTGGCCAGTGCTTCGATCTCGCCGGTGTCGCCCGGCACGAATTCATCGATTTCCGCCAGATGCGGATGATCGCGGAACATGCCGCTGCGTAGCTGGTCCAGCGTGTCGAACGGCAACGCGCGCCCCAGATGCTCTGACAGTGCGCGGATGATCGCCCAGTCCTCCTTGGCCTCGCCCGGCGGAAACACCGCGCGCGGCGCGATCTGAACGCGCCCTTCCGTGTTGACGTAGGTGCCGTCCTTCTCGGTATAGGCCGCGCCGGGCAGGATCACGTCGGCCAGCCGCGCGCCACTGTCGCCGTGGCTGCCCTGGTAGATGACGAACGCCTCTCCCGTGCGGCTCACGTCGAACTCGTCCGCGCCGAGCAGATAGAGGACTTCCATCTCCCGGATTTGCGCCGCGCCGAGCATTGTCTCCAGGTTCGCGCCCTCTTCAGAGGGCACGCAGCCGATATCGAGCGCACCGACACGGGCGGCGGCGGTATGCAGAACATTGAAGCCGTTCCAGCCTTCGTCGGGCTTGAGCATGCCGGTTTCAACCGCCGTCTGCGCGGCGAGCCGGAGCACGCCCTCGCCGTCCGGCCGGGCAACAGCGCCCTGCCCGACGATCAGCATCGGCCGCTGGGCAGTCTTCAGGACGTCGGCGAAGGCATGGCGGCCTTCGGCAATTTCCCGCAGCGTTTCCGGCCCCGCGCCAAGATACGTGTACTCATAGGTCAGATCGGCCTGCTCACCGATCACGCCGATCTTCGCATGCTGGTTGCGGTAGGCCTTGAGGATCCGCGCGTTGAGCACCGCGCTTTCCAGGCGCGGATTGGTGCCGACCAGGAGGATCGCGTCCGCCTCGTCGATCCCCGCGACGCCGGTATTGAACAGGTAGCTTGCGCGTCCATGCTTCGGGTCGAGCGCTGCGCCGTCCTGCCGGCACTCGATGTAGGGCGAGCCAAGGCTTTGCATCAGCGATTTGAGCGCATAGGCATCTTCGACCGCCGCAAGGTCGCCGATGATCGCGCCCACCCGCCTCGATGCAGTATTGCGCAGCCGTGCGGCGATGGCGTTGAACGCCTCGCCCCAGCTCACCTCGCGCAGCGTGCCATCCTTGCGCACATAGGGCCGGTCGAGGCGTTGGCGACGCAGCCCGTCCCAGACGAAGCGGGTCTTGTCGGAGATCCACTCCTCGTTGACGTCGGCGTGTTCGCGCGGGATGAAGCGCATGACTTCGCGGCCGCGCGAATCAACGCGGATGTTCGCCCCGAGGGCGTCCATCACGTCGATGCTCTCGGTCTTGGTCAGCTCCCATGGCCGCGCGGTGAAAGCATACGGCTTGGAGGTCAGCGCGCCGACCGGGCACAGGTCGATGACATTGCCGGACAGTTCCGACGTCATGCCGTGCTCCAGATAGGTCGTGATCTCCATGTCCTCGCCGCGCCCGATCGCGCCAAGCTCCGGCACGCCCGCGACCTCCTGCATGAAGCGCACGCAGCGGGTGCAATGGATGCAGCGCGTCATGATGGTCTTGATGAGCGGGCCGATGTTCTTGTCCTCGACCGCGCGCTTGTTCTCGTGGAAGCGGCTGCCGTCGACACCGTAGAACATCGCCTGGTCCTGCAGGTCGCACTCGCCGCCCTGGTCGCAGATCGGGCAGTCCAGCGGATGGTTGATCAGCAGGAACTCCA
>CAYFTI010000339.1:0-2265 GCA_964346065.1 uncultured Hyphomicrobiaceae bacterium
GCCAGCTCTCGCAGCGAAGCGGCGTCAAGATCGAGACGGTCCGGTATTACGAGAAAATCGGCCTTCTTCCACCGCCGCCCCGCACGATGGGCGGACACCGGATCTATTCCGAGCATCACGCCGGCCGCCTGACCTTTATCCGGCGCAGCCGTGAGCTTGGCTTTTCCCTGGATGCGATCCGCCAGCTCCTGGAACTGGTTGATGACGGACGGAGCTGCGGCGAGCTCCGAGAGGTAGCCACGGCCCACCTCAAGGACATCCGCGCGAAAATCGACGATCTTCAGCGCATGGAGAAGACGCTGAATGACACCGTCGCCCAGTGCGACGGCGGTAACGCCCCATACTGCCCGATCGTTGAGATCCTGAGCGCGGACTGAAACAGAACGAAACAAATGGCTTCGTGCAGGTGGACGCTCACCGGACCAGCTCCTTCAAGCCGCCAATTTTCAGCTGGAGCCTATTCAATCCATCTTTGAGCTATAGGAGCAAAATCGAGAGGTCGCGGATTCGATCCGCATCACCCAGACTTGAAGAACATGACCTCCCTCCCACGCCAACACGTAGAGAAAGCGAAGGCTCGGCGCGCCATACGGTGCTTTGAAGCCATGACCCAAGTTAATGGCCGACACAGCTGCGGCCCAATCAAATATGTGGCCGCACTCCTCGCCGCGACATCCGCTCCAGAACAGTCGATCTCCTGTTTGTAAGGTAGACGGTGAACGGTATTGTCGCCAAATGCAAAGTCAGCACGGCATCATAGAGCCCAAATATCGATGCGCTGACTCGTTGAGCGTAAATGCATTCCATATACCCGATGAAGATCTGCCGGTTTTCACGATGAATTGAGGCGGTTGTTATTTTGACGCTTCCTTATCCTCCCCATATACCATGGTGCCAATGAGAGGTTATCAACCTCGCAAACGGCTAAGAAATTCCCGCATTTTGAGAGAGGAAGGGAACGAATATATGACAGCGACGAACAAGAACGGCTTCCAGGTCCACGACAAGCAGTCCGCGCCCGCCGGCAGCCAGCAGACATTGGGCCAGGTCGAGCAGGGCTTCGGTTTCATCCCAAACATCCTGGGCGTGCTGTCTCAAAGCCCGGCCGCGTTGCAAGGCTACGCCACGCTGAACGGCCTGCTGGAGCAGCAATCCGCTTTCACGTCCGAGGAGTTGCAGGTTCTGCTGCTGGCGATCAGCGCCCACAACGGCTGCGGCTACTGCGTGGCCGCACACACCGGTAACGCCGAACGCGCCGGCGCCCGCGATGAGGCCGTTCAGGCCCTGCGCGATGGTAGCACGCCCCAGGACCCGAAGCTGGCCGCGCTGGTCACTTTCGCCCGGACGCTGATCGACAAGCAGGGCTGGGTCGACGAGGCCGATGTTCAGGCGTTCCTGGATGCAGGCTACACCCGCCAGCACGTGCTCGATACCGTGACGGCGCTCGCCATGAAGACGCTGTCGAACTTTACCAACCACCTCGCCGACACGCCGCTGGATGGCCAGCTCCAGGCCAAAGCCTGGGATAAGGCAGCGTAATACGGTATTTTGAGACACGTTTTCGAGGGTTTTGTAAGAGCCCTAGTCTCGGCGGTGCTCGGGGGCTTCCGATCAAAGCCTCCGATCACCGTTCCGTCGGGGCTGCACGAGCCGGCCGACCTTTTCGGTTTCTGTCGGCACGAATGCGGCTACCTGGAGCGGTCGGGATCTTGAATCATCCCGACCGCTCGCTCAGCCCCACCAGGCCGACGCTCGATACACGCGTCGTCTGTCGCCATTCACTGGCCGCGTTCAGCGAATCGCCTCCGCTCGTCTTTCACGTAAGCCGTGAGGGCTGCGAGACGTTCGCTGTCCCAGGGTAGGGGATCCGCCTGCATCGGCACGACCATGCACAGCTGGACCATCTCGGCCGCGTTGACCTGTTCGAGACCGGCCTTCGCTTTGGCCATGTTCACGAAGTGCGGATACGGCTTTTTGAAGGTTTCTTTGTACTGACCGAAGTCCCCGTGGCAGGTGGCGCAGGCAAGGCCGCTTTCGCTGACGCTGGGGTCGTTGAATAAAGCCTCACCCTTGGCCAAGAGCTCGGATTGGGGTGCTTGCTGGAGCTGTACGCCATCGGGCTGAACAACCTTCTCGGGATCGAGACTTTGGGCTGCGGCACCCGCTGCCAACGCGGCAACGAAACCCGTTCCGATGAGCCAAATACTGGTTCTCATGTGCAAACCTTTATTGTCGTTGTCGCCATCAGTTGCCCGCGTGCTTGTC
>CAYFTI010000340.1:0-2244 GCA_964346065.1 uncultured Hyphomicrobiaceae bacterium
TGCCGGCCGGTGTGCTTTCGACCATGCCGACGCCGTTGCCGTCGAGCTCGACGTCGACGCGATAAGTCACCACCGTTGAGACGAACGCTGCTTGCACCGAGCGCGCCTGGTCCATTACGACCTGGCAGGTGCCGGTGCCGCTGCAGTCGCCCGACCAGCCGTCGAAAGCAAAGCCGGGGCCGGGGCTGGCTGTGAGAGTGACGCTGGAACCGTCGACGAAATCGGCCTGGCAGGCCGTCGCCGGGCAGTCGATGCCCGGCGGGATCGAGCTCACCGAACCGCCGCCGGCGATCGTCACGTCCAGGGAACGCAGGATTGTCGTCGGCCGCTCGAAAGCGCCGATATCGCAGTCGCCGACGCCGTCTCCGTCGCCGTCCAGCGGCACGCCGGTGCCGGCAGCGCGGCGCAGGCCGAGCAGGTCGGTCTCCAGATCGCCGCCGGAATCCAAATTACAGTCGGCCTCTGGCCACCCGTCGACGGCTGGACTCCCGACCGCGGGGATCGCCGCCTGTTCGTGAACCGGATGAACGACCGGGGCGAGCGAAATGCCGAGATCGTCGGCCACGAGACCCGGGGAGTGGCATGGTCCGGTGCTGTCGGTGTTGGCCAGGTTGTGCGCCTGTCGATCGAAGGCGTTGTTGAGAAAACAGTTGAACGTGCCGGCCACCGGCAGACCGAGTGTGAGGTTTGCCTCCAGCCGGGAATCGCTCAGCGCGGAATTCGAGGGGAGGGCCAGGAACCAGTCGATGCCGTCTTGGGTGCCGGTGTTTGCGATAAAGGTATTCGCGTAGAACGAGAGCGTGCGATGCGCCGTCGCGTTGGCGACGCTGAGGTAGGCGGCGCCACGGTCGGCGTCGTTTTCGGCGACCAGGTTATTGACGAAAAGGACATTCTGCCCGGCCGAGTAGACGGCGCTCCCGAGCAAGCCGGCGACGTTGCCCGTGAAGCTGTTGCGCGCGAGGAAAAGCACGCCGGGCTCCGTGGTCGAGTTCGCCGTGTTCGAATAGACGCCGGCGCCTCTGCCCGATGCCGTATTGTTTGAAAATCGGCTGTGCTGGATGTTGGTGTTGAACGTATGCAGCGAATTGCTCGTCGCTACGCGCACCGCGCCCCCGAACGTTCCGCTGTTCGAGTCGAACACGCTGCCGCTGACGTTGAGGTTGACGGTTGCGGTGGAGCCCGATACGGCGCTGAGGTTGATGGCGCCGGCGTTGTTGAACGCCTCGTTGCCGCTGAACTCGGAATCCACGACGAATAGTTGCGCTATGGTGCTGGCGCCGGCCTCGATCGCGATCGCCGCGCCGGAGCCGCTGGCGAAATTGTTGCTGAATACCGAATCGATGACGTTGATGTTGATGTCGTTGGCGAACACGCCGCCAATCGCGCCGCCGTCCGAATCGCTGTTGCTGTGATCGGCGAGCAGCATGTTCTCCAGCCGCAGGTCGCCGGCGTTGCCGCTGAGGATGCGGATGCCGGCGCCGTCGGCGCCCGAGGCCGCGCCGCCGTTGAGCGCGAAGTTGCGCAGCGTCAGTTCCGCGGCCGTTACCAGGTTCATCGTCAGCACCGGATCCGATCCGTTGCCGTTGACGACGAGATCCGCGCCGGTCGGCCCCTCGATGGTCAAGCCGCTGCCGGAAGCGGCAAGGGTCCCGTCGAGATCGATCGTGGCGCTGCCCGAGCTGAACAGCGCCGGATCGAACACGATCGTGTCGGTTCCGATCGAAGATCCCGCATCACAGCCCCCGAGGCCGATGTTCAGGCTGGCCGACAACACCGCCTGGTCGAGGGCGCATTGGTTGTTCGGCCCACCGCTGCTGGCCAGCGTGTCTACCGTGATGACCGCGGCTGACGCGGTTGCGGCGAACGCCAGCAGGGCCGCCTCGATGGCCACGCGCGCAATAAGCGATCGGAGCGTTGCTTTTGTCCTCAAGGTACTCATGCTGGTGTTCGCGCGTTCGGGTCTGATCCCGTACTGCAATCACCGGGCCATGTCGGAAAGAGAGATGATGATCAATGACTTGGAAAAAAATTGTGCCGAAGCTGTCTCAATCATGCGACAGTCGGCGCGATCGCGCGAGACAGCGGAGCGCCACAGGAGCGCTGAATCCTAAATTATCAAGTTGAAGGACCACTAGCGGCGGATGCCGAACTCCTTCATGCGCCGGTACAGCGTCGCGCGGCTGATGCCCAGCGCCTCCGCTGCGCGGGTGGCGTTGCCGTCATGTGCGGCCAGTGCCTGCTCGA
>CAYFTI010000341.1:0-2241 GCA_964346065.1 uncultured Hyphomicrobiaceae bacterium
GTGCCTCGCTGACCGCCGTCGGCGTGCGCAAGGCCGCGCGTTACGTCGACATGTTTCGCGAGCACGATGAACAGGCGCTGGAATACCAGGTCGAGCACAAGGACGACGAGGCCGAGCTGGTCAAGATCGACAGGCGAAGCCGCAAGAATCTCGCGAAGCTGTTCGAGGAAGACCGCAGGATCATTCGTGGTGATGAAGACGAGAACTAGGTTCCCCAGGCTGAAGATGCTGGTCGGCTTGCTGGCGCTGGCGCTGCTGGCGGCGGGGTTGCCGGCCGCTGACGCCGCAAAGTCGGCAGACACCTGGAGCGTGGCCGGTGGCGAGATCGTCATCGAGCTTAATCAGGGCGTATTGTCTCCGCTGGGGATCGAAGCCGACGCGGTGAAAGCGCTGGCCGACACCCGGCCGAAGCACTCGCTGGGCTATCGCAAGCTGCGCTTTGAGGGGCTGTCGATCCAGAAAATCAATTTCAGCGCGCCGGGCGGGGCGGTCGAGGCGTTCTTCGGCGGCTACCTGCACTATCACGGCGGGTTGAGGCTGAAAGCCGGCGATGGCGTGATTGATCTTGCCGATTTCAGGGTCGCACCGCACCCGGAGCACCAGGGGGTGTTCCAGTTACTGGATCGCGAGGGCGTCGTTTGGGCGACAATGGATCACGGCCATTACGAACTGGTCGACGAAAGCGCAGCGCTGGAGCTGCGCCACGCCAACCTGTCCATGACCGCGGCGATGGCCGACTGGATCGGAAAGCCGATGCTGGCCGGTCAGGTGTTCGGCGGGGCCCATTTGCGTGCGCCGGTGGTTTCGGCTGGATCGCTGGCAGCGGTTCGCAGCGGTCAGTGCAAAAGTCCGAACTGGCCGGACCAACCCGATTTCGACGGCGACGTCGAACTGATTGGAATGAATCAGGCCTCCGGGGGCATGGCGGTCCAGTTCATGCGCTGCCCGAATTGCAACGGAGAAACCGGCGGTCCACTGGTGATTGCGCCGAATGCAAATTTGCGCAATGCGGGCACAGCCGATTTGCCGTGGTGGGAGCAGTTCACCGTGCCGAAGCCGCCTTATAACAACGACCAGCACCCATACCTGGTCTGGAACCTGTACCGGATCGATGCCGGAGGACGGTTCGAGCAGATCGGCGCGTCGGCCGTCAAGCATGCCTTCTTTACGGTCAATTCGATCTGCCCGTGTCCCGGCGGCAATATCCTGTGGAAAGGTTGCGAGGATACCTACAGCGCCAGCAACAATGACCTGGGCGAATTTCTTGCGCCGCGCCGGGAGATCGTTCCGGGGCCAGGGTTATGGGGGCGCTGCGGATCGTTTTTCGATCCCGACTGCCAGGGTGTACAAACCAACCAGTCGACGGACGAAACGGAAGACGCGCTGGACAACCGAATGCGTGTACTGGAGCGCGATCTCGATCCGGCGCACAATCCGGGCGCACGCTACCTTGTCGAGGCCTGGTACGTGGTGCGCGACGACGTCGATATCTTCAACACCATGGGCTGGATCGAGGTGGCTCCGGCATGGAACGGCGAAACCTGGACGTTTCCCGCGGTCGATGAATTCCAGCAAGGCCCGGCGCTGGACCAATGGGTGGATTCTTCCGCGCCCCAGGCCGGTCAGGACACGGCGTTGCTGACCACCGCAAACGGCACGGTGCGGGTATCGGTTGTGAGCACCGATCTCGGCGACGGCACCTGGCGCTACGATTACGCGGTGATGAACCACGATTTCATGCTGGCCAACACCGCGGGCGCCGAGCCGGAGCTGGAGCTGTTGTCGAACGCCGGTTTCACCGCCGTCGAAGTGCCACTGGCGGTTGCCGCATCGGTATCGGAGACCAGCTTTGCCCGCGCCGACCGCACCCGCGGCCAGGACTGGACGACTACGATCCAGGCCGATGCGCTGCGCTGGGAAGACCCCGACGACACGTCGCTGGACTGGGGCACTGCCTTCCGCTTCTCGCTGGTCGCCGACCGTCCGCCCGGCCCGGTGACGTTTCGCCTCCATCCGGAGGCTACAGGGCCGGCGCTGGGCGTCACTGTGCTGGGGCCCGAACTGCCCGAGCCGCTGTTCAGCGACGGCTTTGAGCCAGATCCCTGAAGACAGCGCTGGCGAAGGTGCAAAGAAATCAAAAAGCGGATAACCACGAAGGACACGAAGAACACGAAGGAAAGAAAAACCTCCACAGCCCGCGTAGGTTGCCGTGGAGCGCAGCGAAACGCACCATCAAGCCGG
>CAYFTI010000342.1:0-2232 GCA_964346065.1 uncultured Hyphomicrobiaceae bacterium
ATCCTCGAGGACGACTGCCTGCCGCACCCAAGCTTTTTTCCATATTGCGCCGAGCTTCTTGCTCGTTACCAACACGACAAGCGCGTAATGGCGATTTGCGGCGGCAGCTATCTTGACGAGGCCTCCACGATAGCAACCTCCTATGCTTTCTGTCGCGCGTTCGATCCATGGGGCTGGGCTAGCTGGGCGCGTGCCTGGGCGAGCTATGACGATGCAATGCGTCGTTATGTGGACCCAGTTACTGCGTTCAGCGGTTACTCAAGAGCCGAATCGGCCGCACTTTTCCACTACTGGACCAAAATATTCAAGCGCACACGTCAGGATGTGGTTGATAGCTGGGCCTACCGATGGGCCCATGCAATCTTCGCTTCGGAAGGATATATCGTTTACCCAACTCGAAACTTGATATCTAATCTCGGATACGGCGGCTTGGCAACCCACACTAAAGTGCCGACTGGAGCTCAATTACCAGCTCTGGCAAACAGGCCTTTGCATGGGCTTGTCGCACCGCTTATCCACCCATTGCAAGTAGAGCCGGAAATTCATGTCGAGCGCTCACTCTACGTAAATCGATTCACAGTCGATTTTACGCCGAAGTTTCGACGCGCCGTGGCGCGTCTCCGACGCTTCTTGATCAGGGCGTCCACCCGCGCGACATCAATCGCGCGAAGGACGGGTCGCCACGTCGCCCGCAGGACTGTGAGGCGGCTACCGAGCCCTGTCTCGCTGGTTGTGCGGCGCTGGTTGCTGAAAGCATCGAATGACTGGTGGCTTTGTTCGGCGAGTGGAGTTGTTCATGTCGGCGCAAACAGCGGGCAGGAACGTCACCGCTACGCTGAGTTTGGCTTACCCGTTCTCTGGATCGAGCCAATCCCAGAGGTGTTCAGCGAGCTCAAAGCGAACATCGCCGCGCTACCCCAGCAATTCGCAGTACAGGCGTTGCTCAGTGATGTCACTGGTCGCGTTCAGACGCTGCACATCGCCAATAACGCGGGCGCGTCCAGCTCAATTTTTCCGATGGATCAGCATAAAGACGTGTGGCCAGATGTCGAGTACGTAAAATCGCACAAATTTATGTCGAGGACGCTGGACGATGTTTTATGCGAACAACATAACCACTATGACGCGCTCGTCATCGACACTCAGGGAGCGGAACTTCTTGTGTTGCGCGGAGCGACGGAAAGCCTTAGACATTTTCGCTTCGTTAAGGCGGAGGTTTGCGATTTTTCAGCCTACGCTGGCGGCTGTACGGCAGAAGAGGTCAACGCTTATTTACGCGAAAATGGCTTTCGTTTGCGCTCAAAGCGATCCTTTGCCCAGCATCCCAATGGCGGGACCTATATGGATGTAGTCTACGACCGGAGTTAACAGGTGTTCGCTCGCCTCTTCGAAAATATGCTTCCTGAAACCGCGCTTAAAGGCATACTCGAATATAGTCTCTTTCCGAGCCGTCGGACGAGTTGGGGCGGGCCATTCAATGGGCAGGCTGGTCGACTGCAGCTGGTCAATTGGCTGATGGAGTTGGCGCCTCCCGCGCTCATTATCGAGACAGGGACTTTCCGCGGGACGACGACGGTGCATCTCGCGCTGCAAGGCGCACCGGTTGTGTCGATCGAGGCGCGATCGCGAAATCTCGGCTTCGCACGTCGGCAGCTCATGGGCTTTAATCATGTCGACTTGCGTCTTGGCGACAGTCGCAAGAACTTGCGCCGCATGCTGGCGGCGCGCACTCCTTTTCACGGACCGGAAGCCGTGGTTTTTGCCTACCTCGACGCACATTGGTACGACGACCTTCCGCTAGCCGATGAGATCGAGATCATCTTCGCCGCAACCGCGAACGCTATTGTCATGATTGACGATTTCCAGGTCCCGGGCGACGCGGGCTATGCTTATGACGATTATGGACCCGGTCGCGCTTTGATTGAGAGTTACGTAGCGCCAGCCGTCGAGCACTTTGACCTCGTCGCGCTCTACCCTACGCTGCCGTCCATCCGGGAGACCGGTGCAAAGCGAGGCTGTGTGGTGCTAGCCTCGCGTGAACGCTGGGCCGAGACGCTCATCGAGGGTGGGCTGCTTCGGGTTGGCTAAAAAGTTCGTACTGGACTCGATCGGGTCACCCGAGCCCCCAGTAGGGTCTTGCCCACTGCATTACGCCCGCCGACGTCTGGCGGTCCGCCGGTCGCGGGCTTTCTGGACTACGGCCGCTTCTTCGCGCGCCTGCCGGCGGGCACG
>CAYFTI010000343.1:0-2226 GCA_964346065.1 uncultured Hyphomicrobiaceae bacterium
AGGTAAAGAGGAAAAGATTCAAGGGGTAAGCGTTCTGGCGACCCGGAAGCCGATGCTGTTGACGCGGATGCCGAAGTAGTTCGAGTTGCGGAGGGTCGGACGGAGGTCCTTCAGAGCGCCGCGAAGAACACGCAACACGCAATCGCCGCCATTCGCTTCGAGCCGGGCAGAACCATCGGTTGGGGCACCCTCATAATTGTCGTGCCAGCAATCTTCTACCCACTCCCGGTCATTAACATGCATGTCGTCGAGCTTCCAATCATTTTCATGATAGGTGCCAACCTCCGTCGTCGTGCTGTAATTCGAGCGGAACGCCTGCAATGCCCTGATCTCGTCACCGGTAGGGCCGTCGCTAAAGGCGTAAGGCGTCATGGTGCCGGCGCGCGCCGCGAACTCCCACTCCGCCTCGCTCGGTAGCCGGTAATGCTGCCCCGTCTGCCCACTCAGCCAGCCGACATAGGCATTGGCATCTTCCCAGGAGACGCACACCACAGGGTACTCGTCCGTCTGCACAAAACCCGGATTCCGCCAGCTTGTATTCGCGCCCAAGTGACAGCCCCCCGCGTCGTATCCGCTGTTCTCAATGAACGCCCGGAACTGCCCCACCGTCACCTTAGTCCATCCAATCGCGAACCGCCCCACGCGGACTTCCCGCTGCGGACCCTCGTTTTGGTCGCGGTCTTCCTCCCCCGCCGGAGAGCCCATCTTGAAGGTGCCCGCTGGAATGACCATCATCTCTGGGCAAAACCCGCACAGCGATCCGTCCGCCAGCGTGTCCGTAAACACCGCAAAGTCAGCCAGCCCAGTCGTTGGCGTTGTTGGACGTGGACGGGCCACCTGGGGCAATGGCTCGCCTGGTAAGAGTTCTACGTCGGGGAATGCGGACATCTGCAGCCAAGGCTGCTGCGTGCCGTCGCTGCGTCGGTCGACGCGATTGGCGACATTCCGGAAGACGCGATCGAGATAGACGCCCGGTCGCCTGAGCTCGTCGGCGAGCGTCTGCGCATAGACACCGTTGTCCGGCGCGAGCTGGTTGGGCCCGGTCGAAAAGGCGATGAGGGTGTTGCGCGGCGACGTGATCACACCGAGCCCAACCCGAGGCGACCGCACGAACGATCGGAACGGATTGTTGCGGCAGGCGTCGAGCACCACGACGTTCGCCTTGTTCGTCGCGTCGCCGAGACGCCACAGCAGGCGGCGGACGTCGAAGGCCTCTGAAGCGAGATCGTGCTCGCTGCGGATGTCGGCCTTGAGCGAGATAAGGTAGTTCACACCCTCCACCTGGAGCGCGTGGCCGGCGTAGTAGACGAAGCCGATCGATGCGGGGTCCCGACTCAGCCGGCTCATGAAGGCCTCGACGGCGTCGAGCATGTCGCTCTTGTCGGCATCGTTCACGGGGATGACGTCAAAGCCGACCGCCTCCAGCGCACCTCGAACGCGCCGCGCATCGGATGCCACGTTATCGAGGCGACCCGTAGCGTATGCGCCGTTGGCGATGACCAGCGCCACCCGTTCCGCGGCGATACTGGTCGTGGCGACGAGCGAAGCGATCAGGCTCGCGACCAACAGGGCAAAGCGCCGGAAGCTCGTGCGCATGCCTATTTCGCCAGGAGCTTGGCGAGTGCTTCCGGGCTCGGCAAAGCCGAGCGCTCGTGCATCTTGGCACCCTCTGAATCGACAATGATGATGATGTCGCCGGGAAGCTCCGCATTGCGCTCGATGAGCAACTCGTCGCCGCGCGCGTCGATGACGGTGCCACCTTCAAGCTCGTCGTGCAGACGCAGCACCGACCGCGCAAGCTGAACAAGCAGGGCCGCGCCCACGATCACGATGATGAAACCGCGGCTTTCGGTATCCGGCTCGATCATCCCGTCGAAGACCAGTGTTTCCTCGATCAAATCCTGTTTCGGTGCCGGGACACGCCAGCGGAAGCGCTGCATCTCCTCTTGGCTGCGAGCCAAGCGAGGCACCGAACCGCTCACCCCGGCGGCCAGTGCGATCGGCAAGAACTCTCTTCGACTAATAGCGGTGGCGAAGGCAAAACGCAGGTTCATCTTGGTAATCTCTTATGCGCACCGATACTGATAGTTGTCCCGCGAGCTTGCGGCGTAAGGCGAGCGCGTCAACCAAGCGGTTCGAGCGAAACGGCAACGGCTGTCCAAAAAAGGAACACTTTCCGGACGCCATGCCGCGCCGCGCGAGCGCCAAGCCGCGCTCTATCTCCGC
>CAYFTI010000344.1:0-2222 GCA_964346065.1 uncultured Hyphomicrobiaceae bacterium
CATGGTCCGCGAGACCGTGGAGCAGCACCTGCGCAAGGAGCGCGCCCTGCAGGGCCGCGGGATCAAGGTCCTCTCGCTATTCTTCATCGACAAGGTGGTGAACTACCGGGTCTACAACGACGACGGTACGGTCAGCCTGGGGAAGATCGGGCAATGGTTCGAAGAGTCGTATCGCGAGCTCGCGGCCAAGCCGAGGTACCAAGGGTTGCTGCCCTTCGACGTCGAGCAGCTGCACAACGGCTATTTCAGCCAGGACAAGAAGGGACGAGCCAAGGACACGCGCGGCAACACCGCCGATGACGAGGACACCTACGCTCTGATCATGCGGGACAAGGAGCGGCTTCTCGATCCGAACGAGCCGCTGCGCTTCATCTTCAGCCACACCGCCCTGCGCGAGGGTTGGGACAACCCGAACGTGTTCCAGATCTGCACGCTACGCGAGGTCGGCTCGGAGCTCGAGCGGCGCCAGCAGATCGGCCGCGGCCTCCGCCTGCCCGTCAATCGCGATGGCGAGCGCGTCCACGACGAGCACCTCAACCGCCTGACCGTCGTCGCCAGCGAGAGCTACGAGGATTTCGCCGCTGCGCTTCAGACCGAGTACGAGCAGGATTTCGGAATCAAGTTCGGCCGGATCGAGCGCCAGGCTTTCGCCAAGCTCGTCCGGCCGACCGAAGACGGCGAGGAAAAGCCCATCGGTCAGGACGCCTCCGCCCGTATCTGGGACGCACTGGAGCAGCGCGGCTATCTCAACGCCGAGGGGGACATCCAAGCGGCTTTCGAGCCAGACAACATGCATTTTCGCTTGGAAATCGACGAGGAATTCGAGGATCTTCGATCCGCCGTCGTCGATGAGATGAAGAAGTATCTATTCAATAACCGCGTCGCCAACGCCCACAAGAAACGCAATATCGGTTTCCATAAGCAAGTTCACCTTCGTGAGGACTTCCGTGAGCTTTGGTCGCGGATAAGCCAAAAGACGCGCTACCGAGTGCATTTCGAAACAAGTGAGCTGGTCGAGAAGGCGGTCAACCGCCTGAAAGCGATGGAGCGGGTAAAGTCGCTGACGCTGAGCTCGACCCGCGTCGATGTCGAATTCACCCGCGCCGGGGTCAGCGCCGACAAGAAGCTGGAGGAGAAAAGCGAGGTCATGGAGGGGCCGCGGGTTCTCCCGGACATCATCGCTTTTCTCCAGAAGGAAACCGAGCTGACGCGCCACACCTTGGTAATGATCCTCCGCGAGTCCGGCCGCATCGGCGATTTCCGGCAGAATCCACAGCAATTCATGGCCCTCGTCGCGCGCGAGATCGCCTATGCGATGCACGAGTTGATGCTCGACGGCATTCAGTATGAAAAGCTAGCCGGCGAATTTTGGGAAATGCAGCGGCTTGAAGACGACGCGGAAAAGGGCATCACCCGGTATCTCAAGAATCTTTATACAGTTCAGAATCGACACAAAACCCTTTTCGATGCGATCGAGTTCGACTCCGAGGTTGAAAAACGCTTTGCTGCCGACCTCGACAACAATGACAACATCAAGGTGTTCGTGAAGCTACCAGGCTGGTTCAAGATCGACACGCCGATCGGTCCTTACAACCCCGACTGGGCGTTCGTCACCGAGCGCGATGAGAAGCTGTATTTCGTCCGCGAGACCAAAAGCACTTTGGATCGTGAAGAGCGTCGAACACAGGAAAACCAAAAAATCGAATGCGGACGTCGGCATTTCGACGAAATCGGCGTGGACTTTGATGTCGCTACCCAGCTATCCGACGTCAAAATTTAAAACGACGGTACGGTTGTATTTTCCCGACATATTATTATGTCTCTGGCATGGAATGCGACGAAATTGTGAGACGAGGTCTATTGGCCAAGGTTGCAACACTGCTTCAAAGCGGTCTGGCGGTCGACGGTAACAGCTGAGCGGCACGTCACGGGCATGCCCATCGCCGAGCCGGGGGACACCAGCGACGATGTGGTTTTACCGCGGAAACCGCGTGCATCCCTCTGCGTCTCACCTTCAGCCGCCACCGGAAGCATACGCGTGGCGGCCTCCTATGGGCCCTGCGCGGCGACGAACCGTTGAGGTCTGAAAGTTGGATTTTCCAACCTTCTCCACGTCCTCGCCGAACCGACGACCGGCGGACATTGTCGCAGCCGGCCGCCAGCTCACGCGTGCACCTATTCGCTGTTGTCGTCGTCCTTCAACGCCTTCTTGGCAACGATCC
>CAYFTI010000345.1:0-2198 GCA_964346065.1 uncultured Hyphomicrobiaceae bacterium
CCATTGAAACCAAAGACCAGTATTTTGAACGCGTCATGTCGCAGGAAAAACCGGTCCAGGTGCTCGTGGCACAGGGGCCGACGGGTCACTCCCGCCGGGTCGGCCGGATCCAATCAGCCTACGACGCCGAACGGATCACGATGAAGGGTACAGGGACCGTGTTACGCTTCGTTGGCATCACTAGACGCTCGCCTCCGCTGTCGTGGCAGCGGGCGCATGAGTGCGTTCTTGCGACTTTGTTCCTGCAAAAAATACTGCGCGGCAGCCGTCGCCGACTGTCTTTCTTGCGTTCCTTCGCCCGCGCTCACTATCGTGCGGGGCGTTCGAGAGAACCATCTGCAAGTCGATTACGAGTAATCCGCGACATTATCACTGGGCATGATCCGCTAGAGGCGTCTTGGTATCGTCAGTTGGGTTTTCGCCCAACAGGGCTTATATCACATTTCCAACGTGAATATGCGCTGCATGGGCTGAATGCTGGATATGCGGTGACGCTCGACGACAAGCTTGTTTTCGCAGCCATGATGCGCAGCCTTGAGCTCCCGCATCCGCCAGTCTTTGCGTACCGCCTTAATGGGCAAACTTGGTGGCTTGGAGACGGGAAAGCGGCGCTTAAGTGCTATCTCAATGATGACACGGCAGTCGTTTTAAAAGGGATCCGCGGCAAGAAGGGAACGACTGTCAGCATCACTAAACTCAAGGCCGCTGCGGACCCGCCCTTTCAGGAGGGTCAACTGCTACAGGGCCGCGTGCGTCAAGCCGATTACGCAGCAACGATCTTCCCTAACACCGTGAACACGATCCGCCTCCTGACGGTGACCCCGCCCGGCGGCGTGCCTGCTGTCGTTGCCGCCGTGCATCGGTTTGGCACCGAGCGCACGGGTTTCGTCGATAACTTCAGCGCCGGCGGTCTCGTCGCCGCCGTGGATCCGGTAACGGGGCAATTGTCGCAAGCGGCACACGTCCGTCCCGGAAATCACTTGGTGCTGCTGGACCGACATCCCGATACTAATGCCCAAATCTCCGGCAGAACGGTGCCTGATTGGTCGGCCGTCGAGGCGTTGGCCAAAGAGCTCTGTATCCGCCTGCCAGGTATGACCTACGTTGGTTGGGACATTGCCTTGAGTGCAAACGGACCGGTTATCATAGAGGGGAATGCTTATCCCAGTTTGCGCTTCTTTCAATTATTTGGTCCGCTCCGCTTTGACCCGCCAACCCTGGCCTTTATGGCGAGGTTTCTGCCGAAACAACAGCTCTTGGCGCGATGATGCCTCCGATCGGTCAGCTTCCTCCGGAAACACTTGGCTCGTGCCTAAGGCACTTCGCTCGCCGGTTGCAAAAAGCCATTGAGCCACAACTCCCCGACCGCTTATTTCTGAGGCTCAAGTATCGTCGTCGCTGGGGGGAGAGCCTCGATCTCAATAATCCACAGGGCTTCACCGAGAAGCTAAATTGGCTGAAGCTCAATGACCGATCGCGGCTGCATCCCATCTGCGCCGATAAGCTTGCCGTGCGCGACTATGTCGCCAACACACTTGGGAGCTCGTGGCTTACGCCGCTTTTGCTCGTCGGCGATAGCGAGAAAATTGTTAATGAGCAGACGATCACAGAAGATGCCTTCGTCATTAAAACGACGCACGACTGGAACTCCTCAGTCTTCTGCACTGACCGCGCGCGCTTTAATTGGTCACTTGCACGTCGCCAGATCCGCGAAAGTTTGAACCATAACCACTACCTGCTGCACCGGGAGTGGGCCTATCGACGGATCCGACCGCGCGTTCTCGTCGAACGCCACATCGGTGTACCGGGAAATACACTTCGCGACTACAAAGTCTACTGCTTTCACGCAGTGCCAAAACTCGTGCTTCACGTTGAACAACGGAAAGGTGAGCGGGTCATGTCCATGTTCGGGGCGGACTGGCAACCTTACGCTGTTGGCCGCCGCGGTTGGCCCTATGCTAACGAAGCCGTGCCGCGCCCGCCATTTCTGGCCGAATTGAAGGCGGCCGCAGCGGCTCTGTCGGCGCCGTTCGCGTTCTGCCGGGTAGACTTTATCGCGACAGCGGGCCGGCTTCGGTTTGGCGAGATCACGTTCTATCCTGAGGGCGGCATGCGCCCGTTTGAACCGCGGGCATTCGAGCTGGAACTGGGGGCGTGGCTTGACTTATCCGCAGTCGCGCATGGCGGACGGCGCTAGC
>CAYFTI010000346.1:0-2189 GCA_964346065.1 uncultured Hyphomicrobiaceae bacterium
GCGCGGCGTTATCCGGGATCCAGTGGTTTTGGGCTTTGCGGTATACCATTGCCGAATCTTCGAATACGACGATCGGACGGTGCCGCGGATGCGGGTGTTGCATGTCGGAAAGTTCTTCGCGCCGTTTGCCGGCGGGATTGAGAATTTCATGCTTGACCTACTGCGTGGGTGTGCTGCTGAGGGCGTGGCGCAGGCGTGCCTGGTGCACGAGGCGCCGGGGCAGAAGGGGCTGGACGGCGAGCACTTCGATTTCCTGGAGCGTTTTCGGCGCGTGCCGACTTTGGGGCAGCTGAGCTACGCGCCGATCAGTCCGGGATTCGGGCGGGCGCTGGAGCGCATGCTGGACGAGTTCCGGCCCGACATATTGCACCTGCACCTGCCGAATACCTCGGCCTTCTGGGCGTTGAAAAGCCGGCAGGCGCGGGCGATTCCCACGGTCGTACACTGGCACTCGGACGTGGTCGGCCCGGGTCTGGACGCGAAATTGAAGATGCTTTATCCCTTCTATCGGCCGCTCGAGCGGGCGCTGTTGAGGCGCGCCGACGAGGTGATCGCGACTTCACCGCCTTATCTGGAAAGCAGCAGAGTGCTGCAATCGTTTCGCGACAAGTGCCGGGTAATACCGCTGGGGCTGGATCCGGCGCGTCTGGAGCCTTCTGGCACTGCCACTGCCACTGCCTCAGTGTGGCGCAAAGACGACCGACTGAAGGTGCTGGCCGTGGGGCGGCTGTCGCGCTACAAGGGTTTCGAGGTGCTGCTCCGGGCGGCCGCCCGGGTGGCCGATGTGGAGGTTGTCATCGTCGGCGAAGGGCAGGAGCGCCGGCGACTGGAGCGGTTTTTGCATCGCGAGTTCGGTGACGAGGCGGGCCAGCGACTGCGCCTGATCGGCAGCGTCGACGACGCCGGGCGTAACCGCTTGATGGCCGGTTGCGACGTGTTCTGCCTGCCGTCGGTAAACCGGGGCGAGGCGTTCGGGCTGAGCCTGGTCGAGGCGATGGCGGCGGGCAAGCCGCAGATTGCGACGCGGGTACCGGGCGCAGGCATGGACTGGGTGGTCGAGGAAGGCCGCACCGGCTGGATGGTAGGCTCGGGCGAGGTCGGGGAACTGGCCGCGCTGCTGGCTCGCCTGGCCCGTCAGCGTTCGATTCTGCGGGAGGCCGGCCGGCAGGCCCGGCAGCGATTCGAACAGCGTTTCCGGATCGATGCGGTCGCGCGTCAGATAATGGCGGTATACGAGAGTGTGTTGCCGTAATCGCGGCGCCGGCAGCGCCTCCTCCGTCGTCATCCCGGAAGCGCCGCGCGTAGCGCGGCGTTATCCGGGATCCAGGGGTTTCGGGTTCGGCCCGTCAATCAGGTCTTGTGTCCGGCTGCGCCGGACGGTTGTTTTACTGGATTCCCGCCCTCGATTAAGGCATTCGAAGGCAGGCTCTGCGGGAATGACGGACGGTTAAAGCTTGCGGGGGCTATCCGGGAGCCGGGTTTGATTTCATTGCATCCGGCGCAGGAGGTCCCGGGCCAGCGGGTTGCCGGGCGCGGCCTGCAGGACTTCCCGGGCCAGTTGCCGGGCGCGGGGATAGTTGCCGAGCTGGTATTCGGCGGCGGCCAGGAACGACATGGCGTTGACCGTCGGATTCAGGCGCGCCGATTGTGTCAGGTCCTCGCGGGCCTTGCGATAGTTACCGAGTCCGAAGTGAGCACGCCCGCGGGCCTCATAGTAAAACGCCCGCTCGGCTCGGTCGAATGTATCCAGCGGGGTGTTGTTGGCGAGCTCTACCGCTTCCCTGTTGCGCTCGGTGTAGTGCAGCGCGAAAATCATGTTGAGAAGGGTCGGCGGGCGCAGTTGCCCTTCTTCATGAAGCTCGGCGATATCGGCGGCTTGTTCCAGTGCTTCCAGCGCTTTCCGGAATTCCCCCTCGCGCATGAGTTCCTTGCCCAAACTGGTCCAGGCTCGCTGGGAAGTCGGGCTCAGGCGGGTTTCGGCGCGCAGGAACCCGATCTGGTCAGCCCATAGATTGTTGCGCGCCCAGGTCGTGCCGGCAAGCAGCACGAGCACCGCAAAGGTCACAACCGCCCCGGCGCGCCAGCGAAACGGCCGGGTGGCCAGCCAGGCCAGCGCCGTCGCGGCTGCCAGGGCCAGCCCGGCGTTAGGCAGGTAGGTGCGATGTTCGAAGGCCACGTCGATGATCGGC
>CAYFTI010000347.1:0-2177 GCA_964346065.1 uncultured Hyphomicrobiaceae bacterium
GCGAGGACGGGAAATCGGTTCAGACCTGGTTTTCCGATGCCGCGCTGAACGCGGACGGCTTCGATCACCTCACCGACAACGAGATCGAGGGCAATCTAAATTGGGAGGATCTGTGGGGTGGCGGCGACAAGAACTTTAGTGATGTCAACATGACCGCCAAGCTCACCGCAATCCAGCCTTATCAAGGCGGCGAGGGCGGCAGCGAGCACGTCACTGTCACCGCCACGGATGAAGCCGGCCTGAGCGCCAGCCAGACCTTTACCATCGCCCCGGAAACAGCCGGGGACCCCAGCCCGGACAAGAGCCTTGCGCCGGACAAGCCCGAGGGCCGGGTGCTCAAGGGCACCCCCGGCGATGACAATTTCCAGGACGTCACCGACGCCGACAAGGTGGCTGGCGGCGAAGACTTCGACGTTGTCAATTCGAAGTGGTCGGATGAAGGCTTCTCGCTCGATCTGGCCGACAGCTCGATCGAGCGCGCGATCGGCTCGCGCGGCGATGACACCCTCACCGGCACGGCCTTCGACGATGAGCTCTCGGGCGGCAATGGCGATGACGTGATCATCGGCGGCCATGAAGGTTTCCCGGGCGTTGCGGGCGACGGCGCGGGCCGCGATGAGGCCGCCGAGTTCCTGATGTTCGACAGCGGCGAGGATCAAAGCGCGTTTGACGGCGCGCGCGGCGGCTGGATCGATTCCGTGCAAGCATCGCCCGCACCGTATCAGGGGTATGCCTCGCGTCTGGCCGGCAACTGGATGGATCACATTGACGGCAAGGGATCGCACGGACAGCCGCACGACGCATCCACGCTGTCCGATGATGTCGACGCCAGCACCACGCCGCACGAGGACGGCGCCATGACCAGCGCGGGGCACGGGGATTTCGACAAGATCGAATAGTCTTCATACAGGCCCACGGCGCGGCGGACGAGGTCTCACAGACCCGGCGCGTTTGTCGTGTTTCATGACCGCGCCTAACTGGGCTTGTCCGTCATCCGGGGGCCGGCCATGCAATCCCAGGGCCGGCACCTGCCTGCGCAGATGTATCAGACCTTGACCGTGCCCAGAGGTTCGAGCGGCCGAAACGGCCTTTTGCCTCGTCCGTGAGCCGGCCCGGTTCAGCGGTTTCACAAGCAGCCAGACCAGGGCGACAATGTCGCCGTGCGCGGCGGGCGTCGGTGGAGCGCCGGGTGTTGCATCGTGACAACGGCGCCAAATTCGCGGCGGTCAGCGGACGAGGCAGGGTTTGCTGCCTCAAAAGTTATATTATAACGTTACAGAAGAGGCGGTTCCGGTGAAGGCCCTTACCGCCTTTTGCCCAGTCCGGAGACACCAAACATGGCCGCTGTTTAGGGGCACGCGGCAGAGGGAGTTTTTGCATGTCACGATTTGTTGGCTGCGGCATCGCCGCGGTTGCCGGAACCTGTTTGGCCAGTATTGCGCAAGCGCAGGAAGCGCCAACAGCTTCCGCGCCTTCGGTCACGCAGCTTGAGGCGCTTGTCATTACCGGGGTGCCGTCCGCGCGAGAACCCGAGGATTTGCCGCCCGGCGTCGATGTCATCGGCGGCGAGGAGAAACGCCGCCGTCAGTCGGCATCGCTGGGCGAGTCCATTGACCAGTTGGCCGGTGTGGACACGATCAACACGGGGTCGGTCGTCGGCAAGCCGGTCTTGCGCGGCTTTTCCGGCAATCGCGTGCGCGTTCTCGCGGACGGGATCGCGCTCGACCATCAACAGTTCGGCGTGCGCCACCCCCCGAATGTCGACCCGTTCATTGCCAATCGTCTTGAGGTGGTGCGCGGTGCGCAGAGCCTGCTCTATGGCTCGGGGGCGATCGGCGGTGTCGTGAACGTCATCCCTGATGCGCCGCCGACCGCAGCGCCGGGCGAATTCACGTTCTCCGGCGAGACGACGCTGGAATACCAGGAAGGCTTCGAACAGATCACCGCGGTCCAGAAGCTGCAAGCGGCTTATGGCCGGTGGGGCATCGCCGGCACGATCGTCGGGCGCGAGTCGAACGGCTTTGAGACGCCGAACGGCCGCGAAGCGTTCGATCCCGGCGGCGGTCCTACCGATCCGCTGGTCACCGGGGATCTGCCGTTCACCGATTACGAACAGATCAACGGCGATATCAATCTCGGCTACATGACGGATATCGGGCAGATCGTCCTGCGCTACG
>CAYFTI010000348.1:0-2173 GCA_964346065.1 uncultured Hyphomicrobiaceae bacterium
CTCCAGCGCCGCGACTGGAAACATGCGCTGATCGAGCGGATCGAGGCGCGGGCCGATGCGCCAGCCAAGCCGCTGGAGCAGGTGCTCGCGCGCTGGCAGCGCGACCAGGACGTGGAATACATGCGCGTCGAGATGACCGGCGAACTGCGTGCCAGTCAGGAATTCCATATTTACCAGATCCGCGACGGGCGGGCCGGCTGGCGTGTCGTCTCGCCGTTCGAGACCGACAGTCATATCGTCATGCTTGATCGAGGCTTCGTGCCCGAGCCGCTGAAAGACCCGCAGACGCGCGCCGATCAGCCGGTGCCGCAGGGCCAGATCACGGTGACCGGGCTTGCCCGCGCGCCCGGCCAGTCGAACTTCGTCACGCCGGAAAACGAGCCTGAGCGCAACCGCTGGTACTGGCGCGATCTGGAGAGCGTGGTATCCCAGCTTACCCCGCGGGAACGCGCGCGCGCCATACCGTTCTTCGTGGAGGCCGAATCTGGCGCGCTGCCCGGCCAGTGGCCGCGCGACGGCGTCACGCAGCTGCGCCTGCGAGACAAGCACCTGTCCTATGCGCTGACCTGGTTCGGGCTGGCGCTGACGCTGATTGGTGTTTACGCGGCCTATATGTTCTCGCGCCGTGGCGGCGCGCGGAAATCGGCGCAGGCCGGCTGAGACCGTCAAGCGCGGCGGGTTGCCCGGGGCACGGTTCCCGGCGTAACGTGAGCACGCAGGATCGATGGTGGCGGCCATGATGGACAGTGCCTGGCCAACCGGCAGTTCGGGGTTCTTTTCGTGAAATATGTCAGTACGCGCGGCGCCGCGCCGCAGCTCGACTTTGAAGATGCCGCCCTGACCGGACTCGCGCGCGACGGCGGGCTTTATGTGCCGGAAAGCTGGCCCTCGCTCAGCCACGAGCAGATCGCGGCATTCGCGGGCAAGCCGTACGCCGAGGTCGCCGCGGAGGTCATGGCGCCCTTCATGGGCGCGGCCATGCCGGCCGATGAGCTGCGCGAGATGCTTGCCCGCGCCTATGCACCGTTCCGCCATCCGGCAATCGCGCCGCTGGTGCAGACCGGTGCGAACGATTTCATCCTGGAGCTGTTCCACGGCCCCACGCTCGCCTTCAAGGACTTTGCCATGCGGGTGCTCGCACCGATCATGGAGCGGGCGCTGGCCCGGCGCGGCGACCGCGCGGCCATCATCGCGGCCACCTCCGGCGATACCGGCGGCGCCGCGGTGGAGGCGTTCAGGGGGCGCGAGCGGATCGACCTGTTCGTGCTGCATCCCGAAGGCCGCACGAGCGAGGTGCAGCGCAAGCAGATGACGACGGTCGACGCGCCCAACGTTCACAATATCGCGGTGCGCGGCAATTTCGACGACGCGCAGGCCATCGTGAAGGCGCTGTTCAACGACCATGCCTTCCGCGATGCGCACCGGCTGGCGGCGGTGAACTCGATCAACTGGGCGCGGATCATGGCGCAGGTGGTCTACTACTTTACCGCCGCCGTGACGCTCGGCGCGCCGCACCGCGCCGTCAGCTTTTGCGTGCCCACCGGCAATTTCGGCGACATCTTCGCGGGCTACGTGGCGCGGCAAATGGGCCTGGCCGTTGACCGGCTGGTGATTGCCTCCAATGTTAACGATATCCTAACGCGTACGCTTGAGACAGGTCGCTATGAACGGGACCGGGTGATGGCATCGTCAAGCCCGAGCATGGACATACAAGTTTCAAGCAATTTCGAGCGGTTGCTGTTCGAGATGAGCGGACGGGACGCCGACCTCGTGCGGACACAAATGCAGACGCTTCAGCAATCGGGCGGGTTCGCGCTGGCGCCGATGCAATATGATGCCTTGAACGATATGTTCGCGGCCGCGCGCGCTGATGAGGCTCAGACGATGACCGCGATTCGAGTGATGCATAACGCCACAGGATATATTGCCGATCCGCACACCGCCGTGGGCCTGCACGCGGCCTGCACCTGCCGGGGCGATGAAAGCGTCCCGATGATCACCCTGGCGACCGCGCACCCGGCGAAGTTCCCCGACGCGATCCACGAGGCCATTGGCGTCTCGCCCGATCTTCCTGAAACCCTGCGCGCGCGCTTGTCGGCGCCGGAACACTACGACGTGCTCGACAGCGATCAGGCGCAGATCGCCGACTATATCGCCGCGCGCACCAAACACT
>CAYFTI010000349.1:0-2145 GCA_964346065.1 uncultured Hyphomicrobiaceae bacterium
TTTTGGGCGAAGCCGGCTGGAAACGCCAAGCGGTGTAGGGCGCGCCGCCGAGGCTCGCAGGCCCGGCTACGGCAGCGTCGCGCCAGGAGGAGGCGTAGGGTGGGCCCGCAGGCATTGGCGAGATCGGCGCTAATTGAGACAAAGCGCTCGGGAGCCGGGCCGCTCGTTGGTCTCCGGGCAGCGGACACGCCGGACGCGATGGCTATAAACAAGGTGCGGCCAGAGCGGTACAACAACAGGGGCAAGCACGCGCTGAAGTGGAAGCGTCTCTCATGCATACGCTTCGCGGCCAACGCGGTGCGGGTTCGGCTGAACGGGCTCGCCTACAACCTCGCCAACTTCGTGCGGACGCTGGTGCTGGAGACCCGGTCGCTCGCTTTGTCGCTCGAGCGGCTGATCAAGACCGGCGCGTTACTTCTGCGGCATGGTCGTCACGCGCTCTTCGAGATGGCCGAGGCGGCGCTGCCGCCGACTGTGTCCACGCCATCATCGACCGCACCAACGCGCTGCGCGGGCCGGCTGCCATCGCGGCGACGGCATGACCGCGTGAACGTCCGGATCGCAGCCCTCTCCTGGCGGCGACCGACGAGCCATGCCGTCGCGAGCGCGGTTTCCGATCAGTATCCTGTCAATCCACCCCAATAGTACTCCGAATCGCCGATCTCACTGCCTAGATCGCCCGAACGCGCTGAATGGGCACCAAAAGCGGGCTTGCGAACCATTCTTGCCGCGCGCAAGGTGCCGAGGCTTGGCATATGGAGATTGCCTGCTCAGGGCAAAGCGGGACACGCCTTTCGATACTGGGTGCCGGCTCATGATTGTGGTGCGGATCGGCTGGCGGGCGACGGAGTCGGCAGCTTTGGCCCTGTAACTATGGGCGCTCCGGACGCCACTCTGATCCAGACGAAACGTACTTGGAAAAGCCGAGATGAATTTGAAGCGTGCGCTAAAAGGCACCGCGCTTGAGGTGCCGGCGCGGAAGCTGCGCGATGCGCTGATCAGAACGCATGGTGCGCACGGGCCAGCGACCCGTGAAACATCTCACGCCAATTTGCGCGTTCTGGCTTGCTCGACGTACCCTACAGGGCTGACGGAACACCCATCAATCTTTTTTTTTACCACGCATAAATGCGCGAGTACCTTTGCGGCGCGTGTTCTCGCAGAGATTGGGCAGATCGGACCGCGTGCGCATTATGATTATGCTGGGGCGATCTGGGGTTTGGGCAACGCGTTACCTGGTGAAAATCCCTACAGTCTCATGAAATCCGAATACCATCACCTTTTCTTTCCATATGGAGAAGTCTACGGCCCGATGCGCCATCCTATCAGCGTCGAAAATCCAGATGATTATCGCATGATATTTTTCCTGAGAGATCCACGCGACGTCGTCGTCAGTGCTTATTATTCCTTCGGTTTCTCCCACGGCATACCGAAGAACTCGAAAAGCCGGGAAATATTTCTGCAACGGCGCGCACAGATACAAGACGAAGGAATTGATCGGTATGCCCTTCGCGCTGCGAGCGAATGGCTAATCCCAATCTACAGGGAGTACCAGGCCCTGCGCCAGCTTGCGGGGAAGAGTTTGTTAATCCGATACGATGATTACACGACCGATCCCTATGAAGCCATCTGCCGCATTTTGGAATTCTGCGACGCTCGGGCGGATACCGCCAGAGTCGCCGCGTTGGCTCAGACCGCCTCGCCAATTAGCGCAGAGCGCGGCAATGACACAGAGCTGCGTCACAAGCGCTCCGGCCGCTCGGGCCAGTTCAAAACCGAGCTTGATGCCGGGACTTGCGCGCGTCTGAACCAAATATTTTCGGAACAACTCTCGACATGGGGTTTTCCAACTTAAGGTATCGCGGGCGTGGCATGAGTGTGCAGTCCTGCTTGCCGGCCCCTAATCGTTTTCTGCGCGATCGCTGTCAATAACCCGAGCGACGGCAACGACAGCAGGACCTCAGAAAGCGGACGCGCGGGCTCGGTGTGCTCAGGTCCGAGATCCGTCCTTTGCTGCCGAGCCGGTAGCGATTTGGTAAGGCCGTAGCGGGCCGAACCCGGGCTTCCCGATCGAAGGGATCCGGCGGGAGCGCTGGTGCGAGATGTCTAGGTTTGCTATCCTAAGATGGCGACCGTCGGGTCGGG
>CAYFTI010000350.1:0-2143 GCA_964346065.1 uncultured Hyphomicrobiaceae bacterium
GGGGCGGCCAGTGCGGCGGACGCGCCGAAGCCCATCACCAAGGCCGTGCCTAGAAAGCATCGTTTGATCGTGACACGCAAAGCATTTCCTTTCTGGGCCGATCCGCACTGTTCCGTGGGATGTATACCGGAGACGCGCACGGATGGCCAGTGGGAGTAAGCATGGGACACGGGACGAGATACGGCGGCCCGCCGAGCCGCCGTATCTCCTCATGCACTTATTGTTCAGACACGCGCCCGACGACGCGCCACCAAGCCAAGGCCGATCAGACCCGCACCGACCAGGCCGAACGTGGCTGGAACCGGAACCGGACTACTGCTTGCGATCAAGTCGAAGCTCAGGTCGGCCCCACTTCCGAAGGTGAACGCGAGTTCGATGGACTCGATGGACGTAAAGTCCACTGCACCAGCGCCGCCGAAATTCGGGAAATCCGCGAACAGAACGCTGGCCGTGGCCTGTGGCGCGGCCGGCGCGATACCTCCGGGGGTACTGCCCGCGAACGTGTCCGTATTGGTGCCATCGTTGAGCGTGAGTTCGAACGAAATCGGGAAGTCGTTTTCGTCGATGATTGCGATGAAGCGGTCGTTCGTGCCGCCATCGGTAAGATCCACGCCGAGACCGGAGCCGGGGCTGCCGCTACCGTCGTACGTGAAGATGGCTTTATATTCGGCACCCGTACCTTGCGGGCCTGCACCAATGTCAAGCGTGCCACTGGACACCGTTGCCTGAACAACGGAGCTGGAATTGCCGGCATTCACAATCTCCAGCGATGCCTCCCGTTCGCCGCCGATGATCTCAGTCGTCGGTGCGGAGGCGGTATCCGTAGCAGTGGTGCCCCCGGAACCGTCACCGGGTAACGTAAGACTGCCGCCGGTGTTGAAGTCGTCGATGATGATATCCGCGGCCTGGACCGCCGTGCTGGCACCGAAGAGAGTCGCCCCCGCAAGGACGGCTGTCATGGTGGAACGTGTAAGTCGCATTTTTCTCTCCTTCGTTAGAAGCCTCCCGCGCTCGCGGGCGCTCTATGGACAAGCAACATGCGTGCCAGTTTCAAGATTGCGCGTTTTCAAAGGGTTACAAACAGGGCGTCGCGCGTACCACACAAGGTGTAAAGAACACCGACACTTTCAGGCCCGTGCCACGCCAACCTGTAAAGCCTGCCTAACAAGCCGGAATACAAAGAGCCTTACCCGTCGCCCATCGGGCACGACAAATCTCAACCGCCATTGGATCGATAACGGTCACCCCACAGTGTCGCCCCCTTACCAGCTGAATCTGGGCGCCGGAGAGTGAGACAGCACGGCAACGCGGCGTTCGCCCCGCCAGACGCGTTCGACGCCCGCATGCGGCCTTACGCCAGCGACCCGGAGGGACGCGACACCGGACCCGGCATCGGCGTCAGGGGAACCCGGCTCGATTTGTGCCTAACATACCAAGCTTGTCACGACATCACGCGAAAACCCCCCTCAATCGCTCAGCGGTCGCGGCGGTGTCCTACCGATCCGGCGCGGACCGCCCAGGCGCGGTTATCCCCCGGGCGTTCGTGGGGACATCCTCCAACTTGCGTCACGTCGCCGGTTATTCGCCCAACCTTGCCTCAAGGTCTTTCGCGCGTCCTCTAAGATCGTCTGGGAGGTCGGTGATGGATACCTGTTGCTCGAGCACTTGCCGCGCTTCAGTCCGTTGTCCCGCGGCGATCAAGGCCTCCGCGTAGTTCAGCTGGATATCGGAGCGCTTCGTAAGGTTTGCGGCCTTCGACAGCGGCTTCAGGGCCGCTTGCGCATCGCCGCTCCCGAGCAATACCGTTCCAAGGGTATCCAGGATTCGCGGCTCGTCCGGCGCCAGCTCCACGGCCTTCCGAGCGTGCGTCAGCGCAGCCTCCAGGTCGCCCTCCTGGGCAAGCGCCCAGGCGAGGTTGTTGCGCACCGTCGGATTTTCCGGCGCCCGCTCGACCAGCCCGCGGTAAAGCCCGACCGCGTCGGCGTAGGCACCCTGCTGGAGCTTCAATTCCGCGAGGGTAAAGGTGACCTGCGGGGAGGCCTCGTGGGTTTCACGCCAGTCCTCCAGCCGGGCGATCGCGTCCTCGGACCGGTCGATCCGCCGAAGCAGCTGGACCAGGTCCAGCAGGCGCTTGTCCGTCGTC
>CAYFTI010000351.1:0-2139 GCA_964346065.1 uncultured Hyphomicrobiaceae bacterium
CGCGAACCAGGCTACGCCGTCGACCCCCATCGGTCGACTAGGAACTTGGGCCTAGAGTGCGGTGGAGCTGCGCGGCGGGCGTGGTCATCGCCCTGGCTGACACGGGCACGCGCACGCTGGCATGATCGCGCGTTGTGCCGTGAGCCGAGCTTGCCCGCGTCGGCTCCGACCGCCGAGCGCTTCGCCGCGACGGACGGCGAGGCTTTAGGCCCTGATTGGTCCGGAGGAGGCGTAAGGCGCTCTCTCTTGCTTGCTCGATCAGGCATCGTTGGCGGACAGGCGCAAGCAGATGCCGTATGCGCCGCCTGCGAACAGCGTCATGGCAATTCGAATTGTCGCTGCGTGGGAGGCTGCATGCGGGGCGCAAGAGTTGCTCGATTTGCTAATACAAAGGATTAATGATTTACTGTCTCTGAGCGAACCACCTTGGAGGGAGATGCGCTTGAGCAATTTCGCGAGACGCTGCCCTGTCTGCGGGCGCACTGCTGAAAGGGGCAGGGCAAGCGACGGTGATTTTAAACAGTTTGAGTGTGCAAAATGCGGCCGCTACCAACTCACGGGGACGGCAGCAGCAGTATTGCCGTCGCGTCTTGACGATTGTGGTCCAATGGCATCCGCTCGTCTGAGTCATTCGCTGCAACGATTGCAAAGGAATATGGATTGGCCGCTTGTCAGTACAGAGGAGCTTGACGCGCTAATTAGTGCGAAACTGCCTTCGCCAGATGAGCAGTTATCCAACCTTATCTCGTGGATAATGGAAGAAGCGGGGGATGACGTTCTTTCGCCTGTTAAGATACCTTACCAGGAGCGCCTAGCTTCGGTCATCGGAGCAAAGGACGCGCAAGGCACAAATGAGATTGTCAAGTATGCGATAAAAAAAGGTCTTCTAAGATCCGTAACACTAGATGCGTTAGCACTCACCTTTGAAGGGAGCCGGTCTATGAAAGATTCCATGAATGAAAAATTGACTTTGGTTGATAAAGACGGCGAGGTTGTAAAGTCGGAGATTATGGGACGGATTGTCAATCAACGACTTCTTACGTTCGATTCGGCATTGCCGGTGCGGCCCGGGGATCGGTTTTTGCGTCACCTGCCTTCCGGGCTGGAAGAAGAATTTATCGTTGAAGATCCCGGATATCACGAAGCATTACGCGGAATGCCTGCCCATTATCAGGCAAAAATTCGCCGGAGCGATGCCCCGCCGCAAAGTTTGCAGAATATAATAAATAACATTCAGGGCGATAATGCACGCGTTAATATCCAATCTACTGACAATTCACTCAATTTGTCGGACCAAAGGCAGCAAGTACGAATTTTCGACGATCTTCGCGAGTGCCTAAAACAGATCGACGCCGATGTGGAAAGGTTAGAGGCAATTCGTGTATCTATCGATGAAATGGAAGCGTCAAAAGAGACGCAATCGTTCAAGGAAAAATATAAGAATTTTTTAGCAGTTGCATCTAATCATATCAGCGTATTTGGACCGTTGATTACAAAGCTGGCAGACTGGTTGTAGACGCCTGAGCGAAATGCGGGGGTTCGATACGACGACTAGTCCAGCTGCACCTAACGCCTGTTCTGAGGCCGATCTCAACCGGAGCCGGACGCGATGCCTGCTTTTCCTCCTGTCGCATCTCACCCACCCGTCGGGTGCGGTTCCGCCACGCGGTCTTCGCTTTCGGCTTCGGTTGGATAGCGTGTAGCACCGCACCCGCCGCTCGGGGAGGGGGTTGAGGGCGCGGCCGCTCCCGCCGCACCGGGCGGTGCGGTCGCCTCGATGGCGTGGGCGGCGAGGCTGCGGCCGGCTTCCTGCATGGTGAGATGGGTCTGATCGGCGCCGGCCTCGGTGATCAGGCCGACATGGTCCTCGTCGAGGGCATGGCGGACGGTGGCGCCGGTGAAGGCGCGCGCCTTGAGAGAGCGGGCGGCGATCAACTCGGCGCGATCGAGCGAGGTATCGAGGCCGCGCTTGACCGCGTCGCGCCCGACCAGCGGGGCGACGGCGTTCTCCGGCAGCAGGAGGTGCAGCGGCGTCGTGATCGCGGCGCCGAGGCGGTGCTTGCGGGTGACGACGAGGCGGGTCTCGGCGCCGACGGTGATGGTGAAGCTGTTGCGGTCGCCGCTGTTCTGGACGGTGAC
>CAYFTI010000352.1:0-2137 GCA_964346065.1 uncultured Hyphomicrobiaceae bacterium
CGTCCATACTCGACTCGACATAAATGTCGACAAAAACGACATGAGTGTCAATTCGTTTGCCGCACCGCAATGATGCTGGTATTTCGTGAGAGATGAACAAGGTAGCGGTCCAGACGCAGCGCGGCACCCGCGACATCTGGCTCGACGCGGCCTATGACGCGCTCATCGAAGGCGGCGTGGAGGCTGTACGCGTCATGCCGCTGGCCGAAAACCTGAGCGTCTCCCGAACCAGCTTCTACTGGCACTTCGACGATCGCGAGGCGCTGTTGAACGCGCTGATCGCTCATTGGCGCGACAAGAACACCGGCAACCTGATCCGCCAGACCCAGTTATTCGCCGAGACGATCTGCGAGGCCGTGCTCAACCTGTTCGACTGCTGGATCGACCCGGAGCTGTTCGACGCGCGGCTGGAGTTCGCCATGCGCAACTGGTCCCAGACCTCTCCGGAGCTGAAGGAAATCTTCCGGCAGACCGACAGTGAGCGCATCAAGGCGATCCGCAGCATGTTCGCCCGTTTCGGCTTCGCCCCCTACCAGGCCGATATCCGCGCCAGCACAATCTATCTGACCCAGGTCGGCTATATCTCCATTAAGGCGGAAGAGGCGCTGGCGGAGCGGATCCGGCGCATGCCGGCATACGTGGAGACCTATACGGGCCGAGCCCCCTCGCAAAGCGAGATCGACCGCTTCATGGCGCGTCACCGCGCCCGGCTGGACGGCTGATCGGGGCGGCGCAAAGACGACAAGGAGGCGTTCGTGAGACTTGGCTTCATCGGCACAGGCACAATTTCGGCTGCGGTCATTCATGGCCTCTCGAAGGCGTGGGGCGACGGCAACGAGGTGATCGTCTCGCCGCGCTCGGCGGAGGTATCGCTCGATCTGGCGCAGCGCTATCGATGGGTGCGCCGGGCGGCCACGAACCAGGAGGTGGTCGACGCCAGCGACATCATCTTTCTTGGCGTCATGCCGCACCAGGCGGAAGAGGTCATGGGCGAGCTGACGTTTCCCGAGGGCCGGATCCTGGTGAGCTTCCTGGCCGGCGTCGAGATTTCCGCGCTGCAACAGCTGGCCGGCCCGAAAACGCAGGTATGCCGGGTCACGCCGCTTCCGCCGATCGCCCAGCTTGAGGGGCCGGTGATGCTTTATCCCGCGCTTGGACAGGTTCGTCAGCTCATGGCGCCGCTGGGCGTGCTGATCGAACCGGAGAGCGATGCGGCGATGGCGGCGCTGAGCACCGCCAGCGGGCTGATGTCGAGCTTTCTCCGTATGTCGCAGGAAGCTGTTGATTGGCTGGAGGCGCGGGATCTGCCGCGCGCGCAGGCGCGCGATTACGTGATGGCCATGTTCGCCGCGCTGTCCAAAAGCGCGCTCCGGCATGAGCCAGCCGCGCTTGAGGCGCTGACCACCGCGCATGAAACGCCCGGCGGGCTGAACGAGGCATGCAGGGAATATCTGGAGCGCGAAGAGTGGTTCAAAACGTTCGCGCGCGGCATGGACGTCATCGAAGGCCGCGCGCGCAGGCTGTCAGATTAACGCGCGCGCAAGCCGGCGACCGGCGCATCCGCCGGCCGGCAGTCCCGCTCGGTAAACACCGTTGCGTATCGCGGGAGGCGATGCGCGGGGTCTGCGGGCAGCCTGGCGTGACATTCGCGCAGCATCCATGCGTTCAACTCGGTCTCGCCGTGAAAGCATACGCCCAGCGGCCGGTCCCACTTGCCGCGCGCGGACAGGAAGCTGTCGCCCACAATCCAGCAGCGGACTGTCTCTCCGCCGACCCTCCAGTGCAGGGCGATTGCGCTGCTCTGGATACACTCCGGCCGCGAGAGCAGCTTATTGCATTGTTTTCCCTCGCGTTTTGGCATCTCCGGCGCATCGATCCCGGCCAGCCTTATGTTTTCGCCGGAGATCTTGATGCTGTCACCGTCGACGACCGTCGCCGTTCCGCTCACATACAAGGGCCCGAACTGGTATGACCAGAGCGACGCCGCGCCCAAGACGCCACCGAGCGCAAGCGTCACGACGAATTTCAGCGCAGCGTCGACCTTTGGCACCGATTTTCACCTATGATGTAATTTTCTGCATCAACTCCATAGGTAATGGGAACACGATTGTCGAGGTTTGATTGCCGGCGATGTCCT
>CAYFTI010000353.1:0-2128 GCA_964346065.1 uncultured Hyphomicrobiaceae bacterium
CGGTGGAGGAGAAGGTCGCGACCGTGCGCGAGGCGTTCGCGCCCGGGGCGCGGGGCGGCGACAATTCCGGACGCCGGTCCACGATCACCGGTCAGGTTCGGTGACGTGCCGCCACTTGGCGCCACGCCCAACCCCAGTAGATTCGATCAGCCCCTCATCGCGCATCTGGCGCAATACGTGTCGAACCATGTCCCGGCTGGTGCCGGCGCATTCGTGTTCGATTTCCGAGATTCCGAACGGCTCGCTGCGGCGAAGCACGGCAAGTCGAATCTGTTCGCTCTTGGCGCCGTGACCGTCGCGAACCACGTGCACCCGCTCCTCGAATTCGCGGTAGGCGCGCAGCATTACGCCCCAGAAATACTCCAGCCACGGCAACACGTCATGCTGCGCATCATGCCAGCCCTGCGAACTGGCTTCCAGGGTGTCGTAATAGCTTTCCTTGCTGTCTTCGATGATCCGTTCCAGACTGATATAGCGTCCAACCTCGTATCCGTGCTGGTACAAGAGCATCAACGTCAGAAGCCGTGCAATGCGGCCGTTGCCGTCCTGAAACGGGGGGATGCAGAGAAAGTCCAGGATCGCCAGCGGAACCCGGATCAGGCCGTCAAGTTTATTCTCGTTCAAGACGTCCGCGTAGCGCTCCGCCAGAGTCGCCACTTGTATGGGCGTGAGATGTGGAGAGGTCGGAGCGAAGCGGATACGGCGCGTACCATCCGGCGCGGTCTCCGTAATTTCGTTCGGCGCCGCCTTCCATCGTCCGCCGTGCTCGGCCATGTAGCGGTACAGGGTTGAATGAAGCTGCAGAACAACGTTCGGCGAAAACACCATTTCGCGTGCCGATTCGTGTATCAGTCCCAGTGCGTCGCGATAGCCGGCGATTTCCTGCTCCGACCGGTTGCGCGGATCGGCTGTGCGTTTCATGAGCGGCTCCAGCCGCGCGGGCGCTACCGTGACACCTTCGATCCGGCTTGAGGATTCCGTCGATTCGATCACCGCGGATTCGCGCAAGGTCTTGAGCATTTCCGGCGCTTGCTGGTAGTACAGTGCCTGCTTGCCCTGGAACTCGCCGACTGCCCGCAACGACGCCGCCTGATTGGCGGTGAGCCTTATCGCGTCGAGGAACTCGGGCGTCAGCGAATGCATGGTCAATCGGGCCGTAAATGGGGCAAGGTTAATTCATAAATAGGGTAAAAACAATACTTTTACCCTATTTAGTTGTAAAGCGTTACCTGATTATTATCGGCTCATACCCGATTTCGGTCAGTCGGACAGCATGGGTAATCTGCTGCCCATCATAAAAGTATTCGTAGTGCGGGCCCTGGTCAACAGGGCGACATGCGGGGGGACGGAAGACGGCCAGACACTGGCCTTCCGGCCGACGTACGCTGTGGTAAGCGATGCCCCAGGCATTCGACTCCCACCGGGCCTCGCCGAATGGCTGACTGGCCGAATAGCTTTCCGGATCGTACAGATCGGACCGCGATTCGCGCAACCCACGCAAATCCACCCACTCGGCCTGGATTTCGCCGATGTAGGCGCGCATTTGAACCCGCTGCGGACCCGCATCCTGGAAGTGGTAAAACCGCTCACGGTGGTAGCGGGTCTCGGCCACGGCCGTTTGTTCATCATCAGCCGCGTAGTAGACGCCGTAGGTGCCCGGCGAGAATCGAGATCCGCTGGTGTTCGGGTGCGTAAACGCCGCCATTATTGGCGAGGTACCGGGGCCGCTGATGCGATCTGCTTCGCGGACCAGGGAAAGGTTACCGACTTCGGTGCGGATTCTCGGGTTGGTCAGTGATTCGACTGCAAACACCGCCTCCAGGTCTTCGGGATCGGCTACTTCCTCGAACAGGCCGATGGGCGGATAGCCGCTTGGAATGATGCGTACAGCGCGCTTCCAGCATTCATGGCGGAGCGGGATCGAGTCATTCATGCTCAACGGCAATCACCAGCCTCGCCAGCCGTCCAGCCAGGACCGAATGACGTACAGGTCGCCAACGTGGCCGGAAGTCATCCGCTCGACAGGCGGATTCCCGCCGAACGGCGGCGCCGAGTTTTCCAGATGCGGCCAGTGCTTGTAAGACTCGTGACTTGGAAAAAGCTGTCGCAGGGCCTTCCAGATACCCAG
>CAYFTI010000354.1:0-2127 GCA_964346065.1 uncultured Hyphomicrobiaceae bacterium
AGCGCTACCTCGACGAGTTCGTCTTCCGCTTCAACCGCCGCCGCGCCAAGAGCCCCGGCCACGGCTTCGCCCGCGTCCTTCAACTCGCCGTCTGCCTCCCGCCCGCGCCCCATCGCGAGATCGTTGCAGCCGGCGCTACCTGAGGGTTCTAACGAGCTAAGTCATAAAATTGCATTCGATGCTGTCGATCGACGCGTCTTTGTCAGGATGTGTAGCTTGCCGCTGGAACACGTTTTCAATAAAATTAATCTGCAACACGACCTTGAACTTTTTCCGTCCGCGAAAATGGCAGGATGCCCCAGCTAAGGATAATGGCGGTGAGGCCTGCTGCTCCAGTTCCAGCAGTCATTCCAAAAGTTTTGTCAATCTCTTGCAGAAATGTAAGTGTAAACGAAGCAGTTGCTGCGAGCGCTAGCGTTCCTGAGCTCACCCAAGAGATAAGAGGCCTTGATACATGGTCAAATGCGTAGTCGACAATCTCAATGCGAAAATCAAGACTTTCAAGGTTGTCGCCCGTTTTTGCATTCTTGATATGCAAAATTCCAACATGCTTTTGAGGTACGCAACTTTCCAAAGCAATTCCTGTAAAATGAATTTTGCAGATCCGTGGCTCAATCTTAAGCGTTGCTTCATTTGGCATAAAACAAATCACTGGACACTTTGGTTCCACAGAAATTTGCTCACCAATAAAGTGCGCGCTTTCGGCCCTTATTTCTGTTAAATCATATTCCTTTACAAAATTTTGAATTTGTCTTGCTGCACGCTCGGCGGCTTCGTCTGGATAAATGTGGAAAACAAAAAGCGCAGACCGACCTTTCGACAACAGGCGCGGCCAAGCGAATGAAACGCGGCTCCGCTGTGGACTTTTTTCATGCATAGATTCCAGCTGAATTTTTTTGTTTTTTTCTTTTTTTTGCAGATCCAGGGCTTGCAATTCGCTGCAAGCATACTCAATTAGCGCGTTATTGTCGACTTCCTTGTGCGGCTGATCTACGTAGGCCTCGTCCTCGACGAGCCGCCGCTCCGCCTCCTCGCGAGCACGCCGCCGCCACTCGTCGGGCCACAATGTCGCAGATGGGTGTCCGTATTGTCCTTCTCTTTGTCCGTTCTGATGATGTGCAAATTCACGAGAAGATGCCACAACGGCGTTCAAGAGTTCCTTGTCGGCCGCGGGGTCCGGGGGCGCCGCGAGGCTCGAGGTGTCACCCAGCTCGTCGTACTCGTTGGCCGCGATCTTCCTCAAGATGCGCCGCATGATCTTGCCCGAGCGGGTCTTGGGCAGGCCCGGCGCCCACTGGATGTAGTCCGGCGAGGCGATCGGGCCGATGTCCTGACGGACGTGCTTGACCAGGTCCTGGCGCAGGTCCTCCGACGGCTCCACGCTCGCATGCAGCGTGACGTAGCAGTAGACGCCTTGACCCTTGAGGTCGTGTGGGAAGCCCACGACCGCAGCCTCGGCGACCGCCGGGTGCGCCACCAGCGAGCTCTCGACCTCGGCAGTGCGCATGCGGTGACCAGAGACGTTGATGACGTCGTCGACGCGCCCGATGATCCAATAATAGCCGTCGGCGTCGCGCCGCGCCCCGTCACCGGTGAAGTACATCCCCTTGAAGGTGGAGAAGTAGGTCTGCACGAAGCGCTCGTGGTCGCCGTAGACCGTGCGCATCTGGCCGGGCCAGCTGTCCTTGATGACGAGGTTGCCTTCGGTCGCGCCCGCGAGTTCGTGGCCCTCGTTGTCGACCAGCGCCGGCTGGACGCCGAAGAAGGGCAAGGTCGCCGAGCCCGGCTTGAGGTTGGTCGCCCCCGGGAGCGGCGAGATCAGGATGCCGCCGGTCTCCGTCTGCCACCAGGTGTCGACCACCGGGCAGCGGCCCTCACCGACGACCTGGTGGTACCAGCGCCAGGCCTCCGGATTGATCGGCTCGCCGACGGTGCCCAACAGGCGCAGCGACTGGCGCGAGGTCGACTTCACCGGCTCGTCGCCCTTCTGCATCAGGGCGCGGATCGCGGTCGACGCGGTGTAGAAGACGTTGACCTGGTGCTTGTCGACGATCTGCCACAGCCGCGAGACGTCGGGGTAGTTCGGCACGCCCTCGAACATCAGCGTGGTCGCGCCGTTGGCGAGTG
>CAYFTI010000355.1:0-2126 GCA_964346065.1 uncultured Hyphomicrobiaceae bacterium
GGTCGGTCAGGCCGGTGCCGAGCGTGTAGGTCCAGTTGAAGCCGCCCGCATGCATCACGCGGTCCTCCGGGCCGATGCCGTACCACCCCTGATACATCGGGCGGCGGCCCCAGGCGGCGCGCTGCGCGTGCAGAACGCCCTTGGGCCGGGCGGTCGTGCCGGAGGTGTAGATCAGGAAGGCCGGGTCATCGGCGCGCGTGTCGGCGTACTCCGCGCGGGGGCTGTCACGCAACGCGGCAATCTCCTCCGGCGCGAACACCCGGACGCCCTCTGGTACCGGATCGACCGGCAGCGCCGGGCTAAGCGCAATCGCCGCCGCGCCGCTGTCGGCCAGCAGGAAGCCGGCTTCGCGCGCGCTGAGTTGATCGGACACCGGAACGGGCACGATGCCCGCCGCGATCGCCGCGAAGAAGCTGAGCGCATAGGCGCTGGTGTTCTCCAGCCGGATCAGGAGCCGGTCGCCCGGCGTCAGCCCTGCCGCGCGGAAGCCGCCCGCCATCCGCAGGATCGCATCCTCCAGCGCGCCGTAGGTCCAGACCTCCGCGGGCGTGCTGCTGGTATCCTGCGCGACGATCAGCGCGGGTTTGTCCGGCGTCTCGCTCGCAGCGGCCAGGCAATACCGCGCCATGTTGAAGCGTTCTGGCACGGGCGCGCGCGCATCGACACTCATTGCGCCTCGGCGAGGTCCGTCGCCATCCACCACGTGTCGATGTCGACACCATTGAACGGCGTTGTTTCAGGATGCCGCAGTTGGCGCCAATGCGCCACCCACAGCTTCGGCAGATGGAACAGCGGGACAACATAGTGCCCCGACATCAGCACCCGGTCGAGCGCGCGCACCGCCGAGACGAAATCCTCGCGCGACTTGGCCAGCAGCATCGCCTCGATCATCGCATCCACCGCCTCGTTCTGCACGCCGGCATAGTTGAACGTGCCCTCGCGCTCGGCAGCCTTCGACGACCAGCGGAAGGTCTGCTCGTTGCCCGGGGACAGCGAGGACGGCCAGCGGTTCTGGATCATGTCGAAGTCATAGGTCTGCTTGCGCCGCTGATATTGTGCCGAATCGACAATGCGTACCGAAACCCTGATGCCGAGGCGCTTCAACGACCGCGCATAGGTCAGCAGCAGCCGCTCCTGCTCCGGGTCAGCCGCGAGGATCTCGAAGGTCATCGGCTGACCGGTGCGCGTGTTGACCAGCTTGCCGCCCTGAAGCTCGTAGCCAGCCTCGCCCAGATATTTGAGCGCGGCGCGAAGCTGCTTGCGATTACGTCCGGAGCCATCACTTTGCGGCAGGCTGTAGGTGCCCGCCATGATCGCGGGGTCGACCGCATCGGCAAAAGCCGCCAGAAGCTCCCGCTCGCGTGCATCCGCCGGCCTGCCATGCGCGGACAGTTCGGAGCGCGCAAAGTAGCTCTGGCTGCGCTCGTACAGCCCGTGGAACAGGTTGGCGTTCATCCACTCGAAATCGAGCAGCTTGATGAGTGCGCGGCGCACCCGCTCGTCCGCGAATACGTCGCGGCGCGTATTGAACACCAATCCGTTCATGCCGGCCGGCAGCTCCAGATCGAATTCCTTGCGCAGCACCTTGCCTTCGCGCACCGCCGGAAATTCGTATTCGCGCGCCCACTGGCCGGGGTCGCTCTCCGTCGTGAATAACGCATCACCCTTCTTGAACGCCTCGAACATGGCGTTGGCATCACGGTAGAATTCGTAGCGGATCTCATCGAAGTTGTAATGACCGCGATTCGCCGGGACATCCCGCCCCCAGTAGTCTGGATCGCGCTTGAAGCTGATACGGCTCCCCGGATCCACTTCGCTCACGACGTAAGGGCCGCTGCCGACCGGCGGCTTGAGGGTCGTTTCCTCGAAGGTCTCCGGGTCGATCGCGTGTTCCGGCAGGATCGGCATCAGCCCCATGATGAGCGGCATCTCGCGGTCGCCGACTGTCTTGAACGTGAACCTGACCGTGCGCGGGCCGGTTTTCTCCACCTTCTCGACCTTCGCGTAATAGAACTGGTGGTTGGGCCGGCCGCGGTCGCGCAACAACTTGTGCGAAAAGATCACGTCATCGACGGTAACCGGCTCGCCGTCGGAAAACCGCGCCTTCTGGTTCACCGTGAACGCGA
>CAYFTI010000356.1:0-2125 GCA_964346065.1 uncultured Hyphomicrobiaceae bacterium
CGGGCGGTGACCGCGAACCGCCACGCCCGCTTCGGCGCCGTTCGGCCCGAAGCGGACGTAGGGCTTGGCTGGCGAGATGGGCGAAGAGGACGGACCTCGGACATGCGCAAAGAAAGCCCGTAAGTCCGTCTTCGGAGGTGAAACGATCGTTTCCGTGGCGACGCTTTCGGCGGCGATGCCCTCTTCCAGATGGCCAAAGCTGCGCTACCACGCTCGGTGTTCCACGCCATCACCGACCGCATCGCCGCCTTAGGCAACTCGCCCACCGCGGCGGTGTAGGCAGGACCCCGCGAGCGTCCAGTTGGCGGCTACCAGCAGCCGCCGACAACCTTGGCCAGCAGTCGCGAGCGCGGTTGAAGATCAGAGTTCTGTCGATTCGCACCGACCGCGCTCCGGAACGTCGATGCCACGGCCTGGAGCGACCGGATGCGTTCCCATCGAACCAAAAGCGGGCTGGCGACGCGCTCTCACCGCCCGCAGATTGCCAGGACCGGGCTCATCTGGGGAATGCTCGTTTAGATCAAGGCCTTGATTCGTGACTTTCTTCTCGAACCTCTGGACGTGGCTTGTCGACAACGCCGACACGGTCGGTCTGATCGGCGCTCTCGTCACCGTTCTGGTAGCGGCTGTTGGCGTAGCTCGGTTTTTGTTCCGCCGCCGTGCCGCCGAGCGGATCGTCGAGGCCCGCAATCAAAGTACGGCCGTCGGCGGCGATTTGAACATCGGTTATCCCCCGCGTCGCGACGAGCCCTGAACGATGGTCCTCCGCCGGAGCGTTCGCGCCTTCAACAGCAGTGTCGCAATCGGCGGCGATGTCAACATAACCGTTCATACGCACGATGGCGCGCGAGAAGACACGCTGACGGTGTTGTGCAGCGAGTTGGGAACTAAAACCGCCACTCCGGGCGAGTTTTCGAGGCTTTTGCGGCTCCCGCCCGCTGATGTTCGAGAGACGATAAAGGAATCCCTGCCGACTGAGAAGAGACCCTACACGTGGCAAGATCACGTTGCCGAAGTCACGGCGCCGAACGAAGGTTTGGTTGGAGTGCTGCTATCAGCCTTGGTTATGGATGTTGCCTATCCCGGCTTTCTGAGTACGGATGAGCAAATCAACTATGCGCTCATGCTGACTGAGCTTTCTTATGTGCTTCCAAGCTACGAGCGGAGAATTATAAGAACCTTTGCTTACAATCGGTACAACGCCGCCGAAAGCAAAATTTTTTCCGCGCGCAACCCAATGATTGAGCATCTATACTACCATAACTTTGCATTCGAGGACAGTAATGTGTTCGCACTTTCAATTGATGATATTCCGTTTAGTTACGGTAGAGCTACTAGTGCGCTGGAAAAGAAGATTACTCGAAGCGATCAAGCATTGGCTTGGGCGGAACGAGTATCAACACCATTGCCCTTGTGGAAAGAAACCAAACAACAGACTTTAGCTTATGAAACGCTTCAGCTCCTTCTTGCGGAGCTTTCTCACCCAAGGAGGCACGAACGAAGCGCTTTCGAGCTGCTTGGAAAGAAGCTTGAAAGTATCGAGGCGACAGACGAGTCGACCAGACGAAGCAAGTTTGCTGGTGAACTGGCGCTGCGCTTCCAGAAGGGAGAAGCTGAGAGGTTTCTTCAAGATGAGTGTCTGAGCCTAGCGAATGATCCTCTCGACACCCACGGATTTCTTCACGATGTAGCCGCGCTGAATTTTAGCGCTCAAACCCGCGACAAGGATGCACCGGGTAAGCTGTCCGAGTTTCTTGGTGAGGCAGCGGATAATAGGATGCGAGTCCTCATCGGGTATCAGTCGCTTATCCTGCCGTCCTTGAGGAAGCTCATCCTCAAGCTGGGACCCAGCTTAGGCGCACGGACGAGCCTCTTAAGGATGCTGCAAGCACGCGAACCGCTTTAGATGGCATAACGGGCTGGCGTGTCCGATGTGCGCGGAGGAACGGTTGGTGAGGCTCCCGAGCGCTTCGTCGCCTCCAGGCCGACCTCGCCCATCCCGACGCGCCCCCGCTTCGCCCCTTGCTGGCGCAACCCGGTCCTGGGCCGGTGACGAGGAGCGGTGCCGCTTGGCCCTCGACGCGTCCTGCCGGCGAACGGGACCGGGCGCCGTAGGATCGAGTTC
>CAYFTI010000357.1:0-2117 GCA_964346065.1 uncultured Hyphomicrobiaceae bacterium
GTTCACAGGCCGCCACGGAGCACGACACGCTCCGCGAGCGACCTATTTCCGCAGTCTGTTAGAGAACCCGGTGGGGCACTAACGCCGTCGGCGCAGCTGACGCCAGGCACCACGGCGCTCCGCCAGCATCTAAATAAGTCCACAGTAAGATTCGCAAGGCCGCCCAAACTTGATGAGCGAGATCGTCGTCACTGCGGTCGACCCCGGTCGGGCCAGTCTCGCACCAAATCAAGTTCCAATTCGCTATTCGATATTTTTTTTGAGTCCACTTTTTGATAAAAACATGCTTATCACGACTTCACCCAATTAACGCTCCCGGCGCAGGCGCGAGTGCTCACGTCGCAAGGTTGTGAAATGTCCAAAAATTTTTCCTTTTTGATCGCGTGGATAGTCGGCGCGATTGGCCCCCGCGTAGCGATGAAGGTCCAAAAACGCAGAGCCAATTCGCGGATCGACCGCACCCAGTCTTTCGTGAAACGCTTTTAGCGCGGTCCGTGCGACGCCTTCATTGTGTTCGGTATCGGTCGCGCCGGCCAGCCGTGTTTCGAGCGTGAGCATTTGGTCGACGTCGACCCGCACGCTACCTAATCCCACGGGGCGACCCAGACCCAGCTTAACGGCGTGGCGTGGCTTTGGTTCGCCCGGCTCGGCCAAAGGCGCCTGTTTGTCTTCGACGAGAGTTGGACGCAATGCAGCAAGCACGGCTCCTAGTTCCCAAGGTCTAAGATCGCGAAACCGGATTTTGACCCGGAGCTGACGCTGAGGCTTCAGCATGAAGCGGACGATGCTCGACTGGTTGCTAGCGACGTTCTTGAGGTCGGCTTTGCCGTCTCGGTGGGAACCTCTCCAGAAAAAGTGTTTATCGGCTTCGGGTTGGTGTCGATAGAAGACATAACCGCCGAGTTCGCCGGCGTAATCGTCGAGGGTCTCACCGTAGCTAACGTACTTGCCGTGGTCGCCCCGCTTGGTCAGCTTGGATTGATCAAGACGCTTCATCTCGGCACTCGCGCGAGGCGCACCAAGAACGACGAGTGGGACCGCGAAATCCGTGCGCTCGGACATGAAGCGGTCGCGCAGCTCGGCATCCGCGTCCTGTTCAATGGCCATGTTGACCGCGATACGTCCGGCAAGCTGGGCGAAGTCTCCGGTGCCGATTGCGGTCGTGCCTTCGTTTTCCGCGTCGACGGCGTAACCATGGAGAAGGCGGACGGCGGAGAGCTTGGCAGGTCGCCGGTGGCTGTCACTTTCGTCCCCGAGAAGGCGTCGCTCTTCCGGGTGCGGCGAAACGACGCCGCGTGGAACACGCTCATCTGGCGTCCACCGCCACCGCACACTGTCTTTGTAGAGCCAGCGGTAGAAGCAGTTTTGTCCAAACGACACCACCTTTATCGGATTGCCGTGCATGTCTACGTCGACCTCGGCGTAGATTAGTGTGCCCGCGCGACGAGTATTTGTAATATTTGCGTGAATTCGACTCGCCACCCGCTGCGTGTGGATTTTCGCGGCAAGGGGATGCTCCGGGCGGAGATGGCCTGAGCTGGCATCCGCGAGGTGGGCGACCGTGTCCTCGTGATGTTGGAGGACTTCCGGCGTCACGTCGAGAAGGACGTGATCTGGCTCCCCTTTGTTAGGGACGTCCTGCTCAGGCACCAGCACATGGTGGTAGACCCGACCGCCGCCAAAGGCAGCTGCCAAGAAACCAGCGTCGTCAGTTCCCCCGCAGTATGGAAAGTAGATATAATTTGTGATATCCGCGCATCCAGATTCGTCAATTATGAGATGAGATTGCGGGTCCCGTCCTCGTTCGTCTGCCCGAAGTAGTGTTACGCCACGAACTTCCTGACCTTGCTTAGTACCAGCGCTTTGGTGCGGTAGTCGATGTGCCGCGTCTTCGCGCACAAACACCACATGTCGGATGGCTGACTCGGGTAGAATCCGGAGCGTAAGCCGCTGGTGAGCCTCATCCCAGGCCTCGACGATCGCCGGCCGCGGCGCGCGCTTCAACGTTTTGTTAGGTCTGGGGAAATCGAGATTGGGACGATAGGATAATGTTCGCTCTTCGACCCGTGCCATCGGCGCCGAAAGCAGCGCGCCGATCGAAGCGGCGAGCATGCCCT
>CAYFTI010000358.1:0-2116 GCA_964346065.1 uncultured Hyphomicrobiaceae bacterium
TGCTAAGCCGGACCAAAAGCGACAAGTCCATCATGGATTACCCGTTCTTCGCGCTGAACCGCACGGGCCAGCGCAAGAGGCCGCTCACCTACAACGACGGCCAGGTGAAGGTTGAGATCAAGCCGAAGGGCACGGGTATTGCGACGGTCTACGACAAGGATCTGATTCTCTACGTCGCCGGCATCGCATGGGAGAAGATCAACCGCGGCGAGGAGCCAGGGCGCACCTTCACGTTCTCGGCTTACGACTTCGCGCGTGCGACCGGCCGACCGAAGAACAAGGACAGCTACGAGCGCATTCTCAAGATGCTCGAGCGGCTGCAGGGCACGCAGATCAAGACGAACATTGAGCACGGCGGCAAGGGCGTGGGTGGTTACTTTTCGTGGCTCGACAGCGCGTATGCCAGCTATCTCACCGAGCGCGCGGGCAACGAGCCGCAGTTTATCCAGGTGACGATCTGTGAATGGCTGTATAGGGCGATCTGTCAAGGCAAGGTACTGACGTACGACCCTGGGTATTTCGACCTCGGGCCGATGGAGCGCCGGATCTACGACATCGCGCGCTCGCACTGCGGCCGGCAGAGCTACTGGCCGATCAAGCTGCCGAAGCTACGCGAGAAGGTCGGCTACGAGGGCGAGCTACGCCGCTTCAAGTACGAGTTGAACCAGATCATCGAACGTCAACCGTTACCGGCCTATCGGCTGCGCACGATCAACGACCAGGAAGATCCCTACGCCCGGCAGCTGCACGCGGCCGGGTTTCGTATGAAGCCGAACGGCAAGGCGACCAACCAGGACATCGTGGTGCTTTTCGAATTCACCGGCCCGCGTGCGCGCTCGGCCGCGGAATACCGTGAGATGCTGTCCTGACCGACGATCTGCGTGTTCACGGCGATGCGCGACAGCGCCAGCGCGCGCTTCAGAACGGCGGCATTGCTCGTCACGCCGAACTCCTGTTTGAGTTCGTCGATGAGCTTGAGCGTGTTCTCGTCCACGTTGAAGCTCATCTGCTTCCGGTCGGTCATGGTCGCTTTCACCAGGCGTTCGAGAGATCGTCGTCCGCGTCACGGTCGGTCAGCTGTTGCTGGATCGTCTCGATCCCCGCGAGCAGGTACTGGGGCAGGGCAGACAGGCGTTGATCGTCGAATCGGAGACCGAGGTAGGTGACCGCGATATCCGCGGCGATCTCCGCCTGGCCGCGATCGCGTCGACGTTTCAGCGGATCCCGGTCATGGCGCTCGGCAACCCACAGCTTGTGCAGCGCAAAGGCCCGCGGATCCACCGTCGAGATCAGGAGCGGAAGGCCCTTTTCGTCGAAGGCGACAGCCTCGGTCTTCGGGGCGTTCACGAGCCAGTCGAGGCCGTCGATCTCGACAGGGCCGATCTCATCCTCGAGGTTCTCAGCCTGTGCTGTACGCCCGGAGCCACGCCGGGGATCGTGCACGGGTCCGATGAGATCCACCATGTAGCCCTGGTCGTTGACCGCCCGGAAGGCATGCGGCCCGCTGGGGTTAAAGCTCTTATCGACCCGACGCAGGAGGCCGAGAACGCTGCGGTCCCGGACATTGCTCCCACCCAGGCGGATGCGCCGTCGGGCATCGTACAATAGGTCCACGTCACCCGTCGCCGTGGCCTCGGCGCTCACGCGAACGCCAGCCAGCGCCTCGTAGGCAAACAGCGCGTGCGTCCCCACGACATGCAGGCGCGTACCCATCCAGCCGACGTCATCCATGCGACGCAGGATCCGGGCTGCCAGCTTGGGCACGCGCCCCAGCCCACGCGCGGCCAGCACGGGGGCCCCACGCTCGAGCTCATGTCGCAACCCGCTCCGGCGTGAGGTAAGACGGTCCTGGGCGTTCTGGAACTCGGCCAGCATGCGGTCCGTCTCATCCGAGCGCGGCCCCAGCGAATGCTTAGCGCTCGACCCGGCGTGTCGACGCAGCAGGTATTCCCGCTGCCCCCGGGTCTCGTAGAACATCGAGCCGTCATACCGGCGCGTCAGCTCTCGCTCGACCTCGCGCAGCTCGAGGAAGCGGTCGCGCGCATCGATGGCGTCTCGCTGGGCGTCGCCGTCGAGGGATCTGATCCCAAGCATCGTCAATCCTCATAACCGCTTC
>CAYFTI010000359.1:0-2111 GCA_964346065.1 uncultured Hyphomicrobiaceae bacterium
AGAAGCCCAGCGGATAGACCAGCAGCGACAGGATTTTGACCAGTTCGTACATGCCCGGCCCGGCTCAGGCCGTCTGCCGCGACGCCGGCGGCAGGCCGAAATAAGGCCGCAGCGCGTCCGGCGGCGCGGGCAGGCTGCCGAACATGCGCCAGAACGCCGTGCTTGAGGAAAAAACGATCACCCAGCAGGTCAGCCCGATTAGCGCGAAGTACAGCCCGAGACTTGCACGCTCCACGTACCAGGCCTCCAGCCGGCCCTTGTACGGCATGATGACCTGGTCGTAGAACCGGTCAGCGCTCTCGGCGTCGGCCAGCATCCGGTCCTCGCCCCGAAACGCGATGGCGCCCGGGCCGGAAAGACCGGGCCGGGCCTTGACAATCTCGCACTGATATTTCTCCGGAAACGCATCGAAACACCGCTGTGTCTGCGGCCGCGGCCCGATCACGCTCATGTCGCCCTTGAGCACATTAAAAAGTTGCGGCAGCTCGTTGATCTTGGTCGCGCGCAGGAACTTGCCCAGCGGCAGCACCCGCGGATCGTCCTTCAGCGTCACCGTGCCGGTGCCGATATTCGGCGAATCCTTCAACATCGTCGCAAACTTCAGCAGATCGAAGGATCGACCGCCGAGGCCGATGCGCGGCTGGCGAAAGAATACCTCCCCCTCGCCGGTGAACCGGAGAATGGGCACGACCAACACCCACAGCGGCGCGAGCAAGACGATCGCGAGCAGGGAGAAAAGAACGTCGAAGAATCGAATCATGGCGCCTGCCTTCAGGAAAATCGAGTGCGAAGCATATCCGAGCCGGGCATCATCGAACACGCTTCCAGATACGGCGCAGATACAGCCCCGGCAGGCCGAGCCGCGAACCGCCCGGATAGCGCTCGCGCATGTGTGCCGCCGGCGGAAACAGCGAGTGCCGAAGCCGCGAAAACCGCGCACCCCAGCCCGGCTCGCTCTTCAGCGCCAACCAGAACGAACGATAACGGTTCGCGGCGGCCGCTATCAGGCGCGTGGCGGATTCGTCGCGGCCAGCTTCGTCCAGACCGGCGACCATATCGTCCGAAATGGGCGTGTCGAATGCCGCCCGGGTGCGCTCGAGTACATCGGCCAGCAGCCCGGCAATGCCACGATCGATCGCCAGTTCCGCCGCCGCCCGGCGCTGATCTTCTTCCATGGACCGCCAAAGCAGGTCATTGTCCAGCAGCCAGGCCAGCGGCTGCCGGTGCTCGTAGAGGTCGTCGTACCAGTGCATGACCGAGTTCAGCAGCGCATGGACGTTGCCCTGGCCCCGAGCGCCCGGCGCCAGCGCCGGCAATTCCACCGAGGCCCGATACTGTTCGGCGAACGAAAAGCGATCGCGCAGCAGCGGATGGTCGCGCAGATCCCAGTGCACATCCACGTACTGACGGCCCTTGCCATCATCACAGAACCAGGTTTCCTGGCGAATCGGCGTGCCACCGGGCGTCGTGTGAATCGGGCAATACCGCTGCGCCGCCAGCGCTTCCCGGGCACGCTCGATCGAGTCCGGCGCAATCAGCACGTCGAGATCAGCCCGCCAGCGCCGGCGCGGATCGGGATAGACGCTATACGCCAGCAGACAGCCCTTGAGCGCAAGCGACGCGATACCGGCGGCCACGAACGCAGCCATCACCCTTGTTTCATGCGCCAGCGTCGCTTCGCTGACCAACGCCCTGCGCTCGCCCAGCGGCTTCGAAAGCGCGGCTAGCTCATCACTGATCAGGCCGCGATCGCGCAGCAGGTCGGTCAACGAAAGCAAACGGTTGGCACTCAACCACTCCAGCGCCTCCGCCTGAGATCCCGCGTTGCCTATCAAATCTTTCAGCGTCAATGGCAGGTCAAAGGCCAAGGGTTAAAGGTTAAAACGGCGGGGGTTTTGGAGATTCGTGGCAATTCCGTAGTCGGCTGGTTCCTCATTGGACTTTTGGTTGAATTGTTTGCGCTTTCGAATGAGGCTGGCGAGCATTTTCGAGATTACTTCGGACTCTTCAATCCAGGCTCTGGCTGCTTTGGCATCGAGATATTCGATCTTCTTGCCAACATGCAGCTGCGATCTCACTTCACCACACGATCCTTTCGCGAATGAGAGAAA
>CAYFTI010000360.1:0-2103 GCA_964346065.1 uncultured Hyphomicrobiaceae bacterium
TGACCTGCTCGGCGAACACGCCGCCGGTCTGCTCCAGCTCCCATTTGCCCGGCGTCGCCGACACATACACGGACTGCGGCCGCATCTCGTTCCACTCGGAAAAGCGCAGCGGGCGGTTGTCGAGGCATGACGGCAGCCGGAAGCCATGCTCCGCCAGCGTCCATTTGCGCCGGAAGTCGCCGTTGAACATGCCGTTGAGCTGGCCGATTGTGACGTGGCTCTCGTCGACGAACACCAGCGCGTTGTCCGGCAGGTACTCGAACAGCGTCGGCGGCGGCTCGCCCGGCGCGCGGCCGGTCAGGTAGCGCGAATAGTTCTCGATGCCCGGGCAGGAGCCGGTGGCGATCAGCATCTCGATGTCGTGGTTGGTGCGCTGCTCCAGCCGCTGCGCCTCCAGCAGCCGGCCGTTGGCGTTCATCTCCTCGAGCCGCGCCGCCATCTCCGCGCGGATCTGCTTCACCGCCTGGTTAAGCGTCGGCTTCGGCGTCACATAGTGCGAATTGGCAAACACCTTGACCTTGTCGAGCGACCCGGTCTTTTCGCCCGTCAGCGGATCGAACTCGTTGATCGCCTCGATCTCGTCGCCGAACAGCGAGAAGCGCCAGGCCCGGTCCTCCATGTGCGCCGGCCACAGCTCGATCGTGTCGCCGCGCACGCGGAAGGTGCCGCGCTGAAACGCGATATCGTTGCGGCTGTATTGGAGCGCAACGAAGTCGTTGAGCAGCTTGCGCTGATCCACCCGGTCGCCCGGATGCAGCGTGAAGGTCATCGCCGTGTAGGTCTCGACCGAGCCGATACCGTAGATGCACGACACCGAGGCCACGATGATCACGTCGTCCCGCTCCAGCAGCGCGCGCGTGGCGGCGTGGCGCATCCGGTCGATCTGCTCGTTGATGCTCGACTCCTTCTCGATGAAGGTGTCGGTCCGCGGGACGTAGGCTTCCGGCTGATAGTAGTCGTAATACGAGACGAAATACTCGACCGCGTTGTCCGGGAAGAAGCTCTTGAACTCCCCGTAGAGCTGCGCGGCCAGCGTCTTGTTCGGCGCGAGGATCAGCGCCGGGCGCTGGGTGCGCTCGATGATGTTGGCGGCGGTGAAGGTCTTGCCCGAGCCGGTGACGCCGAGCAGCACCTGATCCTGTTCGCCATTCTGGGTGCCCTCGACAAACTCGCGGATCGCCTCGGGCTGGTCGCCCTGCGGACTGAACTCGGAGGCCAGCCGGAAGCGGACGCCGCCTTCGGACTTCTCCGGGCGCTCCGGACGGTGCGGGGTAAAATCGTGCTGCTTGCCGGTGATCAGCGGATGGCCGCCGATCAGCGCCTGCGAAACGTCCGAAAAGCCGGTTGGTGATGTCTCAGCCATGCCTTGAATATGGCGTCGCCCGGGGCGGGCGTCCAGAGTGATGTGGTCCGCCGCAACCAATAAGAGCGGACCACGAATAGACTAGCGGGTGTTACAGCCTTTCGGCCCCTACGCTTCGATATGCAGAGCCAACAGATCGGACTCCTCGGCCAACCGGTCCTGCTCAATGCTTTTTAGGTGCGCATGATAATGCGTTGAGCCTTTTGCGCGTTACGCAGCCTTTACGTATGTGGTCTGCTTTTCGCGCCTGCAATTCACCTTGACCGATATAGACCGCTTCCCAGCCATTGGCGGCTTTACGGGCAAAGATGTAGTTTCCAAGTTGCTCGGCGGCCGGGGGCCAGTTCAACTCGTAGACGTGGTATTTGTATGTGCGGCCCGACGCGCCGGGCCAGATGACAGTTTCAGTTTCCGTATTGTGATAAATGTCAGCCATGATGACTTGTCCTCTTTGGATAGCCAGCAGGCGCGTTGACGAGGCTTCTCAGAATCGCTTTACTTTCAAGGTCGATCGCTCGTCGCCTGTCGGCGAGTTGCCAAGGTCGTGGTGTGACCGCACCACGACCTTTTTCATGCCGCGATTCGCGCAAGACGTGGACTCATTTTTCGATTCAATAACAAGGTGTTGGCTCAAATGAGCCGGTAGCTTGGCGTCATCAACGCGTCGCCAGCTTCGCGCGCCAATCCTGCATCGTCGCGATGCAGTTATCCAGCTCCTCCGCGTGAGGTGGCGGCAGCTC
>CAYFTI010000361.1:0-2103 GCA_964346065.1 uncultured Hyphomicrobiaceae bacterium
CTAGTGTTCTGAGTCAGACGTTTCTTACCTGTTTCCGCGGATTTCATCTAGCGTTTTCAGCGCGCGGCGTTCGCGGGTGAGGATGTCATCGGCGGTCTTGGTCCATCTGAACGGCCTGGGTTTGTCATTGTGGCGCGCGAGATAGTCGTAGATCGCCGCCTCCAGGTCGTTGACGCTGGAATAACTACCACGTCGGATGCGCTTCGACGTGATTTCGGCAAAGAAGCGCTCCACGAGGTTCAGCCATGAGGCGCTGGTCGGCGTGAAATGCAGCTTGAAGCGCGGATGCCTGTCCAGCCAGGCCCGCACCTCGGGCGTCTTGTGAGTCGCGTAGTTGTCGAGGATGAGATGCACGTCGCGCGACTTTGCCACATCCCGGTCGATGTGGCGCAGGAATTTCAGGAATTCCCTGGCGCGATGACGTGGCATGCAGTCGCCGATGACCCTGCCCGACTTCACGTCGAGCGCGGCGAACAGCGTGGTCGTACCATGACGCTTGTAATCGTGGGTCATGGTGGCGGCGCGGCCCTTCTTCAGCGGCAATCCCGGCTGGGTCCGGTCAAGCGCCTGGATCTGTGATTTTTCGTCGACGCAGAGCACCACGGCCCGGTCCGGCGGGTCGAGGTAGAGCCCCACGATATCCGTGACCTTCTCCTCGAACATCGGGTCATTCGAGACCTTGAAACCCTTCGCGATATGCGGCTTGAGACCCGCTTCTGCCCAGATGCGTCCGACGCTGGACGGCGAGATGCCCATTGCCTCAGCCATCAGCGCACGGCTCCAGTGCGTGGCGTTGGGCGGGGCTTCCTGCACCGTCCTGGCGATGACCTTCAGCCGCGTTTCCATGGGCAAAGGCGGCACACGCGAGGGGCGCGTCTTGTCACGCTTGAGACCGGCCACGCCTTCGTCGAGATAGCGCTGCTGCCAGCGCCAGACTGTCGGCTTGGATATGCCCGCGCGCCGCATGATCTCGAACGTGCCCTGCCCATCGGCCGTGGCCAGAACGATCTGCGCACGCCAGACAAGCTTGCGCGGCGTGTTCCGGTTCGTGATCAGCGCTTCAAGTTCAGCACGCGCGGCGGGGCCAAGATAAAGGCAGATGTCAGTACGTCTCATGTCCCCATGATGACACGCCAGGCCAGACATGGGAATCTTATGTCAGATGGAGAACACTAGCGCTTACGAGGGGTCTTCGTAAAATGTTTGAACCTTGCGCGCGAAGCATCCGGGACGTGATTTACTTTGGGTTTGATCAACCCATGGTCTTGAGCAAATTCCTGTCAATTAACAGTTCTTCGTTTGTTTTCAGAAATGTTCGGGCATGTGCACTCGGCCACGGTCGACGCGTGGCACCTCCCCCTGACGATCAATCTGCCAGCGCGGCGCGAACAGCATCAATCGCCGCCCGCGCACGCGAGCCGTCCGGGCCTCCGGCCTGCGCCATGTCGGCGCGCCCGCCCCCGCCCTTGCCGCCGACTTCCGCGCTCGCCAGCCGGACCAGTTCAACGGCGGAATAATCGCCCGTGAGATCACTGGTCACGCCGACCGAAACGGCGGCCTTGCCCTCATTGACACCGACAAAGGCCACAACACCGGAACCCAGCTGCGCCTTGGCTTCATCCACAAGAGTGCGCAGCTCCTTGCCGCCGACCCCCTCGATCGCGCGGCCGATAAACCTCGTCTCACCAATCGTCTCGACGGCAGCCCCCTCGGGGGCCGCGCCTTCGCCTGCAAGGGCGAGCTTGCGCCGTAGATCATTGTTCTCGCGCTCCAGACGACGCCGGTCCTCGACCAGCGCAGTCACGCGGCCGGGCAGGTCCTTGATCGATACTCTGAGCTGGTCGGCAAGATCGCCGGCGACCTGCGAGCGTCCCTTGAGAAAGGCCAGCGCCTCGGCGCCCGTTGCCGCTTCGAGACGCCGCACGCCCGCGGAAACACCCTGTTCCGCCGTGATCACGAAGATCGCAATATCTCCGGTACGCTCGACATGGGTGCCGCCGCACAACTCAACGGAATATGGCCTCTCGTCACCGGCCCGCGGCCGGCCCATGCTCAGCACACGAACCTCATCGCCATATTTCTCCCCGAACAACGCCAATGCAC
>CAYFTI010000362.1:0-2102 GCA_964346065.1 uncultured Hyphomicrobiaceae bacterium
AAGCGACTTCATCTCGCGGCATGAACACGCATCCGGTTGATGGACGCTGCGTTCAAGCAGCGCTCGCACCGTGATCGTCGGGGAGAGGAGGACTTGATGGCTCGGCCTGGAACGCATGCCTTCGCGCTACCGCCGGTGGCGTTGATCGCGCTTTACGTGGCTGTGCTGCTGGCGCCGCTGGTGCTGGCCTATGCACAGGGATTGCCGCCACGGCACTGGCGCGACGAACTTTCCTCGGGGTTGGCTCTCGTTGCCTTTTCCGGCGTTCTCGTAGAGTTTCTGCTGTCCGGGCGATTCCGCACCATCTCGGGCCAGATCGGCATCGATGCCACCATGCGCGTGCATCAGCTCATGGCGCGGGCCTTCACCGTGTTCATTCTGGTCCACCCCTTTGTCTACGTCACGCCCATGCTGAATCGCCCACTGCCGTGGGACGAGACGGGCCAGCTCACACTCGGGTTGACCACGGCCACCTTCATTAGCGGCCTGATCGGCTGGGTGGCGCTGATGCTGTTGGTCGCGTTGGCGATCTTCCGCGAGCAGCGCAGCGGGAGTTACGAAGCATGGCGCGCCGCTCATGGCTTTGCCGCGGTCGTGGTTGCAGGCGCAGGGGCCCACCACACGCTGGCCGCGGGGCGTTACAGTTCGGACCCGTGGCTTTGGACATTCTGGATCGCGCTTCTGGCGCTGGCCGCGCTGACGCTCGTTTGGGTGTATATCTTCAAACCGCTGCGCCAACTGCGCAACCCGTTTGAAGTGCGCTCTGTTCAGCCGATCGCCGAGCGAACCTGGGAACTGACGATCACGCCGAAGCGGAAGCCCCTTGACTTTGGGGCCGGGCAGTTCGTCTGGCTGAACGTTGGGAACAGTCCCTTCTCAATGGCCGAGAATCCGTTCTCCATCGCATCGCCGCCTGCCAACACGGACGAACTCGCCTTCGTCATCAAGGAGGTGGGTGATTTCACACGGCGCATCGGCGAGGTTCAGCCGGACACGCGTTGCTACCTGGACGGCCCGCACGGCCACCTGACCATTCCGGGCCATGAAACGCCGGGCATCGCCTTGATCGCCGGCGGGGTCGGCATCGCCCCGGTCCTGAGTATCCTCCGGCAACTCCGCCATGAGCGCGATGAGCGCCCGATCATCCTGCTTTACGGCAACCGCCTCCGCGAACAGATCGTTTACGAGGACGAACTTCGCGCCATGCAGGATCAGATAAACCTTCAGGTGGAATTTGCCCTCAGCGAGCCGCCCCCGGATTGGCAAGGTCATCGCGGCATGATCGACGCCGAAATGTTGGGTGCGGTGCTCGAGCGGCCGGATGCCAAGTCCTGGCGCTACATCCTTTGCGGACCACAGCCAATGATCGAGAGCGTGGAGAAAACCCTGCTCACCCATGGCGTGTCGAGCGGGAACGTCCTTTCCGAACAATTCTATTACGATTGAGGATATGACATGACCCGGCGCCAGAACCTCGTAACCATCTGCTGGTCGATTTCGGTGGTGATACTCCTCGCCGCGGTGCTCTTCGCGTTGCGGTAACGCGGCGGGTGCGGTTCTGGCTGGAGCAATCAGCACGATCCACGCAGGCACGGTTCGCCGATGCCGTCACCCGGATGCGCGCGCCTTCAGGTCGTGGTCCGCGGAGCACTGTGCACGCTCTTCCATACGCCGGCGACAGACGCTTGGGCGACCTGCGTGCCGCGTTGGCTCATGGCGATACAAGATTCCGGGCCAGCATCGAGCCGTCGATGGTCGCCGTCACGCTTGAGGGCTTAATGCGCCTGCTGCTGTCGGTAACGCTCGGCAATGTGATCGGCGGCGGTGTGTTGGTCGCGCTGGTTTATTGGCTCGTGTATCTGCGGCCAAAACGCCGGTAAGCGGATCGGTGGGGAGCCGATGAGCGTGCGCGCGGAGGTTGGTTGCGGGGGTAGGATTCGAACCTACGACCTTCAGGTTATGAGTCGTTCCGAACAGACCATGAACGATTGCGCGCGTTCGCGTTTTCCTTCGAGATTTCCGCCACTTGGGCCGCCCTGCCCGGCGCGGGCCATGCGCAAGATTGCGCAGAAACTGGCAGCACTTTGTCCCCTCTTGCTTCC
>CAYFTI010000363.1:0-2092 GCA_964346065.1 uncultured Hyphomicrobiaceae bacterium
GCACCTCTCGGAGCAGCAGCTGAGCGAAGCGCTAACTGCCGCGCGTGCCATCGAGGACGAGGACGCACGCGCCCGAACCCTTGGTGCGTTGGCCCGGCACCTCTCGGAGGTGAAGCATAACCGACGAAGCCGGATAATATTAGGCGACGCGGCCCACTCCGCGAAGAAACCGACGCTTGAAAATGACGCGAAACAAAACGATATAACTATACGAAATGCTCTGCCTAGATTTCGCTTCCAACCGGGCGTTCTACTCCTACGCATTCCGCGCTTAATGTGGCTTGAGGTGTCGGAGCGCGTCCATCTTAGAGTTGCTCCTAAAGCAAGTCTCTCCGTTGAGGACAGAGCGGCGATCGAGCGCACGATGACAGGCCGAGGAGAGACAGCCGAATACCCTCTTGCCAAACTGGGCCTCAGCTTGAAAGCAGTATTACACGCTGACGATACACTGCTGAGCGTGAAAGCGCTGAGTAGCGAAGCCCAAGATACGGACCTCGTCTCGCCGCTCGTTTGGGATTGGAATGTATTACCAACCCAGACAGGCCAGACGAGCGTCACGCTTCGCGTCACGATTTTAGCTGACGCTGCGGGGCAAGAAATGACAACAGATCTTGACGCTATTGATGAGACTATAAGAATTCGGGTTAAATCATGGATAACAAAACCTCGCCGCTTCTGGCGGCAAAACTGGAAATGGCTCCTCGGACCGAGTGGAATCGGGTTGATTGGTGCTGCTTATGCAATTTGGAAAGTTCTTAAAGGAATATAAACATCATGACATTCTTAAAATTCGACACTTCATAAAGTTGGTGCTGCGATCCATCAAATCTGAAGAGAGCCCATTAAATTCGACATAAAACGACCTATAATGATTTTGACGTAGGCATACTTCTCAAATAAAGAATGTCTTTTATCTAAAAAGAATTTTTATGTCTTTGATGCCTTTCTTTACGGACTTAAAACTCGGTGGAGGTGGGGGAGCGGTGCCCGCTTCGGGCCGATGCCGGCCTTTGGCCGCAGAGGTGGCGAGCGGGGAGGCTCGCCGCGTTCGAGAGCGCCGACCCGGCCCACGCCGCTCCTCCGGCATGCCGGCGGCCCCATGCCCGCGTTGCGCCAGGAGGAGGCGTAAGGCGGGCGGGTCGGTATTGGCGAGATCGGGCGTAAGCGGCCGGTTAACGCCTATGCGCCAAACATATCTGTCGCTATGCATGAGAAACAGCTGCAGACACGATTGGGAAACAAGCCGATGTGCGACGTCTGCGTGATAAGACCAGTAAACCATCGGGGGCTATCCCTGCGCGTTTTTATCGGTGCGGCAGCGGCAACCGCTCTGCTCGCCTCATCCGCGATTGCAGGCTCAAGTGCTGAGCTCGGCGCCGATGTGTCGACCGTGCCTTGGGAACTTTGCAAATTTCACAAGTTGGAGCTCGATGCTCTCGATTTGCATGATTACCATCAAAACGGCAAGCGTCTCAAAAGTATCGGGGTCCTCGTCTCGGGCTTAGTGAAGGTGAGATGGGGGCAGATGTCGACGACTTTCATTAGCGGCACAATTCACGCCAACGGCGCCAAGCTGACGTACAGCGCGGTACCGACGCGCGTTGTCAACGTTACCCCGGCATGGACAATCCTTGCTTTCGAGGACTTCGCTATCCTGCCACGGGCTGAAGCACAAGCAGTGCTTGCTGAAAAACAGAAGGGAACGGTCTTTGGGTGCTGGACCTACAGCGACACAGTTGCAGAGCTTACGAGGTGAATGCAACCGTGTCGGTGTTCCAGAGACGAGTCGCGCCCACTCGTGTAGGCAGGTTTAGCGCATGCGCAGACCCTTGGCGCACGAAAGTTTCAAGCGATACCGATCTCGACCGTAAAGCGTGACCGTGCTTCCGCTCCTTCCTGGCGCAACTATACCGTAAGCCCAAAGCGCGGTGTCGGCCGCGGGACCTCGGACAGCGGTCACACCCGCGAGCCGCTTGCATATCTCAGATCAGTCCTTTGCTGCCGAGTTCGGGGCGAGGTGTTGAGGCGCTTTCGGGCCGCCGGCGCCGGCTCGGCTGGGCGGTGCGGTATAGGTGTGTTATCCTAGTGCGGT
>CAYFTI010000364.1:0-2086 GCA_964346065.1 uncultured Hyphomicrobiaceae bacterium
GCCCAAACCCACCAATCCCTCCGTCCTCTCTCGTCAGTCCGACAGGCTGCTAGAGGGCAGAAAGATTGGAGAGCCACCGCTCGACCTTGGCCGTGGTTTGCGCGGCGAGCAGGTCCAACGGCACCACCCGCTGATGAACCCAGCCGACGCCGGCGCCAACCACGACCAGCACAAGTGCCACCACACCAATCCGCCGTAACCAGAAGCGCCGCCGATCGGGAGTCGTCATGATGACCGGAATCGTCACGAGCGGCTGATCCCCCACGATCTTTGCCAGATCCCCAGCCGATCGTATCGAGCGATCGAGGATCTCCGCGAGCGCAAGCGACATCGTGCCGCTTCCCATCGCCAAGACGAAGCCGATCGCCAAGAACAGCGTCTGGTTGGGGCTGTGGGGAGAGGACGGTGCTCCAGGTGATTCGGCCAATGTCAATCGTTCGCCGGCGGCCGTCGTTTCCAGCGCGCCCCGCAAATGCGCCTTCGTTTCTTTCTCGGCCAGCTCCGCTCGATCGGCCACCGCGTTGTCCAGCCGACGCATGAGACGTGTGTACTCACGCTGCACTTCAGGCGCCCTCGCCAGCTGCTGCTGCAGCGTCGTCCTCTCCTCCTGGAGCTGCCGCTGCTGCTCCTGCACCGCCGAGATCTGCGCCTGCACGCCGTTGAGCTGGGCGCTAAGCTGTATGAAGGTGGAACTCCGGCTTGCGCCACTCGCGCCGACACCGCCCGCGTCACCCTCGGCTAACGCGCCGCGGAGCGAAGCGAGCTCACGCTGAACACGCTGCACGTCCGGATGATCCTCAGTATACCGCTCGCGCAAGGTCGCCAGCTCGGTCGTCAGGACCTCCGCCTGGCGTGCCAGGGCTGAGGCGCCCGCTCGCGAGCCGACCACACTCTCGAGCGCGCGGACCTCACGTTCCAATCGCGTCACGTCAGGATGGCTCGGGTTGTAACGCGCGCGGGCGGTGACGAGCTCGGCCCGGAGCGATTCGAGACGTGCTTCCGGCACCCCCGAGTTGCCCCGCGGCGTCTCGAACTCGTCGATGAGAGCCAGCTGGGTCGACAAATAGCTTTCGCGCTCGCGCAGGACCCGGAGATTGCTAGTCATGTCACGCAACCGTTGCTCAACGTTGTTGAGCAGCTGGCGCTTGAACGCAGCTTCCTCCGGCAGCAGCTCGCGATTGTCCATCTTGAACTCGGTGAGCTCGTCCTCGATCGTCGCTACCTTGCGATCGAGCGCAGCGCGCTCATTGGCCAAAAAGCTCGTCGTCTTCTCCGCAACATCCCGCCGCCCTTCAAGGCTGCTCGAAAGATAGACGGAAGCGAGCTCGTTGGTGATGCGCCGCGCCATGTTCGGATCGGCATCGAGGAAACTGATCTCGAAGGCGACGGTAACCCGACCGGAACGGCCCGTTTGTTGATCGTTGAACTCGGTGAGAACTGTATTCGTCTCGATACGCTCGCGCATTCTGCCGGCGACCGCGCCGCGCGTCAGCTGATCGCGCTCGTCGGCGTAGAGGTCATGTTGGTCGGCGATACGAAGCAAATTGTCGCCCACCATCACCTCTCGCGTGATGGCCTCGATCTGGCGATCGATCTGCTGAGTCATAAGCGACGGCACGACATCCTCGGGAATCTCTTGCGGTTCGATGAGGATCGTGGCCTGCGAGCGATAAAGCTCTGGCATGGAGAGCATTACCGCTAGTACGGCCGCGAACATGAGGCCGCCTGGAATTACGAAGAACCATTTCCGCTGCCAGAGTATGCGGAGCCACACGCGTGGATTGATCGACATGTCCATGAGATGGCCAACCCACCAAGAAGACGTTACTGACGCTTTCCAGCGCTGGGCTCGCGGCGAAAGCCTGGTGTTCAACATCCCGCGACGCCAGGCAGCGTTGGCCCGTCGTGCGTGCCATCACCTGGTGCCGCGCATAGTGTGCTCTTCATGCGACAGAACCCACCGGTGATGCAACGCCAACGGTTCCATCCGCCATCCTCGGCTATGCCGGTGGCGTGCTCGAATAGGCGCGTAGCCCGCTTCATTCATCAGACGTCAGCGCGACCCGCATCGGGACGCGCCCGACGG
>CAYFTI010000365.1:0-2085 GCA_964346065.1 uncultured Hyphomicrobiaceae bacterium
AGGCGCAGGGTTTCGATGAAATCGCCGGTCCGGGTCTCGGCGGCGAAGAGGGCGGCATCTTCGGTTTGCGCGGCGAGTCCGGCGGCGTGGGCCTGCAATTGGAGTTCGCCGGAGCTGCGAATGCGCCCGGCGTAGGTGTCCGCATCCAGGCCGATGCCATGCAGGGTGCGCGGCGCGAGATCTTCGGTCAGGGTCAGGGCGGGATCGACGGTCAGGGTCACCAGGCCGTCGGCCAGCACTTCGCCGTCTTCAGTTTGATCCCGGACGGTGTAGCTGAAGGTGAGCGGTCCGTGCTGACCCCAGTAGCCGTCGGGTGTGTAGATCAATTCGCGGGAACTCCCCCCGTAAGCCACGGTTCCGAAAGCCGGTTGGGTGAAGCTGTCGATCACACCGAAGATGCTCACCACGTCGTTGGCCAGCACATCGAGGGTGGCGGGTGAATCCACTTCGCTGATCGTCAGGTTGTCATCGACCGGATTGACCGGATCGCCGACACGGAAATCCGTTTCCGTCCAGGAGCTGGCGGCGAAGGCGGCATCGACGCTTTGCACCGCGACATAGTAGATGCCCGGCGGCAGCTCGCGGTGCAGCCGGAAGGTCGTGCCGCCGATCTCGCCGAGGCGCGGCACGAAGCGGTAGCCGGTGTCCGCATCGCCCATGCCGGAGACGATGTCGCCGAGTCCGGGCTCGGTGCCGACCCGGATGGAGTAGCGCACGTTGTGCGAAGAATCGGTTTCGGGGTCGATGCCGGGCTCCCAGTCAAAGCGAATGCTCGCCCCGTCCGCGGCGATCTCCGCGACGATGGCCTGCGGCGCGGTCGGCGGCAGGTTGGGCGCTCCCTGGCCGAAGAGAAAAGCGCTCTTCGAAATGCCGCTGCCAGTGTTCCGACGTCCGGAATTCCAGATGTCGTTGACCCCGTCTCCGTTGAAGTCACCGATGGCCAGCGCGCCGGTGCCGACGGTATCGAGCTGGCCGCCGAGCACCATGACGGGTGGTGCCACGGCCTGGTTGAATGCCGAGGAGAGGAAGAAGATGGAGGACTGTTGCTGGAGCGCGAGGTCGGCCCAGCCATTGCCGTTCAGGTCTCCGGCTTGCAGCTCGAGGACGGCGTTGGTGGCGTTGTCGGTGAATTTATCCTCGGTGAAGCTGCCGTCGGGGTTTTGCAGAAAGGCGCGCACGTAGTCCTCGGTGCTGCCGCCGTTGCAGAGGACATCGAGCAGCCCGTCCCCGTTGGCATCGCCCCAGCTGGCGCTCGTGGCCTGGGTGGGTGCCTCCAAAACGACGCTGGTGAAGCTGCCGTCGCCGTTGTTCAATTCCACGCGAAGATCCCGCTCACCGGATGTCGTCGGGCCGACGATGAGCAGGTCCGGGTAGCCGTTGCCGCTGGCATCGGTCCACTCCACGTCGGCCTGGTGAAAGCTTTTGGAAAAGCCGATCCCACTGTCGCTGAAGCTGCCGTCGCCGTTGTTGTAGTAGATTTTGGTGAGCAGCGTGGCCGCGCCGCCGCGGGGGCCGATGTTTCCGCTCAGGACCACGTCGGCGAAGCCGTCTTGATTCACGTCCACCCACTTGGAGACGCCGTCGAAGATGGCGGGCAGCCCGGCGCCGATGGGGGTGAAGGTTCCGCCGTCGTTGCGGTAAACTTCGGTAACTTTGATATCATTCGTGTAGATGTCCCGCAGCCCGCTGATCAGGAGGTCGAGATCGCCGTCGTTGTCGAAATCCGCCCAATCGACGTCTGAATGCGACAGATCGGGCAAGCCGGGGCTGCTGCGGGTGAATTGCCCATTGCCGTTGTTTGTGTAGAGGAAGGTTTTTCCGTAAAGGTTCGGATTGTATTCGGGGTCCGAACTGTTGATCAAATAACTGCCGGTGAGAAGCAGGTCGAGGTCGCCGTCCTGATCGTAATCGGCCCAGGCGTGGCCGTTGAAACGGCTCCAGTCCCAGAGGCCCCGGTCCACGCCGCGATCGCCGACGGATTGCAACCCGCTGAATTCACCGACGATGGCGAAGCTCCATTCGGGGGTGGCGGGATCGTTGGAGGCGATGGTGACGGTCGCCTCGGAGGCGCCGGACATCGCGGGG
>CAYFTI010000366.1:0-2078 GCA_964346065.1 uncultured Hyphomicrobiaceae bacterium
CAGGGCCACGGTGGCCAGCCCGGTTCCCAGAAGGGCGATGACCTGCGCGGCGAAGAGACGGCGGTACGTCAGGTTTCCGAGCGGAGCCAACATGCGCGCCAACGCAGCACAATGTCCTGATCAAGGCAAGGCTCTGCGCTGCGGTGTTTCATCATCCGGTTCTTACGATGCGAGCCCGAAAAACAAGCCGTGAAACAAGCAGTCGATGTCGTTGCACACCATGTTCCAGGAGAGGGGGCATTGCGCGTCTCGCGGGCCGGGGCGACAGCTTACCAAGTGAGTCAGACGGCCATGGGTTCGCCGCAGCAAGCCGTTGTCGGGCTTCGCTTGCCTCAGATGCTGCGCTGATTGACGCGCCGGGCGACGTCCTCGGCGCTTTCCTTGCGCTCGCTGTAGCGGTTAGTCAGGTAATCCGCGCGATCGCGCAAAAGCAGTGTGAACTTCACCAGCTCTTCCATGACGTCCACGATCCGGTCGTAAAGCGGCGAGGGCTTCATCCGTCCGTCCTCGTCGAACTCCAGATAGGCCTTGGGGACCGAGGACTGGTTCGGGATCGTGACCATGCGCATCCAGCGCCCGAGCACGCGAAGCTGGTTGACCGCGTTGAAGCTCTGCGACCCGCCGGAGACCTGCATCACGGCAAGCGTCTTGCCCTGCGTGGGCCGTACCCCGCCCAGCGCCAGCGGGATCCAGTCGATCTGCGCCTTCATGATGCCCGTCATCGCGCCGTGGCGCTCCGGCGAGCACCAGACCATGGCTTCCGACCACGTCGCCAGGTCGCGCAGTTCCTGCACCTTGGGATGCCTGGGGTCGGCGTCGTCGGGCAGCGGCAGGCCGGACGGGTTGAAGCTCCGCGTTTCGGCCCCGAAGCGACGGAGGATACGCGCGGCCTCCTCGCTCGCCAGCCGGCTGTAGGACCGCGCGCGCAGCGAACCGTAGAGCACCAGGATGCGCGGCGGGTGAGCGCTGCGGGGCACGTCAAACAGCGCGCGGTCGTCGATAGGCGCGAACGCCGTTTCATCGAGACTTGGGAAGGTGTCGAAGGGCTCGCTCAATTCGCGCTCCATGCCGTTGTTATGATTGACAGCCGCAGAAGTCACTATATAACTAGTTTTATGATATCAAGCGAAACCGAACCTGATCTGGAAGAGATCGCCCAAGGCTTCGCCGCGATGGGCTCGGAGGCGCGGCTGCAGGTCGTGCTGACGCTGGTGCGCGCCGGCACAAACGGCCTGACCATCGGCGAGATTCAGTCGCGGACGGGAATGCCCGCCTCCACGCTCGCCCACCATCTCAAATTCCTGGCATCTGCGGGACTGATCGAGCAGGAGAAACAGGGGCGCGCCGTCATCAACCGCCCATTCTTCCCACGCCTGGAAACCCTCGCGGGCTACATCCTCAACCAGTGCTGCGCCGATATGGACGGCGAACCGGGAGACTGACATGAGCGATACGCTGCAAACCGCCGCAAGCCGGATCGACTGGAAAGCCTGGCTGTGGACGCCTTGGACGCTGGTGGTCCTGTTGCCTCTGGCGGTTCTGGCGCTCGACCCGGCGAATGTCCAGGACGTCACCATCTTCGCGGCGACCGCCTTCTCGCGCACGCTGCCCTATATCGCCTTCGCCGTCGTCCTGATCGCGTGGCTGAAGGCCGCCGGCGCCGAGACCATGATCGGCAACGCGTTCAAGGGGCGCGAGAGCCACATGATCCTGCTGGCGGCGGTCTTCGGCGGGTTGGCGCCGTTCTGTTCGTGTCAGGTCATTCCGTTCATAGCCGGACTGCTCGCCGTCGGCGTACCGCTCGCGCCGGTGATGGCGTTCTGGCTGTCCTCGCCGCTGATCGATCCGCCGACGCTGCTCATCACCGCTGGCGCGCTGGGCTGGACCTTCGCCATCGCCAAGGCGGTCGCGGCCGTCGGGCTGGGGCTGATGGGCGGTTTCGCGGTCAAGGCGATGATGGCGAATGGCACGTTCGCCGACCCGCTGCGCCCGCGCTCGGGCGGCGGCTGCTGCAAGAAGAAGAACACGATGGACGGCAAGCCGGTCTGGCGCTTCTGGGGCGAGGCCGAGCGCCGCGA
>CAYFTI010000367.1:0-2077 GCA_964346065.1 uncultured Hyphomicrobiaceae bacterium
GCGCGCAAAAAGCGGCGCGCGGCGTGCCCGCCAATCTCGCATCATGCCACACCGTCGAGGGCGATGGCTACGTGTTCGAGGGGCATGTTCCCTTCGAGGCGGTCGAGGCTGTGCTGCGCGACCGGCCCGATATTACGGGCCTCGCGGTGCCCGGCATGCCAATGGGTTCGCCGGGGATGGGCGACGATCCGTACGCACGGTTCGACGTCATTGCCTTTGGCGGCTCGGCTGGTGCCGGGGTTGTGTTCTACCGCGCAGGCACCGCACGCCCCTTCGACGTCTGACCCATGCACCGCTGTCGTGTCACCTCAGTCGGTTTCGCCCTCGTGGCGGGGTCGGCCGTCGCCGCGGTGACCGCGGGTTGCTCGGGCACAGAGACAATGCGTCTACGCCATACGACCCAAGGGAAGTCGCGAAGAACCGCCGCATCTATGCGGAGACCTGCGCCTTCTGTCGCGGTGCCCAGCTGCAAGGGCAGCCGAACTGGCGCACAAAGGGGCTGGACGGCACGCTCCCTCGCCCACAGCACGATAAGTCCGGGCATACCTCGCACCAAGCTGATGCGATACCTTTCACGCTGACAAGGAATACACCATGAGATCAACAATCAAAACGCTTTGCATCGCCGCTTTTATGGCGGGCCTTGCCACCGCCGCAACGGCGCACTCCAAGACAACGGCCTACTCTCCCGAAGACGGATCAACTGTGAGCGAGCTGTCCGAGATCACCATGCAGTTCGACGATCCGATGCGGATCATCTCCGTGGCCATGACCCGCGATGGCGAAGAATCCGCGCTGGCCCGCGAGACCGGCACGGAGCCGGTGACCGAGTTCGTTGCACGTCCAGATGACGCGCTTGCGCCGGGCGACTACAGGGTTGAATGGCGTGGGATGAGTGTCGACGGTCACCCGATGAAGGGCAGCTTCACATTCACGCTCGCCGAGTGACATGACCGGTCTCGAAGATATCGACGCGCTCGCACTGGCCGCCATCTGCGCCAAGGCGATGGGCTATGGTGCAGCGCTTGTGGCGATGGGCGGCGTATTTTTTGCCGCTGCATTCGCGCGGCATGCCGATCCTCAGATTCTGCGTCTTGCAAGACGTATGGCAGCGGTGGCGGCGTGCATCGGGCTTGCGGTGCTGGCCCTGCGGTTCGGTATCCGGGCGGCGCGGATCTCCGGTACGGGAATTTCGGGCGCGACGGACCCAATGATGCTGAGCTTCGTATGGCAAAGCCCGCTCGGCACGGCGGCGATCTGGCGCGGGATCGGAGGGGCCGCGGTGCTGACGATCCTTCTACCGGGCCTAATCGGTCGGATCGTTCCGCTCATCGGGTCGGTGGCCATCGCAATCTCCTACACGCTGGTCGGGCACACTCTTGGCGATCCGCGATTGGTGCTTGCGGGGCTTCTGACGGTCCACCTTTTAGCCGCCGCGTTCTGGATCGGCGCTCTGCTCCCGCTCTATCGGGCAGCTCGAACCTCCCAAGGCGCAGCACTGCTCCATCGGTTCGGAGACTTGGCAGCGTGGAGCGTCGGAGCTTTGGCTGTCGCGGGCGTTGCGCTGACATGGCTTCTGTCCGGATCGCTCAGTGCAATATTCGCAACGGCCTATGGCCTCACCCTGCTCACCAAGGTCTTGATCGTAGGCCTGTTGCTGGCGATGGCAGCGGGCAACAAGTGGCTTCTGGTCCCCGCCTTGAGCGCCGACAGGCCTGGGGCGGGAACCGCCTTGCGCCGGTCAATTTTGGCAGAGGGCGTTGCCGTTGTGCTCATCCTGCTCGTCACCGCCACGGTCACCACTGTCACAATTCCACCGGTCAACCTCTGACGTGGTTGATCGTCGTTCTCAATTCACAGCTCGAAGCGTCCGTAAATTAACTTACGTTACCATTAAATTCCCGGTGGATGCTTGGTGTGCCACACGCGGTGCATGCGACGTGAAGACATCTGTTTTTACCTTGGCAACAACGAGCTTTTTTTGAGCCTGAAGCGCTGCTCAGTAATTACAACACCACGAGAGAGCCTGCACGCGCTGCAGGCTTGCAGTCTGCAGCGCGGTTTCGTCAGACGCTGG
>CAYFTI010000368.1:0-2077 GCA_964346065.1 uncultured Hyphomicrobiaceae bacterium
CTCGGCGCCCGGCGCCACTACGCCGTCCCGCGCATCCTGCACGAGGCCGGGATGCTGGAGCGGTTCTTCACCGACAGCTACAGCGGCGACAAGCCCGTACTGCGCGGCATGGTGTCCGCCGTGGACGGCATCTGGTCCAGCGATGCGGCGAAGCGTTGGCTCGCGCGCGCAGAACCGAGCTTGCCCGCCGACAAAGTGATCGCCTTCGAGCGCCTCGGCTTCGCCTACGCACGCGGCCGGCGCCACGTCCGCGCGACTACCGCGAAGTACGCCTTGTTCGAGAGAATCGCCACCGACTTCAACGCCGAGATCCTGCGTCACGGCTTGGGTGCCGCAGACACGGTGTTGGGTTTCAATCGCGCTGGCCTCGAACTGTTCAAAGCGGCCAGATATGAGGGGCGTCGGTGCGTTCTCGACCAGACAATGGCTCCGTCGGGTGTAGCCCGCCGTTTGCTCCGAGAAGAATTGGACCGGTGGCCCGCCTGGCAACCTAGCCTTGAGATTGATGCTCTTGCCGTTGACCGTGAACAGCGCGAGTGGGCTGCGGTCGACAAAATACTTTGCCCCTCGGCATTCGTGCTCAATGCTGTCGTTGCGTCCGGCGGATCTCCACACAAGTGTTTGCTCGTCCCGTATGGGACGGATCCTGCTCGATTTCCTCAGCGGGAAACGCACGAGCCCCCCCTCGATCGTCCTTTGAGAGTTCTGTTCGCGGGCGAAGTCGGCCTTCGCAAAGGCGTGCCTTATCTTCTGGAGGCGCTGCGCCAGCTCGGGCCTCGTGCGGTGGAAGGACGTCTTGTCGGGCCGATCGTTCTGTCTCGTAGGAAAATTGCGCAATACGCGTCCGTTGCGACGTGCATGGGGGCTGTACCAAGACCCGAAATGCAAGCCCACTACGCTTGGGCGGATGTGTTCGTGTTCCCGTCAGTCTGTGAAGGTTCGGCAGCCGTCCTCTCAGAAGCTCTCGCCAGCGGCCTCCCAGTCATCTGCACCCCGAATAGCGGCCCGCCGCCCGCGCTGGATGGAGTCCGTGTGGTACCGGTCGGCGACGTCGAGGCCCTGACTGCGGCCATCATGGGCGTCCGTGACGATTACGCCGCCGCTGTCCCGAGCCATTCTGTCGACCCAGCGTTCGGCATCGCGGCTTACGGCAACCGTCTACTCGATGCGCTTTTAGAAAATGGCACCGACAGCGTGTTCACCCGTGAAGCAGACTTGCGAGCGTCATGACAGATTGGCCGAACGACCAGGCCGTCCTCTGGCTATCAGTCGGTATCGCCTGCCTTCTTTGGAGCTTATGGCGCATTGCGCGGCGCGGCTTGGGCGAGCTCCTCGCACTCGACGTGATTTTCATCTGGACAATGTGGACTGGCTACCACCTGACGCCCTGGCTGGCGATGGAAAACGGGGGTTGGTCGGGCTTCTTACTCGTTCCAGAGCATGTCGATGCCGGTATACGCAACGCATCCTTCGCCATGCTTGCCTTCATCGTCGGGTACGCCTTCGCAAGTTCAGGTCGGCAAGCGGCCACCTCCCAACCACCAACGTTTACCAACAAACACGTTGTCGCGATCGTCCTACTTTCGCTGGTCGTGATCATCGGCACCGCTGCCGCCCGCGGCGGCTTCACCAATTTGTTCTTCGACGTAAACCCCAGAGGAGCAGGCCAGTGGCAGGAGCGTGGTTTTATTGAGAAAATTCTTCATAACATTCGCGTCCTCTCAACCGCAGCCTCCATCATTTTATGCATTCTTTCCTCCTGGATTTTAACACACACAAAATCACGATCATTTTTCTGCTATACGATTTGTCTTTTGGGTATTTTTATTTCATCATTTCCGCTAATGGTCAAATTTAGCCGGGCAAGTGGTGGCAGTCTTTTCATTCTAGCAATGTTTTTTTTAGCCAACCCGTACCGGCGCCGCTTTCTCGCTTGTACAGCTACCGCTGTTTTAGGCCTTCATCTGTGTTGGGTTGGGTATACCGCCCGCAAGGACTATAACCCTGGCGTCGGGAATATGTTGATCGCCGCTATCGAGCGGCCCCTCGCTGCCGTCGGTAACGCCTCGGACGGCGG
>CAYFTI010000369.1:0-2064 GCA_964346065.1 uncultured Hyphomicrobiaceae bacterium
TGGCGAGGGAACCCGGGAAGGGTCGCCCGAGCCGAGGGAAAACGCGAACAGGATGGCAAGGCCGAGGAAAACGACAAGCGGGATCAGGACAATGAGACCGCGCAGCCACGCGGACACGCCGCGTTCCTCGATGAACTCGTCACTTCCCCATATTTCGTCTCGCTCCACCCAGCGGTCGTCGCGGTTATTCATCGTTGCGGTCCATTACTGACGCGCATCCTCGCAGGACACGGCGTCCTGCTGGCTGCTGCGGGAACGGCGCGTGATGCCCCGGCGCTCCAGTTCTGTCAGCTTGGCGCGGTTGCGCGCTTCCCCGCCGAACGCCCAGAGCATCAGGCCCGCCACCACCACGGCGGCGGCAGCATAGGACAACCAGATGAAGGCCGCATGAGGTCCCAGGTCGATCATCCATCCTGCTCCGCGGTTGCCGGTCCGCCGCGCGGGCGGCGGGCGGCCTGTTCGACCTGGCTCACCATCATCGTGTTGATCCGACGGCTCAGGATTTCCGCGCGCATCGCCTTCAAATGCAGCATCACGAACAGGCATGTAAAAGCCACCGCCATCACCAGCAATGGATAGAGGATGGAGGCGTCGATGGTCGGGCCGTCCATGCGCATCACGCTTGCCGGCTGATGCAGCGTGTTCCACCAGTCGACCGAGAACTTGATGATCGGCAGGTTCACCACCCCGACCAGAGCAAGGATCGCGGTCGCGCGTCCGGCCTTGGACGGCTCCTCGATCGCCTCCCAGAGCGCAATCAGCCCGAGATAGAGGAAAAACAGGATCAGAAAAGATGTGAGCCGCGCGTCCCACACCCAATAGGCGCCCCACATCGGCTTGCCCCACAACGCGCCGGTAACCAGCGCAAGGAAGGTGAAGGCGGCGCCGATCGGCGCGGCGGCCTTCGCCGAGACGTCAGCCAGCGGGTGCCGCCAGATCAGCGAGCCGGCTCCGGAAATCGCGATCAGCAGATAACACAGCAATGCGAGCCAGGCGCTTGGCACATGCACGAACATGATGCGCACAGTTTCGCCCTGCTGGTAATCCGGCGGCGCGACAAAGAACGCCATGTAAAGCCCGACCGCAAAAAGCACCGCCGTCAGCACATAAAGCACCGGCAGCATCCGGTCGCTGATGCGCAGGAACACCGATGGATTGGCAAGCCGTGACAACACACCCATAAGCAAGTTCTAGCCTGTTCATTGCGCGCCGGCAATCATCAGCGGGGCCGCGCGCTTCCCTCATACATATATGTCATGGGATTGGGGCCACGCAGATAGCCTGTGTCAATTTTTTCCATTTTCCATCCCGCCTCGCGGATCAGCACGTCGATGGGCCGGTTCATGTGGCAGCCGCCGGCCAGCCGCCGCCAGACGGGCGTGATGCGGTTCTGGAACCAGCGCACGCGCTTGTCCGGCGAGAGGCCGTGCTCGACGAAGAGCAGCCGCCCGCCCGGTTTCAGCACCCGGCGCATTTCGGTGAGCGCGGCGTGCGCGTCGGGGATCGAGCATAGCGTCCAGGTGGTCACGACCGTATCGACGCTCGCCGCATCCAGCGGAATCGCCTCGGCGGACGCCTCCAGCAGGTGCAGCGCCCCGGCCTCGCGCGCCATGCGCAAAAGCCGCTGCGACGGGTCGAGACCGAAAATTTCGCTGACGCCCGGCCCGTAGAACGGCAGGTTCGCCCCCGCGCCCACGCCGACCTCAAGCACGCGCCCCTGCGCCGCCCCGACGATCCGCTCGCGATACGGATTCAACTCGCCATGGCGCATCGTCACGGCGATCAGATGCGGCAGGATGCGTTCGTTATAAAGGCCCATGACCGCTCACTGGAGGTTCATGCGCAAGCCCGCAGCCGCGGCGAACGGCGCCAGCGCGATCGACGCGAGGCTCAGCGCGCACAGCACCATGAATGGCGTCCAGAACGAGCCCGGCCCGGTCAAGACCGCATCCATGCTCGACACGCCGAAGATCAGCACCGGAACGTACAGCGGCAGGATCAACAGCGAGAGCAGCAGCCCGCCCCGGCGCAGGCCCAGCGTCAGCGCCGCGCCGATCGCGCCGA
>CAYFTI010000370.1:0-2060 GCA_964346065.1 uncultured Hyphomicrobiaceae bacterium
TGACGAGTAAAGGGCGTCCGACCTGCCATCCAGCATCGCGATGCCGGCGATGCGCCAGGAGCGGACGAAGGGGCGGCGGCTGGTAAAGGGCATCGGCCGGATCTTGCGAACGCCCGCCGGTTCGGCCGGTAGGTCGGGTATACGAGCGTTAAGGTGCATGTAACTGAGATAAAAAACGCCTTTATCACCCAATGCCGTCGCTATGTCGGCCACGGTGCGCACAGACGCGAGCAACGTCTTGAGATCGAGACGCATCGGCAGTTTCTCGGCGAGGTATGGTGCCTGAGCCTGCCATCGCTTTCCTGCTCTAAGCCTGTAAAGCCGAGCCCGAGAAGCATCCGTTAGGGTGCCGATTTCTCGTTTTCGATTTGCGCCGCTTTAGCGAGCGGAAACGATGTGCGAGACTTTCGGTCGTACGCGCTCAACCAACGTAAGGGCTATCCGCCTTGTATCTTCGCCTCCTCGTCTTGTGTTGGCTTTTGCTGACGATCTTTTCGCTCTCGGCTAGAACTCCCCGCGCGTTCGAGCTGGGGACGATGACTGGCACGGTCCCGATCATCGACAGCGGTCCCAGCGACGCGTGGCGTGAGGATTCTCGTAACAGTCCATTCGTGGTGATTAGAGGCGAGATCGAACCCGGCGACGAGGAAGCCTTTCTTAATCTCATCCTCAGGCGTCACAGGTTGGGTGTGGCGCACAGCGCCGTAATTCTAGACAGTCCCGGCGGAGACCTCGTCACCGCCATGCGCATCGGGCGTATGATCCGTGAGCTGCGCCTGTCCACCTACATTGGTTGGCCCACCGCTGACATGCGCAACAGCCAGTGCTCCAGCGCCTGCGTCTTCATTTTCGCGGGCGGGGTGAAACGAAGCTGGAAAAGCGGAGAGGTTGGACTACACCGCCCACGCTTCACCGGATCGAGTTACGGCGCCCTATCGGCACCGCACGCCGAACGGGCCTATGGCAAGCTTGAAAAGCACTCTCGTGATTTCATGCGCCGCATGGACATCCCGAATGAAATCATCGAGCGCATTTTCCGCACTCGCTCCAGTGATATAGACTACCTGACCAACAACGAAGCCTTTTTCAAATTGCGCTGGACGGCACCCTATTTCGACGAACTGCTCGTGTCGCGTTGTGGCGCGCTGTCTGCCGAGGACAAGCAGTACTTCGCTTTGCACGGGCGGTATACCGAAGCAGCCCGGGTCAGGAGTGTCCAAATCGAGAGGTGTTACGCCCGCGAGGCATGGATCGAGCGCATGCACGCCCAGATCGCGTTCGTGCGCCGGCACTCGGCGGCGATGCCACCGCACATGCAAACCGACAGCATGGACCGGATCTATGGCCTGATGCAGGACGGGTTCTGCCCGGGCCCGGTCCACTACGATGCCCTCCAGCGGTTCTCGAAGGCCTGGGAGAAGGCACCGATAGAGCGGTTCAGAAGGGGGGATAGCGGAGCCGTCGTGGAAATGCGCTTGCCGCCTGCTTGGGAAGCACTGGATCATGATAGGATCATGGCGCTGGTCGATGGCATTCACCGCATGGCCGGTCGGAGCGACGGCTTCACCGATCCGCTTGGCGACGCTGTCGCAGCGGTGGTCGCTCACCTTGAGCGAGGCGAGCTCGATGCGGCTTGCGACGCCTATTGGCAAATGCGCGACGCATTCACGGACACGTTCCTCGTTCGCGATGAACGGCTCGTGTCGAGCATGGAACCGCTACTCGAAAGTGAGTACTAATACCGGACAAAAAGGGGAGAAATACAGTCCGACCGGACATTGATCGTTGGCAACGTGTTTTGTGGTAATGATGACGCAAGACACCTCGTCCGAATCTCCGGACACTTTGGCGGGTTTGTAGCGCATTCCGGACGATCCCAATAATGACCTCCGTGCTAACCGACCACCTCCAAGACTACCCCGCAAACGATGGGGCCCGACGTCGCCTCCGGGCCGACCTCGGGCTTTGGTCCTCCGGGCGACGCGCCGTGGGCAAACTTGGTGGTGTGGGAGTCGTAGGTTTGCTATCCTAAAGCTGGCGGCGCGGCGTCGTGGGTGGGA
>CAYFTI010000371.1:0-2053 GCA_964346065.1 uncultured Hyphomicrobiaceae bacterium
CTGATCGTCGGCTACACCATGTATTTCTTGATGGGTTGAAGTCCGGACGTGCAGGTCGAGCGAAAGCTCTCTGGTTCAGGCGACGATATCGAACAAGCGACCGACGCCGGCGGTTGCCGCCATCGCGAGCGTGCCCCAGAAGGCGACACGCCCGGCGCCCTTAAGCATGGATGCGCCGCCGGTTCTCGCCGCCAGGGCACCCAGCGCGGCCAGCAGAGGCAGGCAAGAGCCGGCCACCGCAGGAATGATCATGGAAAGGGGTGAAAGCCACGCCACGCCAAGCGGTAGGCCTGCACCGATGGAGAAGGTCGCCGCCGAAGACAGTGCGGCAATCGTGGGCCGCGCGCTGGTCGCCTCCGAAATCCCGATATCGTCGCGCGCGTGCGCGGCGAGCGCGTCCTCCGCCATGAGCTGCCTGGCAACTTCCTGCGCCAGGCCTGCGTCGAGCCCCCGGTCCCGGTAGATGTCGGCAAGCTCCTCCAGCTCGTCTTCGGGGTTGTCCGCCAGCGAGCGCCGCTCGATCTCCAGGTCCGCCCGTTCGGTATCGGCCTGCGAGCTGACCGACACGTACTCGGCAGCGGCCATCGACATCGCCCCGGCCATCAGGCCGGCGACGCCGGCAATCAGGATATTTTGGTGCGATGCACTCGCCGCCGCCACCCCGATGATCAGGCTCGAAGTCGAAACAATACCGTCGTTGGCACCCATCACGGCCGCACGCAGCCAGACGGTTCTGTGAACTCGATGGGGCTCGTGAATGACCATGCCGCGAGGGCCTCCGCTTCTTACCTGAAACACCCAAAGCCAAAATACAGCGCGATATCGACAAACGCCAGCCCACCGAGCGGCCAGGTGAGCAGACCAAACCACCTGCCTATCCGCTTTTCCTTGGACTCGCGTGCTATGCGTATAGGAAGTATAAGCGCCCGTTTCCTGATTTCCACTGGTATCTGGAGCCGCGCCAGGCTGCCGTTTGAGCGCGGTTGCAGCCCGCAGCGTGCAGAATCTCGCCCGATTCTGGTTTGTCGTAACAGTTGAACGGCTAAGCACCCTGTTGCCGGCGTTGGGCTGTCACGGCACGAGCGGTGCCGGACCACGCTCGGCTGGCGTGCGGTTTTCTGCCGGCGCCCGCGTTTTGGGCTTCGCGCCCCCGCCCCCGGCGGGCCGGCGTGATCCTGGCACGGTGGGGGCTAATGGGCGCAAATACGCCGTGGAAGCGACTCAAACTCAGGCGCGACGGCGGGACCAGCGCGGCCAAGCGGGCGATGAAGTCCAGCGGCTCGAAGATCACGGGCGTGGTGCCGTCGCGGTACGGGGTTTTCAGCGAATAGCTGATGTCACCGTGTGGAGTAACGAAAAGGCGCTTTTCTGACAGCGCCGGGCTACCCGCCTTGTGGTCAATCGTGTCCGGTGTATCGGGTGCTCCGCTCGGCGACTGCCCCTGAACTCCGGCCAAGCCGCTCCGGCGGGATGAATTCCAACACGCCATTCTTGCTCAGAACCAAGCACGTGCTCGCTGAGCCGCGCGCTGCAAAGCCGCTTCGAGGCCCTGAAGGTCGGTATCCCGGGACTGCTCAATCGTTCGAATCGTCATGACGTATACTCCAATCGATAAGGGTGTTACCGATTAGCTTTGCAAAGGCGCGTCACGAGATCCCGGATAACGCCGCGCCTTGCGCAGCGTTTCCGGGACGACGGAAATAAGAATGCTCGGATAGCAATCCCATAAGCAGTCGAGAATTTTCAGCTTCCCGACGCAGTCATCGCCGGCACAACCAGAATGTCCCCGTCCGCCCGATTAGCATCGGCAACCGCTCCGTCGAGAATCGCATCCCGTGCCCCCATCGCGTCGTCGAACGCGCCCTTCAGATCTGCATGCCGCTGCTTCATGCCTTCGGTGACGCGCGGCATGGCGCCGTCGAGGGTGCCGTAGAGGAACTGCAGGTCGGTGAAGAGCTGGTCCTGCCAGTTCAGCACGTCCTGGAAGAACTCGCGCTCGGTGGCAATGTTGCCGGCTTCCCATTCGTCGACGGCGTCAATGACGGCCTGCATG
>CAYFTI010000372.1:0-2030 GCA_964346065.1 uncultured Hyphomicrobiaceae bacterium
GCGATACGCTGCTGCTGCCCGCCGGAGAGCTGCGCCGGGCGGCGTCCGCCGAACGTGCCCATCTGAACCATGTCCAGCGCACGCTCTATCTTGGATTCGATCTCTGATTTCGAGACCTTGCGCACCTGCAGGGGAAACGCGAGGTTTTCCCATACCGTCATGTGCGGAAACAGCGCGTAATTCTGAAAGACCATCCCGATTTCGCGCTTATGCGGCGGGACCTGGTTGATCGGCTTGCCGTTGAGAATGATTTCGCCGTATGTCGCGGGCTCGAACCCGGCCAGCATCATCAGGCAGGTCGTCTTGCCGGATCCCGAAGGTCCAAGGAGGGTGATGAATTCGCCCTGTCCGATATTCAGATTCAGGTCTTTGACGACCAGCGTTTCGCCGTCATAACTTTTCTGCACGCCGTCAAAGCGAACATAAGCCTCGTCAGGCGTGTCACGCTTCAATGTTTCAGGTTCGGATGTGTGGCTGGAAAGCTGATCCACGGTGGCATTGCCCTCCGCTTTGCGCGTCTCTCGCGTTATCCCCAAGTTTGCGAGGCGCGTGCCAGTTCAAGCACCCCGCAAACAATACACTCTTTCTGGTCCAGCCATGCGAATGGCTCGCATCAGATTTGTTAGTAGGCTATAGCTCCGTATAACAATGATCAAGGCCAACTTTCGTGGGACCCGTCGAACACGCGTGGAAACGATATTGAAAACCGAGGGTAATAACGATGCGACCCACCCCGCGCAGCACCCCGCCGCCCGACGCCGAGGCGCGCAAGGCGGCCAGACCCGTCGTCTGCTATTCCCGTGAAAGCCTGCCGGCGTTCGACGCGGATTTCCATGCGCGGGCGCAGGCCGGCGCATCCCCGATCGCCGAGGTCACTGTCCCCCCGCGCGAGGCGCGCGCCTTCCGCGTGCCGGCGGGGCATGTCTTCCGCATCGTGACGACCGAGGGCCCGCAGGTCGGCGATCTCAACCTGTGGCACGCCGACGACCTCTCGGAGCGCTTCTTCAGCGGCAAGACGCGGGCGCTGCACGGCACGCATGTCACCACCGGCGACAGGCTCTGGAGCACCCTGCCCTATCTGCGCCCGATGGTGACGATCACGCGCGACACGCTGGACTGGTACGGCTGGGACGATGACGGCGCGGGCGTGCATGACGTTATCGGCACACGCTGTGACCCCTACACCAACCGGCTGCTGGCGGGCGCGGACTATGACCGCTGCTGCCATTCCAATCTCATCCGCGCGCTCGCGGCGGAGACCGGGATGAGCCCCACCGAGGCGGAGCCGCATGTGCACGATGTCCTCAACGTGTTCATGTGCACGGGCTTTACCCGCGACACGCACCAGTATTTCATGAAGGCGAGCCCGGCGCGGCCCGGCGACTTCATCGAGTTTTTCGCGGAGATCGACCTGCTGGCGGCGCTGTCGGCCTGTCCCGGCGGGGATTGCGGGAGCGCGCATTCCAGCGATGCGGCGCGGTGCTTCCCGCTGCGCGTGGAGATTTACAAGCCCGCGCCGGAGGCGCTCGCCGGCTGGCAGCCACCAGAACCCAATGGTTATGCGGGCGGGCACGGGCTGGCCTGAGGCGACGGCGGCGACGCGGCGCCGATCAGCCCGCCTCGAAACTGTAGCCGAACGCCGCGATCTCCCGGCGATAGAGCTGGGCAACGATGTCGCGGGTGCGCGGCGTGTAATAGTCGCGCCAGTGTTTCTTCTGCTTGCGAAAGCCCGACTTGGCGCGCGGCAGGCTCACCGGGCCTTCGAGGCCGAGCCGATCCAGCACTTCGGCCAGATCGTCCTCCAGCCGGTGATAATGGCAGACGAAATCGACCGCGACCTCCCCATCGATGGCGTAGATGTCATAGTTGGGCGAGACCTTGCGGCGCAGCGGGTTGGCGACGAAGCTTTCGAAGGGTGGCGGGTTGTCGCGCCCCCGATAGTGCCAGTGATACAGCGAGACCTGCCGGTCCCACGGGTTGCGCTCGACGGTGAACTTGAAATAGCTGTCCCAGATTTCCGGCCCGAGCAG
>CAYFTI010000373.1:0-2022 GCA_964346065.1 uncultured Hyphomicrobiaceae bacterium
CCGATAATGTCCTTTATCGGCTACGACCGGCGGGCTCCGCTGACCCCGGGGTCAATCCCTCTGTGACCGAGGTTCTCACGTTCAATCGCGTCGATCTCGTCGCGACCCTGGGGCCCGTGCCGGCGCGGTCCGCAAGGTGGGCTTGCGGCGGCGATCGCCTCGGACAACCGGCCGGCCTTGTCGACCGTCTCGAAGCTGTCGGTCAGTATGTTTCGATACCTTCCGTCCCTGACCACGTACGAGAAGCGCACTCGATCGCCTTTGTGGGCCCACTTGCGCGAGCCGCGGGCAAGGAACGTGTAGCCTCTGCCGTCGACGACGATGCGGTGCGAGTGCAACGCGCTCGTGTTGCCGCCTTGGCTTGGCGGACGCGACGGTTCGCGCAGAACGGTGGTGTACGCCTCGAACTCCGACCACTCGATCCGGCCACGCTTGTCGTCGGTCTTTTCGCTCATCGAAGGACCTCACCCTCTCATGCCGGTCCGGAAACCGGGCTCGAGCTGGGACTCGCGGACAACCTTTCAGCCTATGAACTTCCCGCTTTCTAGACGCTCAGTCTGCTGGCGACTCTCGCATCGTCGCGGTCGTTCCGACTCACCAGCGCTTCTCTGCGAAAGAGTCTTCTTCGCCGAGCTCGAGCGGAGTCGCACCGCTGGGGTTCGAAAATTCCCTAGTTCATTCTTGACAGAATGAGTGAAATCTCCTCATATCTCCACAGGTCCCTGTTGCATGAGAAGCACGTAAAGCCGGTTCGCACGTAGGAATGCTGGCAACGCCAGCGGAAAGAGTTTCGATTGAATTTACGAAAGGAGGGTATGCTATGAGCGCAGCCTTCGCCGCGCCGCTGCCCAAGGACGCCGCAAACTCTCACACCGAAAAGCCTGCACGCTCGCGCAAAGCCCAACGCGTGCAGCTCGACTTTCAGTCTCGGTCTATGGAGCGACTCAACGCCCTCAAAGAGAAGACTGAAGCAGCATCCTACACGGAGGTGATCAAAAACGCACTTCGTCTTTACGAGGCGATGGTCGAGGATCATGAACGTGGCTGCGAGTTCCTGATCAAGGATAGCGAAGGCACGATCTCGCCGTATCGCGTGTTCGTAGCGTAAACGAAGACCGGGGCTGCGCCGGCGCAGCCCCGTTCCTCGCCTACTCGATGAAAGGAATCATCGTCTAGAGCTACGCGCTGGTCCAAAAAACGGCGCCAATCAACAAAACGCTTCCAGCTGCAAGAAGCCAGTACCGGACGGCCCAAGTGCCAGGACCTGTAGAATCGACAGAGGCTTCAACCTCGAACTCTTTGCCGATCTTCACGCGAGCGCTCGCTTTGATGTGGTCGGGGTGATCGTCGTCGCTCATCCATGTCTCCTGTTAGCGTAGGTTCACCTCCTGGAATAAGAATAATAACCTAAAACGTGTTCTCACGTGGGCATGGTCGATCTCCAGGTTGAGCCGCCAATCGCGGCGATAACCTATGGGTAAACTGTTTGATAAAAAGGTGCAATATGCTGATTGAAATCTGAGTTGGTTGCTAACCAAGTAGACGGCTCGCCGACTAGACGGGTCTCTATCGATGGCGGAGGAGGCCGCCGATGACTGCTGTAGCGTGACCTTCCCGGCCGTGCCCGAGCCAACCGCGAAGCGCTCGCACGCTCCTGCCTCAATCGCTGCTGCTGGTGACGTGGCGCACACCCGGTTTTGGGAGTTCTTCGCCGCCACGATCCGGAACCGCCACACCCGTCGAGCCTACCTCCGCGCGGTGGTCGAGCTCTGCGCCTTCGTCGAGGCCCGCGGCGTCGCCGCGCTCGCCGACATCACGCCGCTGCACGTCGCCGCCCATGTCGAGCACCTCGCGCAAACCAGCGCGCCGGCGACGGTGAAGCAGCGCCTGGCGGCGGTGCGGATGCTGTTCGACTGGCTCGTCACAGGCGGGATCGTTCCAGCCAATCCGGCCGCCTCGGTGCACGGCCCGGTCGAGGTTCTGCGCGAGTGCTGGACAGCGGCATACCACCACAAGTGGCCC
>CAYFTI010000374.1:0-2020 GCA_964346065.1 uncultured Hyphomicrobiaceae bacterium
AGCACGGCGGGCGGTGAAGCGCCCGCACGTCAGCCCGACGGCCTCGGCCGCGAGCGGCCCACTACGGCCTTCAAACCTCGCCCGAGGCGTGGCAGCGATGGACGGAGAGCGAGCTTCCAGATGCACCGTCCGCTCGTCCGCAGCGCGTCACAAACCCGCCAAAACTGCCGAGGTATTAAATGGGGGTCTTGGCAGTTCGGAGTCCGTCGTATGCTCCATCGCCGCTGGGGCGCAAGAAGGGATCGTTTTTTGACTTCCCGGGTCTTAGCGGGCCGTTGGTGCCCGAGTCACATTTCGCCGCCTCCCCCCTCACAGGGCTTTTCAGTGCAGAATACTAGCTTGCGCCATAATCGGGTACGTTGAACAAGCGCGCATTGGGTCCGATCATGAAAATGTTGCAAGGCTTCCTGCTCTTCGTCGTGTCCGCCGTACTAATTGTTGGAAGTACGCTGACGGTGATATGGAGCGACGCGGTTGGTCTCGGCACGGCGGCTTCGAACGCGAAAGCGGTGATAAGCACCGGCACGATGATTGTCGGCACACTCGGCCTGATGCTCGCCGGAGACAAGGCGCTGATGCAGCAAAACTTCTGGAATTGGGTGCGCAACAGCGGCGCCCAGAGCAAAGCGATGCTGACTCTCGCAAATCTGGCGGGCATCACGTTTCTGGCTTGGCTTGCAATCGCTTGGTTCTCACTCCGCGAGGTCAAGGTTTACAGCGACCAGGCGGTCGTCCTAGTGGATATCGACGACCTTCTGCAGCCGCGCGAGATCGGGCTTCTTTCTGCCGGAGTAGAACGCGATGTCTTGGTTGGAATGGGAGAACGGCGTCTCGGTTTTCGCATCGTCGGCACCGAGACAGTCTCGGCGCTGGAGCCGTTCATCGTTCCACGGCGCGGCGAGGCGGTAGGCAAACTCATCTTCATCAACACGAAAGGCATCCGCGATGTTTCGGATGATGTTGCTCCGGCGATCCGCGTCGGTCCTGACTTTCGCTCTAATGCTGCCGGCACTTGCGAAGACGGTAGCGACTAACCAAGCGCTGGCGCTAGAACTTGGCCGGTGGGGGCTCGAAGGTCCGGTAGTCTACCAGGAGATCGAGGCGACTGCCGAGCAGGACTCAAGTTATTGGCCCGAAGCCCCACCCGGAGCGAAGCGCTACAGGTACTTTTCCGTCATCAATTCTCGGTACGCGCAGGTAGCCTTGCCACTCATGCAGGCGGCGGAAGAGGCCTACCAAGTGCACGTTGCGGAAGGAGGTGGGAAATCGCTTGTCGCCTTTCGCCGATTTATGCGTGAGAGGTATCCGTTCGTCGCGGCGGGCTTCCGAAACCTCGCTCCGGTCCTCTATTTCGATTTCCGCGGCGCCGCTGCCCACGAATACGTCCTAACGGATATCTTGATCGAGGTGCTGAATTTTTCAGAGTTCCCAGGCGGTGGATTTAGCGACGGGCCAGCTCTCTACGACATCTATCTAATTCCAGATCCGGGACTGTATATCCATCCTTTCGAACGCGCCCTACGATTTCAAGGGTCGGGCCGCGTTGAGTTAAGGTTTTTTTCGGAGAATTTCTACGAATCGTCAGGGTTGAGCCCGATGGGCGCGTACATGCTCGACATCACGTTCTCGTTTCGCGTGGACGGCGAAGACGACATCTTAATCCGCACTGGCCCATTCAAGATGGATGTCTGACCTCTTGCGTGGCTTTTGCCAGTGCTTCCACTTGTTTCAGCAGTTGCCTCCGTCAGCCACAGGGTCGACAGAACGGCTGCTGCGCGGTGCCAGGTAAAACCATGTTTCTCCGGGCCAATACTGCTATTTTTGGCGCGCGTTGTGGCGGAGGTTTTTTGGCGGATGTGCCTCGCCTAGCCAACTTATCTGTCGACATGGGGCACGACCGCAACAGGCCGACCTCGCCCCTGCCCGCATGCCGGCCTGACGCCCCCTCATGGCGCGTCGCCGGCGTCGGCGGGCGGATCGCCGCAGCGGCGCAACTGGCTCGGCGTGGTGCATTATAGGA
>CAYFTI010000375.1:0-2017 GCA_964346065.1 uncultured Hyphomicrobiaceae bacterium
CAGGGGCTTGTCTTCCATCGAATCATCCATGCAACACCACCTGCCAAGCATAGCCTCTGGACCGGCGCAATGCAGCGCAATCAGAAATCCTCAGCCCGGGCAAAGCGACAACTTCCTGAGCCGAAACGACCAAACGACAAAGCGACGCAACACCCGGGCGGTTCGAAGCAAAACGCCGTCTCAGAGCGTAGCGAACGGGCGGCTGGCTGTGGCCGCCGGAGCACATGAGCCCCGGAGCACATGAGCCGCAGTGTATATGCCAACAAATGAGGATTCCGAGCACCGCCGGACGCAGTCAGGCGCACGCGCAGTAGGTCTGAGACGGTTTAATGCGCGCTGTCCCAATCCTTGCCAACACCGGCTTCGACCAGCAGTTCGACATTGAGCTTACCGGCCGCACTCATCCGCTCGATGGCACCGGCGCCCAGCGCACCAAGATCGATCGGGTCGTTTGCCTGGGAGACGCCAGCACCCAGGCCGAGCGCACAGACGATGGCCCGGTACATGGCGGTCCGGCGCGCGAGACTTGACCGCTTTCGCGGGTGCAGGTCGATCATCACCGGTTATTATTGGACCGGGATCTGCCATGACCATTCTCTTTCGGCTTTTCTGCAGTCTAATCGCGCCGGTTCAGGAATTCCAATTCGAGCTTTTGATCCCGGCGGATTCGGTCAAGCTATGCGTCGAGCCGATCCGACCAATTTTTTCGTTCTCGCCAAGACGCGAAGGCGTCAAGAGTTGGGTGTCCATCAGCTCCAGTGACGTGCTTGGTCGGGCAGTACCAGGCACATGGCGCGTGCCGCCAGGCCGAGGAAGTGGAGCCGGTCGCGTGGTGTCACCTTCAGCTTTTGAGTTTGACAAAGGCCTCGTGCGCCAGTTCGGTCGGATCGGATTCGGCTGATGCTTCGCGCACCAGGCGCCGGCGCGCCATGCCCCGGACCTCTGTTCGTGGAGATGGTCCCAGAGCTAGTCGAGCGCACAACAATCGCCGCCGGCCGATCAGTGCAGCAGGTCGGTCAGGGCGGGTTCGGCGGGCCGCGGCATTGCGATTGCTATATCGGTAATGATCCGATTTTGGCCCACGGCGCGCATTAAGAATGTAGGACCCCCAGAAAATCGGATTCGATACCTATGGAAACTGGTGCTTTTCAACGATCGCTGCTGATCCCGCTTCTCGCCACCTTGTCAGCTGCCGTTGGCGCCGGCCAGGCGCAGGCCCAAGAAAACGACGAGCTGGAAACGCAGATCAACGCCCTGATCGGCACGCACAACCTCGCGCTGCCTCTTTCCCTTTCGCCGGATCCGCTGGTCGGGATCCCGGCCGGCATAGTGACCTTCGCGACCAACCTGGGCCTGAAGGATACCCGGGCGGTGTTCGTGAGGCCGGGCGACTGGTCGGACTGGCCGAATAGCCCCGACGGCTGCGCATTCGATTTCGAGCTGCCGCAATCGCAGGCCGAGTACTCGAACCTGCTGGGCTTTATCGATCTCAAGACCGCGCCGTCGGAGTGGGGTGAGCTGACGCGCAACGGCTCGATGCAGGTCAGTCACGCCAACACCGACATCAACGTGCACGTCGTCAGTCCCCACGTGGACGCTGACGCGCCCGGACAGCAGACCGTCTCGCTGCCGCCGGGAAATCATGGCTTCGAGTGGCGTGCCGACACACAGATCTCGACCGTCTTCGACATTATTATCCCGGCCGCGCTGGTGACGTACGACTCGATCAAATACGGTGCGGCCGTCGCCAACCAGGGCGCTTCGGCGGTGCGCCAGACAGAAATACAGAACGCTGCCCTCGAAACGCTTGAGAACATCGTGATCGAAGCCGGGTTGGTGACCGCTTCGCAATTTTCCGATACCCGCACCTCGGTGACCCACACGCGGGACCAGCAGGTCACGATCTACAAGCCGCTTGGGCCCGAAATTTCCACCACGACACCGGTGCTCTCTCTCGAAGCGACTGATTTCGGCGGCGTCAGCTACGCCCGCGTTGCCGATCAACTCGCTCAGACCA
>CAYFTI010000376.1:0-2017 GCA_964346065.1 uncultured Hyphomicrobiaceae bacterium
GGATGCGCCAGCTCTACGAAACGGGCTGGATGCACAACCGGATGCGTATGGTCGTCGGGCGAGAAGCCGGGGTGGCGTTCAGGCCGGTGCGCACGTCGTCACCGTCGAGGCCGCGGACCTGACAGCCTCGGGGAAGCGCGCGAGCTGCCGTCGTGTGTTGGCCGAACCACGCCCGGTCAGGCGTCGCCGACATAAGGTTCGAGCTCGGGATAGGCCCGATCGATGAACCGATAGATCCGCCCGAGCGCCGCAGCGTCGGTTTCCGTGCCGGCGACGCGGCTGATGACGCGCACCAGCGCGGCATCGGAGCGGCCGTGGACGATCGTGTCGTAGAGATTGTAGATCTTGTTCATGAATTCGTTGGCGAGACGTCGCCCACGCCCTTCGATCCAGTAGACCATGACGATGCGTTCGGCGCCTTTGACGGCGATCGTCTCGTTGACGCGAAACGGATGCCCGTCGTCGGCGCCGACGACCTCGACTCGCTTCCGCTCGAGCTTCTCGTACTCCCACCCTGCGCCGGGCAGGCACTCCCTCGGCGAATGGATTGCCGCCCCTTGCGTTTGCGTCGCGTAAGAGACCACCCAGAGATTGATTGAGCTCGGCTCCCCGCTTGTGGTGAAGTCGACGAGCAGCTCGTCGTTCGCGCGCAGCTCGCGACGAATTCGATCGTCGAGCGGCTGCGGCGTTCCCCGATAGACGTCGAAGACCAGAGGAAACGTCGACAGGCTCGGTCGCTCCGGGGCGAACTCAGATCGCTCCGCCATCACCGGCGCATACAGTGCCGTCGCCGTCATCAGCGCCAGCCCCACCAGTACCGGTAACGCGAACGGCGAGGGCAGGTGCCCCGCCGGCGGCGGTAGTCTTTGCGCCAAGGCACGACCTTCGATCCGATCGAAATCGAGCGCATCGACTGGATGCGTGGTACCATGGGCTAGCCAACTCGACATCCATATGATACCAATCAAAATACTCAATCCCACAATAAAAATGATCCATCCTTCAAAAAAATGAATAAAGCTGTCGGCTGTCTTAATGTTACTATACTGTACCAATGCGCCCGCAAGTGCGATACGAACGCTGTTCAGGAGAATGGTCAGCGGCAACACTGCGGCCAAGGTGGCGAGACGACCCCACAAGGGCGCGCGCGCCAGCCAAACGACGAAGATCGCGGTGATCATCAAGGGCAGCAGGTACCGCAGACCGCTGCAGGCTTCGGCCACCTGCAGCTGATAAATACCGAGATCGATGATGTTGCCGTCGCGGAAGACGGCGATGCCGAGCAACCGCAGGATCTCGGTGCCGAGAATCGACGATACCTGCTGCAAAGAGGTCGAGAGCTGCACGGCCACGTGCCCGGGTACGGGAACCGCGAGCGTGAAGGCGGCAAGAGGGGCGAGCAGCAGGAGTATGCTGCGGCGGCCGAGCCAAGCGACGACGAAGCCCGCCACGGTGAGGAAGAAGGCCGCGTACGACAATCTCACCATGAAGCCGAGCTCGCCGACCAGCATCAGCGTCATGGCCGCGGCGATGATCGCCGTGCCGAGCCAACTCGGACCATTTTGATGTTGCCACAGCAGCGGCGTGCGTTGCCACGTTACAACGAAACCAATCAATAATAGCAGATAACCATAATTGTTTTCTGGCTGCGACATTAATCCAATAAAATATAATAAAGGTGCTTCGAAAAAAATATAAATAATAATTAAGATATATGAAACCAATAAAATATGAAAAAACATATGAAAAGGGTTTGAGCGGGCAGCCAAGAGCATCGGATCGCCTGACGATGAGTGAGCGGCGCCGACTGAGCGGACTCGCCAGAGGTCGTAGGAGAATAGATAATGACAGCAGCCATCTGTGACGATCAAGCAGCGGCAGCATCGAAGCGTACCATCGGCACCGTGCGATTGATCGATGTAGAGCGTCAATCTCGGTGGCCGAGTCGTGTCGCGTTTCTGGTGGAATGGCTTATCCCTTTGAGTCCACCGGCTCAAAATGTTGGGTTTCGGCTTGA
>CAYFTI010000377.1:0-2014 GCA_964346065.1 uncultured Hyphomicrobiaceae bacterium
GATAAAAGAGTATCTTGTGATCGTTTTACAAAATGGTAAAATGTCGGTCGGGAGGGAGCAAAGACGCGCGCAGTACGGAAGTTTGATCATCGATGGCTTTGCGGAATTTTTGCAGTTCATCGAGTATTTTTTTTCAACCTCACCTTCAAATTCACTTTTCATGCTGCCATCCTCTCTACATCGACGCGGAGTTGCGTGTCAGATAGGATCCCTCTAGGAAAAATTAGCGTGCGGTGGTTCGCACATCGCTCTGATGGTAACGTATAATCAGACGGATTGCAATAAGGTGGCATCGGGCAAAGTTAAGGTCGTCGCTTGTTTTGATTCCTTTATCGGGGTGGCGGAGAAGGTTGCGCCGCACTTCCGTCGGCATTTCGAGGGAATTGAATGGGGTGTCGTCGCTCCCTGGCGGCAGTATCTGATGTATGAGATGTCGCGAGAAAAATACGTTTCGAGAGTATCACTGCCGTCGATTTCTCGTTGCGCGGATTGGCTATTGTCGACAAGTACAGACGTATGCCTGATTTCGCTCCCCGGCCGCTCAACAGAGAAGCTTATTAAGATTTTAAATGATCAAGATTTAGCTAGGCCAGCTATTGTGTCCCTTTACCCAGGCCTTGTTTTGCGTTACCCGTTTGATGGATTGGCGGCCCGTTGTTTGGCAGATTTCCTGTGGCTTAATTGCGACCGTGATTACCGCATATACCAAAGTATGTGTAATTCGTTTGATTTGGGCTGCTCGAATGCTCGTATATTGGGGCCACCCGCGCTTTTGCAGCAAATTAGAAAGAAGAATAGTGCATCTAGGCCAGTTGTGTTTTTTGAGCAGACCATCATACCGCGGAGCCGCCATGAGCGGGTCTACCTCACGCGTCAGCTAGTTGCCTTGGCTACTCGCTTTGAACGCGTGCCCATTGCGGTCAAGCCGCGTGTGCCTCCAGGCGGAAGGACGTTGCATCGAACGCTCGCGCCGATTGAGCCTTTGCTACGGGAAGCCGCTCAAGCGGCTGGTGGATGGCCAGACAATCTGAGCATCACCTACGAGCCGGTGGCGGAGCTGCTGGCCACGATGGGGCACTGTCTCACCATCTCCTCCACCGTTGCGGTCGAGGCGATCCACAACGGCATTCCGACGACGATCATCACGGACTTCGGCGCTCACGACGATCTCGGCACGTCGTACTTCTTCGGCAGCGGCTTGCTGCGGCGGTTCTCGGAAGTGGATTTCGACAACCCGCCGCGCGTCGAACCGCGGTGGCAGGCGGAGGCCTATGCGGATCCGAATCCCCGCATCGACGGCTTGGTTCAGGAGGTGCTCGACCGCGTGCGCTCCGGCGAGCGCCCGACCCGCCCGCTGAACCTGACGACGCGCGCCCCCGAGCTCGAGGCGTTCCTGCAGCGCCCGCGCAGCGCACGCGAATTTGCGCTGGAGACGATGGGCCGACTGCGTCGACTGTTTTGACACGGGCCGGAGAGTGCTCTGAGCCGTCAGGGCACATTCGCTGCCGAGCGCGTCCACGGCCACGTGGACGAGGCTGACCCGCGGATCGCCCGTGCCGGCGTGGTCGGACGCAACCTGACGTCGTTGCCATGCCTTTCGACGATGCGGCCGGGTGCGTCGTGCTTGTGGCTCGGCCCGCGCCACGTCCTTGGCGCGCGGGGTCTCGCGTGGGCTGCCCGTCTGCGCCGGTGCGATGCCATCGCCAGCTGGGGTGTCGGTCGGCCGTTCAGCGAGGCGGCGCGGCGCGCGGCGGCGATGGCGGGGTTGCCCTACGTCGCGCTCGAGGACGGGTTTCTGCGCTCGGTGCAGCCGGGCGTGCTGGGCGAGGCGGGGGTGAGCCTGGTCGCCGACCCGGTGGGCATCTATTACGACGGGACGCGCCCGTCGCTCCTGGAGCGGCTGATCGCCGACGCGGCGAGCGCACGGCCGGACCTCTTGGAGCGGGCGGAGGCGGCAACGGCGGCGATCCGCCACCGGCGCGTGAGCAAGTACAACCATGCGCCCGACCTGGCA
>CAYFTI010000378.1:0-2002 GCA_964346065.1 uncultured Hyphomicrobiaceae bacterium
TGCACTAGGCTGCGCCGTAACGTCGAGCTGCCCTCTGGGGATCTTGCGCGTCGGACGGTGACTGCAGCAGCAGCGCGCAGCCCTAGCCCTCTGAGCCATTCGGTTCCTGATGCCGCGCCCCTTGGCACAGGTTCCGTTTACATGCTCTGCGGAACTACTTGTGGGCGATCTAAACGCATCTCGCCGTCTAGAGCCTGTACCGAGCACCATGACGGTCGCGCATACAGGTCAAGATTGCGGCACGACCGGCGACCGGATCGTTGCCCCGCAGAAAAACGCCTTGCTGGGCTGCACGCCGACGCCGAAATCCGCCGAGCGGATCAATTCGTCTTCCCTTGGCCCTGCGCGTTCAGCCCTTCCGCCCTTAAGCTGCGTAAGCGCGGGCTATTCATGTTCAGGTCCTGCAATTCTGATAGGACGCTCCTGAACAACGCGATCGAGCATCGCCGCTGCGGTGATGGCCGGCAGCAGCGCGGTACCGAGGAACATCGCCTCGGCTCCGAAGGCGTCGGACATGACCCCGGCGACGGCCGGACCGATCACGTTGCCCGTGGCGGTGGCCAGCAGCGCCGCCGTGAAGCTGAGCGACGGCAGGGTCGGAAACAGACGGTCCGACCAGAACGCGAGAACCGCACTCGTCATCATCACGTGCAGCCCCTGAAGCCCGGCCGACAGGATCAGCCCGCCCCATGTCGGCGGAAGAACTGCCACAAACGCAACCGAAGCCGCTCCAGCCAGCATGATCAGCCGCAGGAGCATCGGCAAGCCGAGCGCCGCCTTCGCGCGCCCCGTGCCAAGTGCGGCGAGACCGAAGAGACCGTAGCAGATGAAGAGGAGGGCGGGCGTCGCGGCCTTCGAAAGGCCGGGCACACCGCCCTCTCCGGCCAGGTGATCGGGCGCGAAGGAGATGTAGACTGCGGAGTTGGCCCCGTACGCAAAGGCGACGGCGTACAGGGGCAGCGCCGCGAACTGCATAAGCTCCTTCCAGGCGTCCGGGGGTCTGCCGTGGGCAGCCTTGCCGATACCGCGCAACGCCGCCCGGTTACCCAGAAGCACGACGCAGCTCGCGATAGCAAACAGCGTCCAGCACACGCGCCATGACAGCCCCGTCAGGACCAGGGCGAGCGCGGCTAAGCCGGCGACCGCGATGCCGACGCCAGTGCCTGTGCTGATCATCGACAGCGCGGCGGGCCGCTGAGGGTCATTGATCGTGCGGTGAACCGCGTCGTTGAACGGGGTCCACGCGAACCCCGCGCTTGAAGTGGCAAGGAACACACCGGCCGCCAGAATATAGGCGTTCGTGGCGAGGGCCACGATTGTCATGCCGAACGTGGCCGCTAGGAGACCGCCGAGAATGGGCATTCTCGGTCCGAGCCGCATCAGCAAGGTCTGAGCCGAAAGAAGGCCGAGAAAGAAGCCGAAAAAGCCGAAAGAAGAGATGAACCCGACGGCAGCCGTCGAGATAGAGAACGCCGACCTGAACTCAGGCACGAAGAGACCGAAGCCCATCCGCGCGGGACCGAAGCTGATGGCGGTCGCGGCAAAACCGGCTGCTGACAGCCGCCAGAAATAGGTGATGACCCTGCCCTCCGTTCGCGCGAAACGTCGCCGCCCGCCGCTGCCTTCTGTCATGGTAGCGAATGTGGTCGCGGCAAATTGGCGCCCAATTCGGCCAGCTTCGGCGAAATACCTCAAAAAATATCCGCTGTCCCAGCCTACGCGTCGTCATCCTCGGTGCATCGAGGCTCAGGGCGACAACATAAGTGGTGCCGCTCCCGAAACACCGACTTTTTCTTGGGAAACTCGCCGGAGGCGAACGGAAGCGCCTGCTGCATAACGCACAGTCCGCAAGTTTTCACAGCACTGATTCCTGATCACAAATTCGCACGCGAACGATCCGCCTAGAGCCCGCTTTTCCGGCAGCTAGGCGCATTCCCCGACCATCTCCCAAACCGGGAACATGTTTACCAGTACAGCTAGACAAGCCTCTGCCCCGTGGCAA
>CAYFTI010000379.1:0-1992 GCA_964346065.1 uncultured Hyphomicrobiaceae bacterium
GCATCCGGATGCTATGCGTATCGCAATTTCAGAAGTCGCTTGATGCTTCAACGAGGAGCGGTGTTCATTGACTGTCGACCCTCGTGAAATCCTCGTGGTCGATCTCGACGGGACGCTTTTGCGCAGTGACATGCTGTTCGAGGGGTTCTGGTCCGCCTTTGGCCGTGACTGGCGCAGCCCGGTACGGTCCGTGCTGGCTCTGAAAGACGGTCGGGCCGCGCTGAAACGGTATCTGGCTTCCGCATCTGCCGTGGATGTCGCGACCCTGCCCTATGACGCGAAGGTCATCGCCTATATCGAGGCGTGGCGCGAGCCAGGCGGGCGGACCGCCCTGGTGACCGCCAGCGACCGCGAGGTCGCCGAAGCGATCGCGGCCCATCTCGGGATCTTCGACGAGGTCCACGGGTCCGACGGTCGGGTGAACCTGAAGGGAACCCGGAAAGCGGGTTTCCTCGCGGACCGGTTCGCAGAGAGCGGATTTGCCTATATGGGCGACGCATCGGCGGATCTGCCGGTCTGGCAACGCGCCGCGAAGGCCATCACCGTCAACGCGCCGGACAGCTTGCGCCGCGAGGCAGAGCGGGTCTGCGGTTCGGTGGAGCATCTCGTGACCGAGCCCAGGTCGATGACGCCCTATATCAAGGCGCTGCGGCCGCATCAGTGGCTGAAGAACATGTTGGTGTTCCTGCCGATGCTGACGGCGCATCAGCTTGACGGACCGACCCTGCTCCAGTCCTGTCTGGCCTTTGCCTGTTTCAGCCTGGTGGCGTCCAGCGTCTATGTGCTCAACGACTTGCTCGACCTTGCCGCGGACCGTGCCCATCCACGCAAGAAGGACCGGCCCTTTGCCTCGGGGCGGATCCCGATCGCCCACGGGACATGGATGGCGGCGGGCTTGCTGATCCTCGGCGCGCTTCTGGCCATCGGCATCGGCGGGGATTTCCTGCTGGTCATGCTGGGATATTACCTGCTGACCACTGCCTATTCGCTCGATCTCAAGCGCCGGATCGTGATCGATATCTGCGTGCTGGCCGGCCTTTACACCACCCGGATCATCGCGGGCGGCGTGGCCACGGGCATTTCGCTTTCGGTGTGGCTCCTCGCCTTTTCCGTGTTCTTTTTCCTGTCACTGGCGGCGGTGAAGCGGCAGGCCGAACTCGTCGACAGCGCCGCGCGAGGCGAACTCGAGGCCAGCGGTCGTGGTTACCGTGTCGACGATCTGCCGATCATCGCCATGGTGGCCATCGGCGCCGGTTATCTGTCCGTGCTGGTGATGACACTCTATGCAAACGCGCCCGCGGTCATGGACCTCTACACCCATCCGGAGGTGCTCTGGGGGGTCTGCGCCGTTCTGCTCTACTGGATCATCCGCACCGTCCTGATCACGCATCGCGGGCAGATGCATGACGATCCGGTCGTCTATGCGGCCAGGGACCCCGTCAGCCAGGCTTGTTTCGTGATCATCCTCGGTTTCGTCCTCGTCGGAGCCGTCGCATGACGCTCCACGCACTCGTCCTGAGATACACGGCCTTTGCCATCATCGCCACGGCGGCGAATCTTGGTGCGCAACGCATCGTCCTGCAACTGGGCGATACGGGAGGCCATTTTGCTCTGGCGGTCGGTGCGGGCACGATGGTGGGGCTCGTCACCAAATATCTGCTCGACAAGCGCTGGATTTTCCTCGACCTCGAAACCGGGTTGAAGACTCACAGCCGCAAGTTCTCGCTCTATACCGCCATGGGAATTGTCACCACGGCGATCTTCTGGGGGACGGAGACCGCCTTCTGGCTGGTCTGGCAGACCGATCTCATGCGCGAGCTCGGAGCCATCCTGGGGCTGAGCGTCGGCTATGTCGTGAAATACAATCTCGACCGGCGGTTCGTGTTCACGGATCGCCGGCTGGCGGAGGAAAGATGAAGATCGCAGGATGGGGCCGATATCCAGAGGTCCAGGCGCGGGTCCTCGCGCCGCGCAGCGCCGAGGCCCTGCGCG
>CAYFTI010000380.1:0-1991 GCA_964346065.1 uncultured Hyphomicrobiaceae bacterium
GCCCGCTTCGCCCTCGACCACCTCCGCGCCCTCACCCGCCGCCCCGACCAGATCAGGCCCCTCCGCCAAACCATCCTCGACCTCGCCGTCCGCGGCAAATTGGTCGAGCAGGACCCGGCGGACGAGCCGGCGGCCGACCTTCTGAAGCGGATCGCTGTCGAGCGCGAGCGCCTTCTGGCTTCTGGCGAAATCAAGAAGCAGAAGCCCATCCGGCCCCTTGACATGAATGCAGCCCCCTACGTGTTGCCCCGAAGTTGGCGCTGGGGGCGCTTCAATGAGATTGCGGCAATCCAGTCCAACTTAGTTGACCCAAAAAAATATCAGCATCTGCCTCACATTGCTCCTGACAACATTGAAAGCTGGACGGCAAGGCTTCTTCCCTACCGCTCAGTAGAAAAAGTCGGCGTTTTTAGCGGGAAGCATTTGTTTGAAGCAGGATCGATCCTGTACTCAAAAATTCGCCCGAACCTTGCGAAGGTGACGGCAGTTGAATTCGACGGATTGTGCAGCGCTGACATGTATCCAATCCGGTCACACATCTTTCGAGAATATGTTGTAAAATTCATGATCACGAGGGTCTTCGTCGACCAATCCCTGTATGAGGATAATCGGGTCGCGATGCCAAAGATCAATCAAGCGGCCCTGTCAAATATATTGGTTCCGATCCCACCCCTCGCCGAGCAGCGCCGCATCGTCGCCAAGGTCGACGAGCTGATGGCGTTGTGCGACCGGCTCGAGGCCATCCTCGCCGAGGCCGACACCACCCGCCAGCGCCTCCTCGAAGCCGTCCTCCACGAAGCCCTCGCCCCCGCCGCCCCGGCCCTGGAGGCGGCCGAGTGACGTGCAGTGGCAAAGACTCCGAGGAGGTCGTCGAGTTCATGGCGCTCTTCGCGCGTCTGAAGGATCGCTGCGAAGACTCGCCCGAGCGGCTGCTCGCGCTCGCCGCGAGCGATTCGGGCGCAAGGACGCTGTGCATCGATCTGTCGCTCGCGGTCGCGGCTCTGCGAGTGCATGAACGGCGCGCGCATGCGCTTTTCGCTGCCCCGGTAGATCCGGCCTTCCTCGCCTCTTGGCGTGACTGTGAGGAGCGCTACAGCACGGTTCTCGCGGCCATCTTCCTGGATTTCGATGATGGATCGTCGCGCATCAACAGCGCCGAGCCGCCGGTGTCCACGGCAGCGGAACGCCAATGGGAGGCATCGGATAAGCAAGCGCGAGACGAGGCAAGCGGAATCGAGGAAGTCTTCGACTTCGTGCGGTTCAACGTGGAAGGGGGTTTTTGGGACCGATTTGGATCAAGTGCCGTCGAGGACCTTGAAGACGGGCTTGCAGGCTGGGACGGGTTCAAGCACCAAACTGGCTTTGATCTCCGCGGCGTGTTCCGCCGTCGGGCCCTGATCCCTTTCATTCTTGTTCCAACGGACGTCGCGGCGCGGTATGGAAGTGGCCACAAGCTTTCAATGTTCGCTATTCTCCAGCAAGCGCATGACGCATTCGTCTACGGAGCCATGTATGCGGCATTGGCGCTGATGCGATCGATATTGGAAGAGATTCTTAGGGTAAACTATGAAGCCAAAGGAAGTAATCTCAAAGCACGCATCCGAGATCCATCTATTAGCCTGCCAGCTGGTGCGAATATGAACGCTCTCGATCGCATTCGGATTTATGGAAATGATATCTTGCACCTGAAAGACAGGGCTCAGGACAGCCCATTAGCGAAATTCGACCAATCGCAACTTGAACGAGAGATCGTTTCTCTCCTTTTCGTATTGCGTACATTGATCGAGGAGGCGCCGTGACGGCTGCCGCCCTCGGCCGCCTCGAACGCGTCGACCTCCGCGACATCTGGGCGAGCGAGGCCGTCGATTTCACGCCCTGGCTCGCCCGCGACGAGAACCTCGCGATTCTGGGCGAGGCGCTCGGTATCGACCTCGAGCTCGAAGCGCAGGAGAAGGCCGTCGGGCCGTTCCGCGCCGACATCCTCTGCAAGG
>CAYFTI010000381.1:0-1988 GCA_964346065.1 uncultured Hyphomicrobiaceae bacterium
CCCCTCTGGCAGAAAATACGCTTGAGAACATCCGCTTCATCGCCGAGGCTCTGCTCCGGGTGCTGGAGTGAACCACGCCGCTACACTCGAGTTTTCTCATGTCGGTTTCGCCTATGGCGACTTGCCGGTCCTAAAGGACGTATCGCTACGGATCGAATCCGGTGAATTCTGGGCGCTGATCGGTCCCAACGGCGGCGGCAAAAGCACCTTGCTGAAGCTCGCCCTCGGACTGTTGAGGCCGGACAGCGGGCGCATCCGCATCATGGGGCAGTCGCCGAAACAGGCGCATGATCGAATCGGTTACGTGCCGCAGTTTGCTACGTTTCGGCGCGACTTCCCTCTCGACGTCAGACAGGTTGTTCGCCAGGGCTGCCTAGACGGCCGGAACTGGTGGCGCCCAAAGCGAACGAGCGACAGACACGCTGTGTTGGAAGCGCTCGATCAGGTGGGTGTTGCCGACCTCGTCGAGCGTCCGATTGGCACGCTCTCGGGTGGCCAACTGCAGCGCGTCATCATTGCCAGGGCGCTGGCGGCCCGGCCGGCGCTGCTGCTTCTCGATGAACCGACCGCACATGTGGACACCGATGCCGAGACCAGCTTTTTCGACCTCATGGCCGGTCTGCGCGAGCGTATGGCGCTCGTCATGGTGTCACATGACGTTGGCTTGGTGTCGCGCCACGTCGACCGCATCGCTTGCCTGAACAAGACCCTCGACTGGCACGGTGCCGTTCCTATTAGTGAGGGTGTATTGGAGCGACTGTATGGCGCCTCAGCGCGTCTCGTAGATCACCGCAGAACGGAACTTTCGTGAGTTTCGCGGCCGCTCTTGTCGAACATGAGTTCCTGCGTATCGTGGCGATTGCCGCACTGGTTGCCGCGATTTCGAGCGGTGTTGTCGGGACCATCGTGGTCACGCGCCGCCTGACTTTTCTCGCCGGCGGCATCGCACACGCCACCATCGGCGGCATGGGCATTGCTCAGTGGGCCGGTTTTGATCCGTTCGGTGGTGCGGCCATTGCTGCCGTGGTTGCCGCGCTCGTCATCGGCCTGGTCGCTCACGGTGGGACACAGCGTGAAGACATGCTGATTGGAGCGATCTGGGCTATCGGTATGGCGATCGGCCTGATCGCCATTTCCCGAACGCCCGGATACCAAAGTGACCTCATGAGCTACCTGCTCGGCAATCTATTGATGATCACGACCGCCGAGATTGTGCTGATGAGCTCACTGGTAGGCCTGGTCATGGTCCTGTTGACCGTGTTCTGGCAGCCCGTTGTCGCGACCCTTTTCGACGAAGAATTCGCCAGGACGAGAGGTTTGCCTACTCTGGCCATCCAGCTCGGAATTCTGGTTGCGATCGCGCTGGTCGTTGTCGTCCTGCTGCGGGCAGTCGGGCTTGTGCTGGTGATGGCCTTACTGACGCTGCCGACGGCGGCGGCGGGCATATTTGCGCGCACGCTTGGCCGGCTGATGGTAGCCTCGGTCGGTGCGGCGCTGGTGGCCATGTGGATCGGTCTGGAATTGGCGCTACGAACCGACTCTCCGGCAGGCGCAAGCATCGTCCTGTCCGCGGCGGGATGCTATATTTTGGCATTGACATACCGAGGTTTGAAGCAATTCCGAGTTCGCGCTCGGGGTGAAAAAACCACTCACACGAGGAATCAGACATGACCGAACCGCGAACAAGCGCCCAGCATGATCACGATCAGCAAGAATCTGATCACCGGATCTTTCACGCCGATCATTTGCGTGCACTCGCCATCCTGCGGCGGGCAGAGGCTCAGATCTGGGCGCATGAGTCCGCTATTGCTGAGCATCATGAACAAATCAAACGGCACGAAGCCGAGATCGCCTCGGGCGAGGTGCCGAACGATTCGTCGGATGATGGCGCCGCTCATGCAGCCGCGACGGGACAGCACGAAACCTTATCGACAAGCCATAGTGAATTCATGGCCGCGATCGAGGCGCTGGGGAGATGCGTCTGATTC
>CAYFTI010000382.1:0-1980 GCA_964346065.1 uncultured Hyphomicrobiaceae bacterium
GCCCTGCGCGGCAGCCAGAGCGACCGGCTGTTCCGGGTGGAGACAGCCAGCGGGCACCCGGCCTTCATCTACACGCTGCTGGAGCACAAGAGCGCGCCGGACGCGCGCACGCCCGTCCAGCTGCTGGGCTACATGGCCCGGATCTGGCAGCGCCACATCACCGAGACCGGCGCGGACGCCGCGCGCCGGCTGCCGCCCATCATCCCGCTCGTGGTCTACCACGGCCAGGCGCCGTGGACCGTGCCCACGGCCGTGGCGGACTGCATCGAGGCGGACGACACCCTCCGCCCCTACCTGAACGACTTTCGCTACGTGCTGGCCGAGACGCGCGCGGTGCCGTACGATGAACTCGCCAGCGACCGCGCCTTGCGCGCCGGGCTGGCGGCGCTCACCTACGCCTTCGGACGCGAGGTGACCGTGGCGATCCTGGCGCGGCTGCTCGGGGATCTGCCCGAAAGGGATGCCATCGAGCGACAGGTTCTGGAATACATCGCCCAGGTCTACAACGTCGCGCGAGACGACTTTCGGGCCGCGATCCGCCAGGCCCGGCCGGAGCAGGAGGAGGAGCTGATGACCACGCTCGCCGAACAGTGGAAGGCCGAAGGCGAGGCCAAAGGCAAAGCCGAAGGCAGAGCCGAAGGCAAGGCCGAAACTGTGATTGAGACCTTGGAAGCGCGTTTCGGAGCGCTGGACCCGACGCAACGCGAGAAGGTCAGGCGCATGTCAACCGAAACGCTAAGCCGTCTGAACCTGCGGGCGATCACGGCGCCGACGGTGGCGGATGCCTTCGCCGACGACAGAGATCGCTGAGGCCCGGTTAGACGGATTCCGCTGGTCACGGCGCGCGTTTCGCCGCACCGGAGACCGGCTCGAAGAGGACTTCGCAACCGACGCCCCTCCTTCCTCCAGAGACACCGAGCAGACCTTTATGTGATGCCCGACTGGGTTATCGATAGCCGCCTGTGCCCCACCCCCCTGGCCATGCGCCGACGCATGCGGCCTGTTATCCAAGGGTGTAACCGTGGTCGACGCGCTGTCATCCGCACGATCGCCCGCAAGGCACCGTAGCGAGCGCCATGTAGATGACACCGGTATGCTGGGCAGCGCGATCCCCCTTGGCGTTCACTTTGTGGCACGCATGTGCGAGCCTTCGCAAATGTGTGTGATGGGGGAGCCGCGGCGCGACGATGGATACAGCACTCCTTGAGGGCCTGGACGCCTTCCTGAAATCTGACCGTGCTCCGGATGAGGGTATGCATTTGTCCGAACTGGACGGCTTCCTGACCGGCGTGGCCCTGACTCCAACCTCGATGTCGCCGCCGGATCTGCTGTCGGTCGTCTGGGGCAGCGTGGAGCCGGTCTACGCTGACGAGGACGAGGCCCGGTTCGTCATGAACACGATCCTGGACCGCCGCGACGAGATCAAAGAGACGCTGCAAAGTGATCCGGCCGACCTCAACCCGATCATGTGGGAAAGTCCCGACGCGGATGTCGTGGTCGAGGACTGGGCGGCCGGCTTCCTGGAGGCGGTGAGCTTGCATGCTGACGACTGGCGCCCGCTGTTCGAAGACGACAACGCTTTCCTGGCCATCGTGCCGATCATCATCGCTGGTCGCGATTTAGAAGACCTGCAGGGTATGGGTGTCGGCGCTGATGCCAAGGAGTTTATGAGCCTTGAGTTGCCGGAGGTCTTGACCGCGTGCCTGGTGCAGATGCGCGACACCCTGGCACAGCACGCTGGCAGCCATGACAAGGACAACGCGGCGCCCACCAAGCATTAGGTCAGTTATGCCATCGACGGAGACGCGAGGCCATTCGCAAACGATGAACACCGACACCCTCGACGCGCTAGACGCCTTCCTCATGTCGGACCGCGCGCCGGACACCGGCTTGCAACTGTCCGGCCTGGACGGCTTCCTCACCGCCCTCGCCGTCCGCCCGCCGGCCAGGATCACGGACTACCTGCCCGCGATCTTGAAC
>CAYFTI010000383.1:0-1978 GCA_964346065.1 uncultured Hyphomicrobiaceae bacterium
GACAGCAACAGTGTTCGGCACCGGTGCCCCTCCGGCGTGGGCGCATTGAACAGCGTTTGCGCAAGCTCACCGGCCGGGTCGATATGGCCGTCCCGGGCTTCCAGAAGCTCCCTGAAGCGCTGGAATTCATCCAGGATGATCAAATCTGGTTGCAGTGCTTGCACGCAGATGTCGGCAAGCATCTTGCGGAGCTTGCCGAGAATGCTGTTGCGCGCTGTACTCGCCTCGTGCGAGTACTTCTGGCGAAACTTCTTGAACCAGTTCTGGATTGTCTCGTTGATGTCGACTTGCAGCGCCTCCTCGTCAAGAAAGCGCGCCTGGAATCTGAGCCGTATGCCAGTGTCGAGCGGAAATGGGCGGTGGTTGAGTTTGTACCGCCATTGATCCTTATGCTTTACGCCTGCCTGCAGGAGGTTCATAAGTCCGGTGCGCGGTTCGATCAGCCCATCCAGTAGATGGAAAAGCACGCGGCGCTCCTTCGCCATCCCGCCCGAGTTGCCCATGTTGAACGAAGTACCCGGGGTGAAGCTGACGAAGTTCAGCTTGCTATCCGCCAGCGACGGCTGGCCCGGTTCACCCGCCAATTCGGTCGCCAGCATCGTCAGCCGGGTCGCGAGCGCGAACGACCGGTCTTCGTCTCCGGTGACCTGAAGCTTGGGCAGATTGGAATGCGCGATGGCCTGGTTGGAGCAGATGTAGACGATATCGATGCGGCCGACAGAATTCCAGTAGTAGTCGATGGCCTTGGCAATTACGCCACGTGCGACCAGCGTCTTGCCCAGGCCAACCTCGTCGGCGACCAGAAATCGTGCCGACGCGCCCGGTGCTTCAAACAGCTGCGCGAAGGCATGCTCCACGGTCCGCCGCTGGAATGGCTTCAGAGGGCGAAGGATGGCTTCGACGTCAGGCCGCTTCATGCCGGGCGTTTCACTGGGTATTTGAACGAGGTGGGCCGGTGTTCGATGTCAGGCTGCCCTGCCGCTTAGAGACTCCAACCTGCTGAACGTGTCGGGATACTTTCGCACCATCAGAATCAATGCCGCGGCTTGCGCATTCGGTCGGGCGCGCCCTTGTTCCCAGTTTTCGAGGGTGCGGGTGGAAACGCGCAGGCGCCGGGCAAAGACCGCGCGTGATACAGCCATTTGCTCACGGGTTTTTCGGATGGTTTCGGCATCGAGTGATAACGGCGGGAGTTCATCCACTTTGTGTGTGCGCAGCGTCACCTTGCCTTCGCGCTGCTGGCGCATCGTATCGACGCCCTCCATCATTTCGTCAAACAGCTCGCGTTTCTTGGTCGTCATCTTTTCCTCCGGGCTTTCAATTCAGCCTGAATCGCCTGCTTCAGTACACCTTTTTGGCGGGCGGTGAGATCCGTGACCTCATCCTTGTCATAAATGGTGAACAGCCAGATCTGGTGATCCTCGGTCAGATAGTAATAAATAATGCGCAGGCCGCCACGCTTGCCCTTGCCGCGTCGAGGGTCAGCCCAGCGGATTTTCCGGAAGCCTCCGGTCCCGGGCATGACGTCGCCGGCCTCCGGTTCGGCAGCCAGGGTCTGCTGAAGTTTGGAATACGCTTCATCGTCAAGGTAGTCCGGCAGCAGGCGCGTGAAAAGCGGCGTTTCGAAAAATACTAGTTTCATCGAATACTATACGTGATTTGCGTATATTTCAACTTGGTTCTCTTTCATGCTCGTCAGGTACCGCGGCGTCCACTACATTCCAAATTTCCATAAAGCCCGGCGGCACGATGTCGCGGCCCTCGGGGGACGACTGCAGGTCTTTGATCAGGCGGCGAATGGGTGCCAGCCGCTCCGGCTCGCGGGCTGCGGCGCGTACCAGGTCTTCAAGCAGCGTCTCGCCGGCAAAGCCGGCGCCCCAGTCGCCTTGCCAGGCGCCGCCCGGCTCACCTGTCGCCCAGTCGGTCATACCGTCCAGCCCGCCCAGCAGTGCCCGGAGAAACTGCAGGAAGCGCTCGG
>CAYFTI010000384.1:0-1971 GCA_964346065.1 uncultured Hyphomicrobiaceae bacterium
CAGGTCAGCGTGCTGCCCGCGGCAGTCTCGCATGGTTCGCTGTCGGTCACCATCAGCGAGCGTCCGGGCGTATCCCAGCCGGGGCCGCTGGCCGAGGGCGAAACAGTGGTCGTGCCGGACACCGAAATCGAAGTCGTCGAGGAGGACGCGCGCATGTTCCTGTTCGAACCCGGCGTTTCGCTCAACGAGATCGTGCAGGCGGTCAACCGGGTGGGCGCCGCACCCGGCGACCTTGTGGCAATCATGGAGGCGCTGGCCCAGGCCGGTGCACTGCGTGCACAGTTGATCGTCATCTGACCATGTTTGAACCGGATTCCACGTTCGCGCTACCGCACCCAAAAGGCGCTGCAATCAAGTCCGGTGTGCACGAGAACACGCCCGGCGAAATCCGCGACGCGGCCGAGCAGTTCGAGGCGCTGTATGTCCAGAAGATCCTCAAGCAGATGCGCTCGGCCAGTCTTGACGAAAGCCTTTTCGGCGGCAGCGGCATGGAAATGGCCCATGAAATGTTCGACGCCGAGGTCGCCAAAAGCCTGTCGCGTGCCGGTGGCCTCGGGCTGGCCGATATGCTGGTGCGGCAGCTCGGTGATGAAAAAGCGCCGGCGCTGGATACACGTATTGACCGCAGCCAGGTGCTGCCCGCGGGGCCTGCCGGCGCGCCGCCGGAGGTCGACTTGATGCGCGCCGAGGCCGCCGCGGCAATGCGTCAAGATGCTGAGCCTGGGGCCGAACCCAGCGTCGCGGCCGAATCGGCCCGGGCAGCCGCCGGGCCGGTATTCGACGATCCGCGCGCGTTCGTCGCGGCCCTGCTGCCGCTGGCGCGCGAGGCCGCGGCTGCGCTCGATGTGCCCGCCGAAGCCATCGTGGCGCAGTCGGCGCTGGAAACCGGGTGGGGCCGGCACATGCTGACCACTGCTGACGGCAAGCCGGCCTGGAACCTGTTCGGCATCAAGGCCGACGACCGCTGGACCGGCGAGCGCGCCAGTGCCGTGACGCTGGAGGTGCGCGACGGTATTGCCCAACGCGAAGTCGCCAGCTTCCGCGCCTATGCCTCGCCGGCCGAGGCGGTAGAAGATTATGTGCAATTCCTCTCGCAGCAGCCCCGCTATGCCGAAGTCAGCGGCCAGAACAATCCCGAATCGTTTGCCGCGGCGCTGCAGTCTGCCGGTTACGCCACCGATCCCGACTACGCCGCCAAGATCCAACGCGTTGCGAGGCAGCTACCAGCCGATGCGGTTGGAGGAGACATTCAAGAAAAATCCGGAGCAGCCGATGCTTAAGTGCAGGAGCAATGCGCCTCGCTTGTCGGCGCCACAACAATTTTCTGGTGAAATTGCCGGGTTGAAAGTCAATTACGGCACATCACCTGGCGGGAACCACGCTAATGGTTGATTTTCTCAACACATCGCTGTCCGGGCTGCGTGCCGCGCAGCGCGCGCTTGCGACCACGTCGAACAATGTCGCCAATGCGGCCACGCCTGGCTTTAGCCGGCAGGAAACGATATTCAGCTCACGCACGCCTGAATTCTTCGGCGGCGGTTTCATCGGCACCGGGGTGGATGTCAGCGAAGTGCGTCGGGTATTCGATAATTTTCTGGCCGGAGAAGTGCGTTCGGCGACTGCCGGCGAAGGTCGACTCGACACGCTGGCAACCCTGTCGGGCCGGGTCGGCGATCTGCTTGGCAGCCGTAGCGGTGGTTTTTCGGCCGGACTGCAGTCGTTTTTTGATTCAGTGCAGCAACTCAGCAACGATCCGGCATCCACGCCAGTGCGCCAGGCCCTGCTCGGCGAAGCCGATTCGCTGGAGCGCCGGCTGAACCAGCTGGGAAGCCAGCTCGGCCAGATCGATAGCGAGACTGTCGGGCGCATCGAAGACTCGGTTGCCAACATCAATCGCCTTGCGCAAGGCATTGCCGACGTCAACGCCAGCATCGTCGCCTCGCCCGGCGCCGCCGACGGCAACTTTCCCGG
>CAYFTI010000385.1:0-1971 GCA_964346065.1 uncultured Hyphomicrobiaceae bacterium
GAAGACGACAAGACCGATCTGGAGATCGAAAAACGCGCCTTGATCGACTGTTATGAGGCCGGTGGCGGCGTGCGCTGCGCCTACCGGGTCACGGTGGTCAATAACGGCCCGGGCGCCTACAACGGCAATATCGTGGTCAAGGACCAGATCCCGGCCGGAACAACCGCTGCGTTCAGCGGTCCGGGCTGGGCCTGCGCTGGCGCGAGCCCTAACTACACATGCACGTACGCCGGGGCGAGCCTGCCCGCGCCGGGCGATGATCTGTCCTTCATCGTGCGGGTCGACATGACCAGGGATCGCGCCCGCAGCCTTGATTGCAGCGTGCAGAACCGGGTCAGGATCACACAGGCGCCGGGCGGTTCCGACAAGAACACCGATCCGACCAATGACACGGACACGGCTGTCGCGACGGTGCCGAAGGCGCTCTGCCTGGGCGAACGGGAAAGCAACCTGAAGCTCGAAAAGACCTCGGTCGACGGACCCTGTCTCGTCCTCGCCGGCAATGACTGGTGCAGGCCTTTCCAGATACGGGTGACCAACACCGGTCCGGACACCTTCAACGGCAATATCTCGGTGAAGGACCTAGCGCCGGCCGGGCTTGACATGTCCATGTCGGCGCCGGCGGGCTGGAGCTGCATGGGCGACACCTGCAAGACCGACGCCCCGATCACGCTGACGAAAAACCCGCCGACCGCGGATGAAGCGCTGTTGAAAGTGGTTGTTCAGGGAAACGCGGACCAGGCGCGGGAGCTGGATTGCAAACTGAGCAACACGGCGCAGATCGTGTCCCCGATCGGCCCGAACAAGAACCTGATCGCCGGAGACGACCAGAACTCGGCCAGTACGGATCTGCCAGCGTCCTTCTGCGAACAGGACAGCACAAACCTGCTCGTTACCAAGGAAGCCGAGAGCACCGTTTGCGATCCAGCGGACGGCGGTTACGCGTGTGCATGGACAATCACCGTGCGCAACGCGGGGCCGGGCGTTCATGACGGCCTGATCCGGCTCAAGGAAACGCTGCCCGCAGAGCCGGAGGACGTCAGCTTCAATGCGCCGTGGACGTGCCATGGCGTTGGCGGCGGCCCTCAGGCGTTTTGCGATCATCCTGCCTTGCAGCTCCAGCCGGGCGAGGACGTGGTCCTCAATCTGGAGACGGTTTTCGGGGACAGCGCTTTTTCTGGCCCCGATTGTTCGCTCACGAACCAGGTGGCAATCCACAAACCTGCTCCCGGCAGCCCGGGCAACGCCAAGGACGACGACGACGAGGCCGAAGCGATTGCCCGGAAGCCCTACGGGACATGCCCCGCGGATGGTCCGCCGGCCTGCCCGCCGGGCTTTGAGTGGACCGGAAAGCGCTGTGAGCGCGGCACGATCGCCGAGGAACCCGACCCGTCCGGTCGCCCGGACCTGGCGATGTTCAAGTCGGCCAATACTTCGCAGTGCCGTGAAGACGAAGCGTGCGGCTTTTCGATCCGTATCCAGAATGTGGGCGACGCGCCATTTTCTGGCCGGCTCGATTTCACCGATCAGCTCTCGTCGTCCGCGGGCTTGCGGGCCGCTGGTCCCGGCGCAATCTCTTGCAGCGGCAGCGGGAGCCGCTATGCGTGCGCGCATCCCGAAGTCACGCTGGCGCCAGGCGCATCACGGCGCTTCACCTTGAGCTTCACGCCACGACGCGGGGGCTCGCTGCGCAACTGCGTCGCGTTGGCCTGGGGCGCCGCTCAGAACGAAGGCCGCGTCCTCGCGGTGCAGAAGGCGCTGAACGCGCGCGGTTTCGATGCCGGGCCGGAAGACAATGCCTACGGCTCCAGGACGGCAAGCGGCATACGCGCGTATCAGCGTCGGCAGGGTCTGGAGGTGACGGGACGGATCGACGCGTCGCTCCTGGCAAGCCTGTTCGGGATGGGCGACACCAATGCCAGAAACGACCGTGACTGTGCGAGCGTCAGCGTGCAGGGCCAGCCCCGGCCG
>CAYFTI010000386.1:0-1962 GCA_964346065.1 uncultured Hyphomicrobiaceae bacterium
GCGCTGGAATTCCGAAAAAAAGTCATTTACACTTTTTACTTGTCGCTGCCGACGCTCTGGTTTTGAACCAGCTGCCAACCGTGTTGGTCATGCCCAGCAGGTTGAAAAGGCGCGCACGGCCGTCGACCACTGCTAATCCGTCGAGGTGGCACGGTCTTCCACCGCGAAGCCCGAAACCCAAGGCCAGGCAATACGATGCTTTCCGATGAACAAAATCTGGACGTCCCGAGCAGCGTGCCCGGTCACGGGTGCGATTACGATATAGGAGCGACGGAACGTCCGAGAGCGTGCAGTGCGCTCGAAAGGCTTAAATCGGATACGCACCTGACCATCCTGTGCGTGTTCTGCACATTTGCCTCTCTTGCGATCGGGCCATTCGCGGTCTACCGCCTGCTTCAGGGGCAGGTCGCAAAGGCGGTGGTTGATGGACTCCTCGTCGCAGTATTGGTCAGCGGCGGTGTTTATGCCTGGAAGACCGGGCGCACTGCAACGGCCGGAAACTTGTTTGCCATACTGGTTGCCGCCGGTGCTGTATTCCAGATTGCCGTAAATGGTTTGTCCTACATGTGGCTGTTCTCGCTGATGATTGCCGTGTTTTTAGTGGCCAGCAGCCGTCTCGGCATCGTGCTGTCTTTGGTCTCCATTGGCGCTGCCGCCGGCACACCAGAGCTGTTCGCCGACCGTCTTGAAAGGGCTACTTTTATCGCGGTCGCCGCACAGGTGGCAATGTTCTCGTTTATTTTTGCATGGCGAACCTCACGCCAGCATCACCAGCTCGATGTCACCGCCAATCGCGATCCGCTTACCGGCATCGGCAACCGCCGTGCGCTGCGTCGCGAGATGGCTACGCGTACGGAAGCCGGCCGTATCGCCGGCGAGCCGGCAGGCTTGGCGGTCATTGACCTGGATTACTTCAAGGAAGTCAACGATCGCCACGGTCACGATGCGGGCGACGAGGTGCTGGTCGATTTTGTCAGGATCGTGACCGAAACGATGCGCGAATCCGACAGCTTTTACCGTTATGGTGGCGAAGAATTCGTTCTGGTGATGTCGGGCACATCGCCGGAAGGGATCAAACCCGCTCTCGACAAGCTCCGGACTTCCATTCGCGAGCTGCTGCGCACTCCTGCCGACGAACGTGTGACCGTATCCATCGGCGGGGCCGCACTTGTTACCGGCGAGGATGCTGACCGATGGTTGTCGCGTGCCGACCGCGCGCTCTACGCAGCGAAATCCGCCGGCCGCGACCGTGTTGTGTGCAGCGTCTACGATTGACCGGTGCGCCGCCCTGCTAGTTGCGGGCATGCGATTCGGCTTGGCAGACCACCTGATATGCCGGGTTCTGAGGTCGCCAGCCGGTTTGCCGCGGTCGGTTACTGTGCGTAGCGATTTTGCCCCGGCCACTATTATCCGCCGCACCGCCGTTTAGCTATACGAAAACTTTCCGGATCTGAGTGTTTTCAGTGCGGCGAAATGCACCAATTCGTTCGCTGCGCGATACTGAATCCGGTTAAGTGGTCGGAGAACTCTTATCGAGATTCCTTTCCCGTTTGTCTTCGCGTCTTGGCGCCTTCGCGAGCGCTGTCTTGCCTTTGGTTTCGTCTTTCGCCGACTCGAAGCGGCGTCAGTCCTTCCCGCCCATCAACGAACGCAATGTATCGATGGGTACCGGGAACACGATGGTGGAGTTCTGCTCGCCGGCGATTTCGGCCAGGGTCTGCAAGTATCTGAGCTGGATGGCGTTGGGGCTTTCGGCCAGCTTCTCGGCCGCCTCGACCAGTTTCTGCGCCGCCTGCTGTTCGCCCTCGGCGTGGATGACCTTGGCGCGCCGCTGACGCTCGGCTTCGGCCTGCTTGGCGATCGACCGGATCATCGACTCATCGAGATCGACGTGCTTGATCTCGACATTGTTGACCTTGACGCCCCAGGCATCGGTCTGGCGGTCGAGGATCACTTGGATGT
>CAYFTI010000387.1:0-1939 GCA_964346065.1 uncultured Hyphomicrobiaceae bacterium
GCGAGATCGCCACGCGGCTGGCCGAGGCTGCCGACCTGCCGGGGCACGAGGACGAATTGTTGCTGCTGCACGAGGGGCTGACCCAGAGCTTCACGCTGATGGGCGCGCGCGCCGTTGCCAGCGCCAAGGCGATGGCGATGAGCCTGCGCGCCGGGTAAGCCACAAGCGGCGCAACCCTCCTGCCGCAGCATTTTCGCGGCTGGACGTGTTGACAGCGGCGCGGTTTCTGCCGTGGAAGTGATCAGCATTCAAGACGGCGGCGGATGCAGTCGCGCCATGCGCGCTGGCGCAGGCCGCACCCAGCAAGGGAGGGAACGACCATGAAGATGTCCGGCTCGCATACGCTGCCGGCCCCGCGCGAGGAGGTCTGGGAAAAGCTGAACGACCCGGACGTGCTGCGCCGGTGCATCCCCGGCTGCGAGAGCCTCGAAAAACACGGCGAGGACAAGCTGGCGGCGGTCGTGAACGTCAAGATCGGGCCGATGAATACCCGGTTTAACGGCGAGGTCGAGCTGAAGGACCTGAACCCGCCGGAGAGCTATCGGATCGAGGGCAGCGGATCCGGCGGCCAGGCCGGTTCGGCGTCCGGCGGCGCCGATGTGAGGCTGGCGGACAAGGGTAACGAAACCGAGCTGAGCTACGACGTGGACGCGCGCGTCAGCGGCAAGATCGCCCAGCTCGGCAACCGGCTGATCGACGCGACCGCGCGCAACCTGGCACAGAAATTCTTTGAAAATTTCGCGGGTGAAATCGAGACGCCCGGGGCCGGGCCGGTCCACACCTCAGCCGTGAGCATTCCCACATGGGTCTGGATCGTGGCGGGCCTCGCCATAGCCGCGGCCGTGCTGTTTTTCGCCATTGGCTGATCAGCGCTTTTGAATTACTCTCAACAATCAAATCGCGCCACGTAAAAAACGGGCGCCCCGCGTGGGTGATCCGAGGCCGTTCAAAAGGGAGGAAGCCATGCCGCAAGTCACCATGACGGTGAACGGGACAAGCGTATCCGAGGATGTGCCGGCCCATACACTCCTCGTGGACTTCATTCGCCAGAACCTTGGCCTGACCGGGACGCATGTCGGCTGTGACACAAGCCAGTGCGGCGCGTGCGTCGTTCACATCAACGGCGACTCGGTGAAGGCGTGTACGCTGCTCGCGACGCAGGCGGACAGCGCGGAGGTGACCACCATAGAAGGCTTGGCCCGCAGCGATAGTCTCCACCCGATGCAGGCGGCCTTCCGCGACGCGCACGGGCTGCAATGCGGCTTCTGCACGCCCGGCATGGTGATGTCGGCGGTCGACCTGCTCGCCAAGAAACCGAACCCCAGCGAGGACGAAATCCGGGACTGGCTGAAGGGGAACATCTGCCGCTGCACGGGCTATCACAACATCGTCAAGGCGATTCAGTCCGTCGCCGCACAAGGCGAGGCGCGCGACGCGGCGGCGTGAGGCAACGCGTGAGCAACGAGGACAAGGGCGGAAACCATGGCTGACGGCATTGGCGCGCCGGTGAAGCGGCGCGAGGACGAGCGGTTCCTCAAGGGCATCGGCAAATACACCGACGACATCAACGAACCCAGGCAGACCTATTGCACTTTCCTGCGCTCCAGCGTGGCCCATGCGCGGATCGACAGGCTGGACACCAGCCGCGCCGCAAGCGCGCCGGGCGTCGTCGCGGTCCTGACGGCGGAGGATTTCAAGGAGGTCGGCGGCGTTCCCTGCGGCTGGCAGGTCACCGGCAAGGACGGCCCGATGGTCGAGCCCAAGCACCCGATCCTTGCGGAAGACAAGGTGCGCCATGTCGGCGATCCGGTCGCGCTCGTCATCGCGGACAGCTTGCAGGCGGCCAAGGACGCCGCGGAGATGATCGACCTCGAACTGAGCGAACTGCCGGCGGTCGTCGACATGCGCAAGGCGCTGCAAGGCGGCGGCGAGCCGGTGC
>CAYFTI010000388.1:0-1923 GCA_964346065.1 uncultured Hyphomicrobiaceae bacterium
GCTTGGACTTCGACGGCTTGCGCCGAAGCTCGCCGCGAAAAAGACGATGGGCCCGGGCGATGTTGTTGCCGCCGAAGCGCTGTTCGCCGAAACCGTTGGGCACGCCCAGCTCGGCGATTCGCCGCAATCGCTCATCCATGGCGTCTCGGTCACCCTGGAGTGCGCGCACGACCAACTCGAAGCGATTGCCGGCCAGCCGGCCGCGCCGGATCTTGCGGTTGTGCCGGGCGACATGGATAATGCGTATGGCATTATCACTCCAAATCTCCGGGTCGAGGTTGTCACGACCAGGCCATTGGATCGTAAACGGTTGCCGTGTAACTGCGTTGCGGTCCTTGAGCCCGCCAAAACCGACTGCACGCAGCGGCACGCCGGCCAGGCGCGCCAGCCGCCGCGCCACGTCGCTGGTGTTCATCTGGCGCTTTTCGATTTCCAGCCACAGGTGCTCGCCTTCGCCGGAAGGTACATAGCCAATGTCTTCGAAGACTCGAAAATCCTCGGGCCGGACCCGAATCGCACCGGTCCCGACCGGACCTCCATGTGCAAGCTCAGCCATCTTCGTCGATGCTGGAAGTATTGTCGGAATCCGGATGCCCGGCATCCTCGGCAGCCGGATCTTCAGGGTCACTGGCAGCAGTATCGTGCTGCGCCTCGAATTCGCGCAGCGCTCGGGCATCTTCGGCTTCCAGATCCTCGGGTTCGACGACCAGGTAGAACTCCTCGCTTTGGCGAATCAGTCCCAGCTCCGAACGGGCCCGTTCCTCGACCGCATCCAGCCCTGACTTCAGGTCGGCCACTTCGGCGTCCAGGGCGTTGTTGCGCGCTCCGAGCCGGCGGTTTTGATCTCGCTGGGCCTCGACCCGCCGCTCGAGTTCGGCGACTCGCCCATACTGGCGCCATACCTGGATTTGCAGCAGCACCAGCAATGCAACCAGGATCGCAATAATTATCCGCACCTACAGCCTCCGTTCAGGAATACACGCAAGTGTAGCTTGATTGCCTTTCGACTAAAGAGCGCAAGCCAGGCCATTCGCGGGAACGAACCATGGCGAAAAAAAGACTGCCGGATTCAGCCGAGCACGCGTTTGATGATGTCCAGATACAGCGATGGAAGCCGCTCAAGTTCATCAACGCTGACGGACTCGTCGACCTTGTGAATAGTTCGATTAACCGGGCCCAGCTCAACCGTTTCGATGCCCAGCGGCCCGAAAAATCTCCCGTCGGAAGTGCCGCCGCCGGTATCGGGTTGCGTCCAGCGCCCGAGCCTTTCGCGCAGCGCTGCAGACACGGCCGTCAGCAGCTTCCCGTCGGCCGGACCGAACGGCGCGCCGGAGATGCGCCAGTCCAGATGGCAGTCCGGCAACGCGAACTCGGCAATCAGCGTCTTGATACGCTGCTTCAGCGCATGGGCTGTCGAGTATGGGTTGTGCCGCAGGTTGAACATGATCTCGATATGCCCCGGCGTTACGTTGTCGGCGCCGGTGCCGGCCTGCACATTTGAAATCTGCAGCCGGGTGGCCGGAAAAGCCGCATCGCCGTCATTGAACTCAAGCGCGGTCAGCGCAGCCAGCAGCGGTGCTGTCTGATGCACCGGATTGTCCTCGGGCCGGGCGTAGGCGGTGTGCCCCTGCTCGCCGCGGATGGTCAGCCGGGCCTGGATGCTGCCCCTGCGGCCAATGCGGATTACGTCGCCCAGCCGCTCGCTGCTGGACGGCTCTCCGACCAGCACGTGGTCGGGCAATAAACCGCGGGACTTCAGTTCAGGCACCACGCGACGGACGCCGTCGGCCGCTACGCCCTCTTCGTCGGAAGTCAGCAGGATGGAAAGCTGCCCGGCATGGTTCGGGTTTTCTGGCAAAAAGTCTTCAGCGGCAATGACAAACGCGGCCACCGAGGATTTCATGTCCGCCGCGCCGCGCCCGA
>CAYFTI010000389.1:0-1921 GCA_964346065.1 uncultured Hyphomicrobiaceae bacterium
GCCGCCGCCGTCATGACTGCTGTGCGGCCGCAGCGGCCGCCGGGTCGCGCTGATCGGGCGGAATCTGGCTCCAGGCGTCGCGCAGCTCACCCAGCAGCTTGCGCACTTCCTCCAGCGCCGCCGTGTCGTTGTACAGGTTGGCCGCGGTGACGCGTCGCAGAATGTAGTCGTAGAGCGCGTCGAGATTTTGCGCAACCGAGCCATCGTCGACGTTCGGGTCCAGGCTCTCGCGCAAATGGCCCACCATACCCACGACGCGGCTCAGGCACTCGCCCTTCAGGGCGATTTCCCCGCGCTCCATATGCCCGATTGCGCGCGCCGTGCGCTCCAGCGCGCCGTCGTACAGCATCTTGATCAGCTCGTAAGGGCTGGAATATTCGGCGCTGGTGGCCCGACTGCTGCGGTAGGCGTTGAGCATTTCATCCATGATCGACAATCCTTTGTGCGTGTTTCTGATCCGGGTTCAAGCCCGATTCAAGATCTATGTTCCAAGGCGCGCGGGCGCATCCATCCGATGGCTAGGAGTTGCTGCCGCGTACGCCCGGAAGATTGGCGAGCTGCTGCTGCAGAAAGTTTCCGGTCTGGTTCAGGTTCGCCACCAGGCCGTCGAGCGCGGAAAACTGTCTGAGGAAGCGTTCCTCGATGCGTGAGATCCGCTGCTCGAGATCGACGCGCTGCTGGTCAATGCCGTCCAGGCGCGAGCGCAGGCCGTCTTGACGGCCCGCAATCAATCCCGTATCGCCCACGGCGTCGTCCAGAAAGGCGCCGAGCTGCGTGACCACGCCCTGCTGACCGGTCAGCACCGCCTCGACCGTCTGCGGCGCCTCGTCCAGCGCCTGATTGAAGCGCGCCTCGTCGATTGCCAATTGCCCGTCGGCGCCTGTTCGAATACCCAGCGCGGGCAGGCTGCCAAACGCCGTGCCCGGCGGGCCGACCTGGCTGGCCAGCACGCCGGAGATGCGCGACTCGATGGTGCGCAGCGCCGAATCGCCCAGCAACGGGGCGGCTTCGCCGCTTTCGGGGTTGAAAGCGGTGACCCGGTCGATGGTGTCGGAGAGCGAATTGAGCCGTTCGACCAGGTTGCGTGCCTGGTCCAGAAGCCGACTGCGGTCCTCGATTACAGCCAGTTCAAACGTTTCGCCCGGCCGCGCCTCGCCGAGCTCCAGCGTCACGCCCTGGATAACACCGGAAATGCTGTTTTCACTGGACGTGACCTCGAAACCGTTCACCCGCACGACGGCGTCGCTGGCCGCCTGCAGCGAGGTCAACGGCTGGAGGTCAGCCAACCCGCCGTCGCCCCCGCTGGCGCTGACAGACACGGTATTTGCGGCACCGGTTTCGTTAGCGCTGAGGATCAGCCGGCTGCCGTCGTCGCTGTTGATCACGCTGGCCGTGATGCCGGGGTTGGCGTCTGCAGAGTTGATCGCGTCGCGAATCTGGGCCAGCTCATTGTTGCTGCCATCGATATCGAGCGAGAAGCTCGAACCGCCCAGCCCGAGCTCCAGCGTGCCGGTACCGACTTCGGTATCGCTTGAAGTGAATGCCTGCGAAGCCACCCGGTCGGCTCGGGCCAGCTCAACCACTTCCACATCGAATGTACCGGTCGCGGCTTCCGGTGTGGCCGTGGCGGTGAATACGTCGGGTTCGGAACTGGTGGCCGAACGGCCGGTCAGCGAATCCCCGTTTTGCAGCGCCGAGACGCTGTCGTTAAGCGCCGAGAGCGCACCGCTGACGGTGCCAAAGGCAGAGAGCTGCGACTGCACGCGCGCCTCGGAGCGCGCCAGGCGCGATTGCACCGGCTGGCGCTCGGCGGCCACCAGTTGCTGCACCAGATTGTCGATATCCAGGCCGGAGCCGACCCCAAGCGAGCGTATCGAAGCCATTTTTCAGCACCTCCTGCAAGAACGTTCGGTCATTCCGG
>CAYFTI010000390.1:0-1920 GCA_964346065.1 uncultured Hyphomicrobiaceae bacterium
AGCTTTTGCAAAAGCTCCTGGTCGTCGCCGAGCTGTGACGCACCGAAGACCTTGACCTCGGCCTTGTCCCCCAGCTTTTCATTCGCGCGGCGCGCGAATTCCTTGGCGGAAAGATCGAACAGCGATCCCGGCTTGCCCACATGCCCGAAGCGAAGGGTCATATCGGCCGACAGTGCCGGTGTGACAGTCAGAGCGAGGGCAGCCAGCCCAAGCATGATCTCTTTGAATCTCATGCAGTTTCCTCCCTTTGCATGCATTGGTATATTTACCACGGTCGTCGTTTTTAATCTCACTCCGTGGCACTCATTCGGCAGCGGCTTTCACCGGCTCCCGATAAGGTGAATTTTGTGCGAGATAATCGAGGGCTGCCTGCGTGCCGCCCCTGTTGTGCGGTACGCTTGCAATCGTCAGGCCCATCTCCACGCCGGCCAGCGTCCCCATCAGGCTCAATTCGTTGAAGTCGCCGAGATGCCCGATGCGGAAAACCCGGCCCGCCAGCGTCGACAGCCCGGCACCCAGCGACATGTTGAAGTTTTTGAGCACCGCCGCGCGGAACGCATCGGCATCATGGCCTTCGGGCATGACGACGGCTGTCAGGGAACTGGAGTAGTGGCGCGGCTCCCGGCAGAGCACCTCAAGACCCCAGGCGCGGACAGTTCGCCGCGTCGCCTCGGCTAGCCGGTCATGCCGCGCGAAGACGTTGTCGAGGCCTTCTTCTTCCAGCATGTCGATGGCTTCGAGAAGGCCGTAGAGCATGTTCGTCGCAGGCGTGTAGGGGAAAAAACCTTGAGCGTTGGGCCCAAGCATGTCCTGCCAGTCCCAGTAAGCGCGCGGCAAACCGGCCGTCTTGTTCGCTTCCAGAGCCTTGGGGCTGACCGCGTTGAAGGACAGGCCCGGCGGCAACATCAGACCCTTCTGCGAGCCGCCAACGATGACGTCGACGCCCCACGCGTCCATGCGCATGTCCATTGAGGCGAGGGAGGAAACAGTGTCGACCATCAGCAGTGCCGGGTGGCCGGCGGCGTCGATCGCCTTGCGAACTTCGTCGATGCGCGAGGCGCAGCCCGTGGAGGTTTCGTTCTGGACGACGCAGACCGCCTTGATCTCTCGCCCGGTGTCCACGCGTAACGCCTGCTCGATCGCGTTCGGGTCGGCGCCGTGCCGCCAGTCGCCTTCAAGCACAAGCGGGTGCAACCCGAGCCGCTCGGCCAATGCGCGCCAAAGCCCTGCAAAGTGGCCCGTCTCGTAGATGAGGACCTTGTCGCCAGGCGACATCGTGTTGACCAGCGCGGCCTCCCATGCGCCGGTTCCAGAAGCCGGGTAGATCACGACCTCGCCCGCCGAGGTTTTCACGATCCGCTTCATGCCCGCGAGCGCTTTCTTGCCGATCTCGGCGAAACCCGGGCCGCGATGGTCGATGACGGGAAAGTCCATCGCGCGCAAAACGCGGTCGGGCACGTTGGTCGGGCCGGGGATTTGCAGGAAATGGCGCCCGCTGTTGTTCATCATCAACGCTCCTCACACTTCGCGCGGACGGCTCTTCCGTTACGGCCCATTGAGACAAACCGTCTCGATGATTGCGCCCGGAAACGCTTGTCCGATCCACGGTCTACGTATAATGATTAATTTTGAATTCATAATATGAGTCAAGAGAAAACCGCGGGTTTCACGGTATGCAGGAACTGGCCGCCCGGCTCAGCCGCGAGATCGAAGGCGAGGTGCTGTTCGACGACTTCTCGCGCGGGCGCTATGCCGCCGATGCTTCAATCTATCAGATCGTTCCGCAAGGCGTGGTCGTGCCGAAGCGATTTTCCGACGTCGAGGCGGCGCTGGCGCTGGCGCGCGAGCATGAGGTTCCGATTACGGGGCGCGGCGGCGGGACCGGCCAGTGCGGGCAGACGATCAATCGCGGCCTGATTA
>CAYFTI010000391.1:0-1912 GCA_964346065.1 uncultured Hyphomicrobiaceae bacterium
GAAAGCCGCTACGAGGGCGAAATCCGGCTGTACCCGGAGAATGAAAACCTGGTCAGGATCAGCCCCACACTGGTGCGCTTGCGCGTTGGCATGGTGTTCCAGAAGCCGAATCCCTTCCCGAAATCCATCTATGCCAACGTCACCGCCGGATTGACCATTCGGGGCGTCAAGAAGCGCTCGGTGCTCGATGAAAAGGTCGAATGGGCACTGCAGCAGGCGGGGCTCTGGAAAGAGGTCAAGGATCGGTTGCACAGCTCGGCCTATGGACTTTCCGGTGGTCAGCAGCAGCGCCTCTGCATCGCGCGCGCACTGGCGCCGGAACCGGAGATGATCCTGTTCGACGAGCCGACCTCGGCGCTCGACCCGGCGGGCACGGCCAAGATCGAGGAACTGGTGCAACAACTGGCCGGCGAGGTCACCATCGTGATCGTGACCCATAATATGCAGCAGGCGAGCCGCATCTCGGACTACACCGCCTTCATGCTGATCGGCGACATGGTGGAGTACGGAGAGACCAAGCAGGTCTTCTCATCGCCGCGCGATGAGCGCACCGAGCAGTACATCACCGGCCGCTTCGGCTGATTCCATCACGAGCATTCAGCTATCATGACTGAGCCGCATACCCTCTCATCGTTCGACCAGAGTCTCGACGCCGCAACCGCCCATGTGCTCGAGATGGGGGCGCTGGTGAGCGCGATGCTCAAGCAATGCCTGAAGGCTTATCTCGACATCGACTGCACGGTCGCGCAGGAGATCATTCATCAGGATCTCGAGATCGACCGTCGCGAGGTCGCGATCCACGACGAGGTCATGGACATCCTTGCACGGCTGCAGCCGGTTGCATCCGATCTCCGGCTCGTGTTGGCCATCGAACGGGCCGCGAGCAACCTCGAGCGGGTCGGTGACAAGGCCAAGAGCATCGCCAAGCGCTGCATGGCCCTCGATGGCCAGGCGCCGCGCATGTCGGCGGAAACCAAAGACCTGCTGCGCGCGCTCGATCGCGCGGTGGCCAAGATGCTCAAGGACGCGCTGACGGCCTTGGAACGCCATAGCTATATCCTGGCGGCCGAGGTCGAGAGTCGTGACGCCACGGCCGACGAACTCTATGACGACCTGTTCCATCACGCGGTGGCGCAGCTGCAAAAAGAGCCGGAAAACGCAGCTGCGACCATCCATTCGTTGTTCGTTGGCAAGAGCCTCGAGCGTGTTGGCGATCACGCCGGCAACATCGCCGAGGAGGTGCGTTTTATTCTGCGTGGGCGTGAGGAGCAGGGGACTCGCCCGACGTCGTGAAGTGATCAGTGCTGCCCGTTTTGTGCTCCCACTACTCGTCTCGGTGCGCCGGATCAAATGCCGGCACCAGATGCCGTCAGTGACGAAGTGACAAGCGATAACCAGTCCGGTGTACCGTCTGGATTAGTCCTTCGGCCGGTTGAACCGCCAGCGCTTTGCGCAGACGAGAGACGTGAATGTGTACGGTTCGATCTAAGCGGTCGCGTTTCGTTTTCCAGATCTGCTCCATGAGTGCACCTCGGGAAAAGGTCTGTTCGTCGTTTTGGACCAGAAACGCTAATAGATCGAACTCACATAGCCTGAGCGGTAGCTCCTGATTCTTGAGCCACACGCGTTTCGCCACGAGATCGCTTGTCGGATCGCCGCGTCGTAGTTCTCGCTCCTCAGTTGCGTGAGGATCCTGCGTGCGGCGGAGTACCGCCTTGATTCGAGCCACAAGCTCCCGTATTGACAACGGTTTGCAGACAAAGTCATCGGCTTCGGCTTCAAGGGCTCGAACAATAGCTTGTTCTTCGCCCTTGGCGCTCAGCATGATGACTGGGAGCGTCCGTGACCCTTGGCTTTCACCGTCGCACGCGACCAGGCGCAGGCCCGCCGCCTGGAGGCGCGCCGGCTCATA
>CAYFTI010000392.1:0-1910 GCA_964346065.1 uncultured Hyphomicrobiaceae bacterium
CCCGTCGAGCCATCGGGCAGCGGCTTGCCGGGCATCGCGCCGGGCACGACGACGGAATACGGCGGCACCTCGCCCCGGAACGCCTCACCGGTGGTGCGGTCCACGATCTTGGTGGATGCGCCGAGATATACCCCCATCGACAGCACCGAGCCTTCGCGCACAATCACGCCTTCGGCGACCTCCGCGCGCGCGCCGATGAAGCAGCCATCCTCGATAATCACAGGGTTCGCCTGCAGCGGCTCCAGCACCCCGCCGATGCCCGCGCCGCCTGAAATATGGACGTTCTTGCCGATCTGCGCGCAGCTTCCGACCGTGGCCCAGGTGTCGACCATCGTGCCTTCATCGACGTAGGCGCCCAGATTCACGAAGCAGGGCATGAGCACGACATTCGGCGCGATGTATGCGGAATGGCGCACAGCGCAGTTCGGCACGGCGCGAAAACCGGCGTCGCGGAAGCGGGCATCGTCCCAGCCTGCGAATTTCGAGGGCACCTTGTCCCACCATGTCGCGCCTCCGGGGCCGCCGGAGATCGTCGTCATGTCATTGAGCCGGAACGACAGCAGCACGGCCTTCTTCAGCCATTCGTTGACCTGCCAGCCTTCGCCGGCCGGTTCGGCCACGCGCGCCTCGCCGGCGTCGAGCATCTTCAGCGCGGCATCCACCGCCTCGCGCACTTCGCCCTGCGTGCCCGTGCCGATCTCGTCGCGTCGCTCGAACGCCTGATCGATCACCCCGCGAATGTCCGTCATGTCTGCTGCCCCTGATCCTGACCTGTTTCGGCTTGTGTTTCGCCCTCCGGCCTCAGGTTGTCAACGTCGCGCGGGACGACGACGGGTCCCAACGCGTTCAGGAAACCTGTCAGGTTGTCGGTCAGGTGGTGCACATGCGGCGGCAGCGCGCGATGTGGGCTGATTGTTCGCTGCGCCGGATGATCGGCATAGGACGATTGCACCAGCACCGTGACCATCCCCAACGCGTGCGCCGTCTCCAGGTTGTGCGGCAGATCCTCGAACATAGCAGCGCGGTTCGGCGCGATGCCATGCGCCGCGCAGAACCGGTCGAAGGCGTGCCGTGTCGGCTTGGGGATGAAATCGGAAGAGGCGATGTCGAAGATGTCGTCGAAAACCTCCAGCACGCCAAGCTTCTCCGCCACCCGCTCGGCATGGCGGCGCGAGCCATTCGTGAAGATGTAGCGTTTGCCTGGCAATGCCTTCGCGGCGTCCGCGAGGTCCGGCGCGGGCTGGATCGGGGTGAGGTCGATGTCGTGGACGTAATCGAGGAAATCGTGGGGCGCCACGCCATGCCGCTTCATCAGGCCGGCCAGGGTCGTGCCGAATGTGCGATAGTAATGCTTCTGGATGCGCCGCGCTTCTTCCGGTACCACCTCCAGATAGCTGGCGATGAACTCGCCCATGCGCCTGTCAACCTGCGCGAACAGGTTGCTTTCGGCCGGATACAGCGTGTTGTCCAGGTCGAATATCCAGGTCTCGACGCCTCTGAAGCCGTCCAGATCACGTGTGTTCGAGGTCATCCATTTCCCTTTGCGGCCGGGTGCGAGGTCGGCTCAGCTTTCAGCAGCGTGCCCGCGCCGTGCGCAGTGAACAACTCCAGCAGGACGGCGTGCGGCACCTTGCCGTTGATGATGACCACGCCTTCCACGCCTGCCTCGACCGCCGCCATGCAGGTCTCGATCTTTGGTATCATACCCCCTGATATGGTGCCGTCCGCGATCATGTCGCGGGCCTGCCCGGTCGTTAGCGATGCCACCAGTTCGCCTTTCGGGTCCAGCACGCCGGGCACGTCGGTCAGCAGCAGCAGGCGCTTGGCTTTCATCGCCCCGGCCAGCGCCCCGGCGAAGGTGTCCGCGTTGATGTTGTAGGTCAGCCCGTCGCGCGCAACGCCCAGCGGCG
>CAYFTI010000393.1:0-1909 GCA_964346065.1 uncultured Hyphomicrobiaceae bacterium
CGCGAAGGACGGATTGCCGAAGTCCTCGAACATGTCGTCCGCAACTACGACGCCGAGTTGACGGCACTGCTCGAACGCCTGGGCGTCGCCCGCCGCTTCGACGCGGCGCTCGTCGAAGCGCTCGTCGAGGCGTTCGGCATCGAGTTCCCGAAGCGTCGCTACCGGGACCTCGAAAAGCTCTCGCTCTTCCGGCCCGACGGCGCGGAGCTCGTTCTCCACGCCGGCATCGCCGACTGCCTCGCCGCACGGCTTGACGAGGACGACTGGCTCGCCACGCACCGCCTACTCCACGAGCTGTTCATGGCTGTTGTGGCGCACGCGACGGAATCCGGGAACGCGCGGGCGGCCGTTGCAGCGCTTGGTCGCGCAGCGATGCACGTCGCAGCCGACGGCGAGGCAGACCTTACTCAGTGGTGGGCAGATACCTCAGATCATGCGAAGTCGCGCTTTGGAGAAGCAGCACTTGCCTCGCTCGCAGAGGAAATGAACGCTGAACTTCAGCATAGGCCATCGGACCCACGCGCTCGGGCCATGGGTTTCACCATACTGGGCGACGTTCACGAAGCCATGGGCGATCATGAACGCGCGCTTAGGCACCAGCGGCAGTCGTTGGAGCTCCGAATTGCTCTTGTAGCGACGGATCCTGCTCATTCGACCTGGCAAAGAGATCTTTGGAATAGCTACGTAAAGATTGGTGATTTACTCTCTTCTCTAGGCAAGCATGACAATGCACTCAAAAAATACCAGCGGGCATCAGCCGCTATTTTTGATTTTATTACTAATGACTACCCAACGAATGTTGCCGTAAAATGCGATGTTTCTATGATATTAAATCGGATTGGGATATTTTTTCTCGAGAATGATGATGCGGATCGCGCGACTACAGCTTTCCAGCAGAGTTTAGACATCGCAATTGAGCTCACAGAGGAAAGCGAATCTGTACCGTTTCTTTATCTTGAAAGCGATGGCTGGCTAAATATGGCAAATGTTAGCCTAAAGAACAAAAATGCTGACACCGCGTTAGCTATGTGCGCAATGGCATATAGGGCTGCTGAGTTGGTTGAGCGAAAGCAGCCGGGCAATGCCGTGACTCAAGACCGGCTTGGAACCATTCTAACGACCACCGGCGACGCGCACAGGGCGAAGGGTAACCTGCAGTGCGCGCGCAACGCGTACAACGTCGCCCTCGCAGTCCGACACTCACTGGCCGCCCAAGATCGCGACAACGCCGAATGGCAGCGCGGCCTGCTTGTCTCCAACGTCAAACTTGCCGAGGTGGCGGATGCGGAACACCAAGCGTCGGATGCCGCGGCGCACTTGCGCACGGCGCTGGACATAGCCGACCAACTCGCACAAGGGGGCCGGCTCGCGCCAGTCGACGCCTGGATGCACGACGATCTGCGCCGACGGCTTGAAGCGCTCAACCAAGGGTGAGGCTGGACGGCCGCAATTCAAGTCATTAGCCTATAAATCTTCGCCTCGACCCTCCACCACTACGTCCGGGCTGAGGGAGCCATGAAGGAGCCGAGGCACAGACTGCTTCCGCTCTAATCCGCCGTGTCACGAAGAGTACCTTTACGTCGAAAGACCCAATAACGATTTCTTAAACTAGTGGAATGTCCAAAAAGGAGCCTCCTTGTTGGACACGTACCGCCCGCTCCGGCAGCCCCTAATTTCGGGCCATACCTGACTAGCTGAGCAAGGCACTTTTTTGACACCGCTTTCGACCGCTCTCCGCCGGCCAGCGGGCCTCCGCGGCGCCCGTGTCGATTTCCGCTTCCCGTCCTTAACGCCCGTGCCGTGAGCGAGGCTCTTCGTCGCCTTCGGGCCGCTGGCAGGCGTCCGCGAGCCTCGCGGGCTTCCATGCCCTGTGGCCGCACACGCAGATACGAGCTCGTGCAATCGGCGT
>CAYFTI010000394.1:0-1902 GCA_964346065.1 uncultured Hyphomicrobiaceae bacterium
TGATCATCGCGTGGGTGAGGCCAGACTCCTCCAGTGCATGGCGGATCGCGCCGATGCGCCCGTCCATCATGTCTGACGGGGCGATCACGTCGCAACCCGCTTCGGCCTGCACCAGCGCCTGGCTGATCAGCGTCTCGATGGTCCGGTCATTGACGATTTCCGTGCCGCGCATGATGCCGTCGTGTCCATGCGCGGTGTAGGGGTCGAGCGCGACATCGCAGATCACCCCCATTTCCGGCACCGCCTGCTTGATCGCGCGCACGGCCCGGCAGACCAGGTTCTCCGGGTTCACCGCCTCGCTCGCTGCGTCGTCACGCAGGGCCGGGTCGGTGTTCGGGAACAGCGCGACCGCGGGAATACCCAGTTCCGCCGCGCTTTCAACCATGCGGACCGTCTCGTCGATACTGCGCCGTGAAACCCCGGGCATCGAGGGAACAGGATCTGTCCGGTTCTCCCCGTCGACGACAAACAACGGCCAGATGAGATCGGCCGGCGTCAGCACGTTCTCGCGGACCAGCCGGCGCGACCAGTCAGCCTGGCGGGTGCGGCGCATCCGCGTGGCCGGAAAACCGGAGGCGGGCATTTCGGGCGTGCGGCCGCGCGCCGGGGAAACAGACTTCAGGGCGGGCGAGACCTTGTCATGCATGGGATGACGACTTTTTACCTGTTGGGTTCGATTGACGTCAGGATAACTTAACTAGCAGCTTGCCAGAGCCGGCGCAAACGAAGATGCGACAAATTGCATCGCGCCAGCATCAGCCGACGATAAACACGATCAATTCCTTGGGGCCGTGCGCGCCCTTTATCAGCGTCTGCTCGATGTCGGCGGTGCGCGACGGCGCGGAGATCATGTTGACGGTGCGCGGCAACCGGCGACGGCCGTACTGCGCGCGGAAGCGGCTCCATGCCTTTTCATACGAGCCTACGATATCTTCGCGGCGAATCGCGATCATGTGCAATTCCGGCAGGAAATTGAGGGTGGACGGATTGTCCGAACCGGACGCCAGAAACAGGGTCCCGGTCTCCGCCGCACCGCTGAGCGCGTGGCTCAGGCTGGCGCCATCATCCGGCTTGGCTGGCCCGGTCACGCGCTCCAGCGCGCTGGTTCTGTTCCATGCGATGTCCTCAAACATATCGTCGGCCCCGGTGCGCACGCGCTGTGGCAGATTCCGCCGCACCAGTTCCAGCGCCACCGCGTCGGGCAGTTCGTCAGGGGCGGCGAGTGGCTTGATGTCGGCGTTCTGCTTGTCCAGCATCGCCGTGAAACGCTCGACGAGTTCATCATGGCTGCCCCGCGCGCGCTGCGGGATGGGCCCTGATTCCGGCTGTTCAAGCCGCGCGCGAACACGCCCGCGTCGGCCGGCTTCATCGCCGCGCACGTTCAGCGCCGAGCGGATGGCGCCGAGGATATGTTCGCGCGTGTCCCCGGCCATCAGCGCTTTCCTCGCGCACGGCGCTTGCGCTGTTCGCGCTGATGCGCCCGCCACCGGGCCTGGAACGTTTGCCCTGCTGGCGCTGGCAGATCGCGATGCGCGGTCCAGCCGCCCGCCAGCGGAAGCGACGAGAGCCGGCCACGCGTGCCTGCGAGCCGGGCGAGCGCCGCGATGGCGGGGCCGGCGAAGAAGCGGTAGAGCTGGGGGTGGCGGGCGAAGAACGCCCAGCTTTTGAGCGCGATGCGCGCGAAGAAACCTGTCCCGCCCTGATCGTATTCGCGCTCGCGCCAGTGGCGCATCATCTTCGGCAGCGGGATGCGGACCGGGCAGACTTCCTCGCACCGCCCGCAGAAGGTCGACGCGTTCGGCAGGTGCCCCGCTTCGTGTACGCCGATCAGCGAGGGAGTGAGCACAGCGCCCATCGGCCCGGGATAGACCCAGCCATAGGCGTGCCCGCCGACCGCGTTAT
>CAYFTI010000395.1:0-1894 GCA_964346065.1 uncultured Hyphomicrobiaceae bacterium
AGAGGTCGCGGGTTCGAGTCCCGTCACTCCCGCCAGATCTCGTCACACCCACCGACGGCCGCGCCCCTGACAAAATTTCACAGCTTGCGCTGGGATCGGGGCTGGTCTACGGGTGCTGCATTGCGGTATCATTAAAATAATTCAAACGAATGCGCGTGAAGCAGCGCCGGCGCACGGACGGGCGCCGCGAAATTGATGGAGCGACGATGACAGACCTCCTCCAAGATTATCTGCCGCTTCTTATATTCTTCGGTGTAGCCGCGTTTATCGGCGCTGCGCTGCTGATCGCGCCGTTCATCGTGGCTCCGAGCAACCCGGACCCTGAGAAGGTGTCGACCTATGAATGCGGCTTCCCCGCGTTCGAAAGTGCCCGGATGAAGTTTGACGTGCGCTTCTACCTGGTGGCGATACTCTTCATCATCTTTGATCTCGAGGTCGCCTTCCTGTTCCCCTGGGCGGTCGCCTTCGACGAGGCCGGGCTGTTCGGCTTCTGGGCGATGATGCTGTTCCTGGGGATCCTCACGGTCGGCTTCATCTATGAATGGCGCAAGGGAGCGCTGGAATGGGATTGATCAAGCCTGACGAACTGTATGACGAGGCGGTGCTGCGCCAGCCTGACGGAACGACTGGCGGTGCCACCGCGCTGCGTGACGAGACCTTCACGGACTTCTCGAACAATCTGGCGGACAAGGGCTTCCTCGTCACCTCCTCGCAGGACCTGGTGAACTGGGCGCGCACCGGCTCGTTGATGTGGATGACCTTCGGCCTGGCGTGCTGCGCGGTGGAGATGATGCAGTCATCCATGCCGCGCTACGACGTCGAGCGCTTCGGTTTCGCGCCGCGTGGCAGCCCCCGGCAGTCGGACGTGATGATCGTCGCGGGCACGCTGTGCAACAAGATGGCGCCGGCAATCCGCAAGGTCTACGACCAGATGCCGGAGCCGCGCTACGTCATCTCGATGGGAAGCTGCGCGAATGGTGGCGGCTATTACCACTATTCCTATTCCGTGGTGCGTGGCTGCGACCGCGTTCTGCCCGTCGACATCTACGTGCCAGGCTGCCCGCCGACAGCCGAAGCGCTGGTCTATGGCATCATGCTGCTGCAGCGCAAAATCCGCCGCACCGGCACAATCGTGCGGTAGGAGGGGCGATGGCAACGGTCTCGACGGCGACGCCGCAGGACGAGGCGCTCCAGGAACTCGGCGAGCACATTGCCGAGACGCGCGCTGATGCGGTTGATAGCTGGCATGTCGCGCTCGGTGAACTGACCCTGCGCGCCGACAGGGAAAACATCGCGTCTCTGATGACGTTCTTGCGCGACGACGTGCGCTGCCGGTTCACGTGCCTGATCGATATCTGCGGCGTGGATTATCCCGAACGGACCAAGCGCTTCGAGGTTGTCTACCACCTGCTCAGCGCGCGGCAGAACAAGCGTATCCGCGTGAAGACAGATACCGACGAGACGACTCCGGTGCCAAGCCTCGTCCAGGTCTTTCCGGCGGCTGACTGGTATGAGCGCGAAGTATTCGATCTGTACGGCGTCTTCTTTTCCGGCCATCCGGACCTGCGCCGCATCTTGACCGATTACGGCTTCCAGGGGCATCCGCTGCGCAAGGACTTCCCGCTCACCGGCTTCGTCGAGGTGCGCTACAGCGAAGACCTGAAGCGCGTGGTCTACGAGCCGGTCAACCTGCAGCAGGAGTATCGTGACTTTGATTTCATCAGCCCCTGGGAGGGCGCGGAATACCTGCTGCCCGGCGACGAAAAGGCATCGTCCGGTTCGGACGGCAAGACGTAGGCTGTCGCCCAACGCAGCGGCTTGAAAGGGAACCTGAAAACAAATGGCCGAAGCTGAAGCGGAAGTCCGCAATTTCTCGATCAATTTCGGGCCGCAG
>CAYFTI010000396.1:0-1893 GCA_964346065.1 uncultured Hyphomicrobiaceae bacterium
GCCAGCGGCGATGCGCCGGCCGCGGCGCCGTAGAGCTGGGCCGCCGCGGCGGCGCTGTTGGTTCGGTACATCGGCTATCCTAATCTCCGCCTACTGGTCCGCGGACGAGGGCGAACCTCCCACAGCATCGGCCGCGAACGTCAACGAGTGGTTTCCGATAGCGCGTTTTGAGGGCGCCGCGGCGCCGGTGACCGCTGGTTAACCGTTACGGGCGATAACGGGCTGCGTTGCCGACAAGGAGAGTTCTGCCATGGCCACACGCAACGAGCGCAGCTCGAAAGCTTTAGTCGAGAAGGGCAACGGGGCCCTCGCGCAGTATCGCTTTGCGGCGGCAGAGGCGGCCTTCACCCAGGCGCTCAAGCTTGCGCCGAGCAACAGTGGAGCGCTCACCGGTATGGCCCGCATCATGTGGGACCGCTATCATGACGGCTTCCGCAGCTACGAGTACTACCACGCCGCCGTCCTCGCGCATCCGGAGGACGTCGATGCCCGCCTCAACCGAGCACAGTCTGCCAACCGTCTCGGCGACATCGAAACCGCCGAACGTGATCTCGATTTCGCAATCGCCCACAATACTTTTAATATGCGTTTATACGCGATTCTCCACAACCAAAAAAAAATTGCGCTCGGCGACCGCCACTACCAGCGGCTTACGCAGCTGACCTCAGGGCACCTCCTCGCCGACCGCCAGCGAAGCACCGCTCACTTCGTTCTCGGAAGCATACACGAAAAAAATAAAAACTTCAGGACAGCATTCGCCCATTTCCGTGCTGCCAACGACTTCAGAGCAGGAATAGAAGATTTCCGAAAATTCATGTTTAATCGCCTTTTTACACACCAGGCTATCGCTGGAGCACTACCACTGGAGCCGGTGGCAGCGCCGACGCCAGCCCCCCGCTTCATTTTCGTCGTGGGCATGCCGCGCAGCGGCTCCACCCTGCTCGAGCAAATCCTGACGACTCGCGACGGCGTCGGCAGCGTCGGCGAGGCGACCTTCATGCGGCGCCACTGGCTCGATGCACTCGCGGACGTCTTCGGGGAAAAGGTCACCAACAAAACGGACCCGGGCAAGCTGACACCGCACATGCCTGCGAAGCTCAAGAAAATTCGCCAGAGTTATGTCGACGATATCGCCCGAACCGTCTCTGCGGTCGGTAACCATACGATCGTCGACAAGCAACTTGGCTGTTTCGAGCTGGTTCCGCTGCTCTTGGCAATGTTTCCTGATGCGCGCGTACTGCATTGCCGACGTCATCCGCTCGACGTCGGCCTATCGTGTTACACGCAGGATTTCGGCGACATTAAATACTCCGCGCGGTTGCCGCAGATCGGTTTCATGTATCGCTTCCACCATGAGGTCATGAAGGCGTGGGAGTTCTACGGGGACGGGCGAGTCATGTCGGTGTGCTACGAGGACGTCGCCGCGCGCCCGCAGGACATGGTGCCCGAGATCCTCGCCTTCTGCGGTCTTCCGTTCGACCAAACCGCCGTCGATCCGACCCGCTCGAAGAACCTCGTTAACACGGCGAGCGAAGGCCAGGTGAATCGCCCGATTTACCGCTCGGCGATGGGCCGCTGGCAGCAATATGCCGACGAGCTCGAGCCTCTGGCAATGGCGCTGGGCGGCTGGGAATGGCTGGAGGCCCACGCGCCGGCGCTCGATCGGGCTGCGTGAGCGAAACGGAGGGCGCCTCGCAAGCCGGGCCGCCTGCGCGCGAGCCCGTGACCAGCGTCACGCCTCCGAGCGGAATCGGCAGGGGGAAGGAAAGCGGAACTCAACGGGCGCGACCGCGGCGAGGACCGCGATCGCGCGCGATTCAGTGCTCAGCGGTTCGCGTTCATCGCGTCGGTCTGGGCGCGGACCTGGTTCAGCATGGACTCCGAGAGTGAAAG
>CAYFTI010000397.1:0-1886 GCA_964346065.1 uncultured Hyphomicrobiaceae bacterium
ACTTTTGACCAGAAAGACTACCCGAATCCTGGGATTTTTCCTATCGCCCGGCGCAACTGTCGCGTCGTTTCTCCGGGGAGAACTGGTTACCGCGCATCCAGCCATTCAATGGCGTCTTGCCACAGGGCCTGCGCGGCTTTTTTGAAATAGCCGATATGGCCGATGGACTCCAGCCCGGCCTCGGACGGCTCCACGTGCCGCCGCTCGACATTCGGATAGGCCTGCATCATCGCGTCTACCGCTTCCGGAGTGCCCCACTTGTCGTCGCCGAAGCTGTAGGCCAGGATCGGCGCGCTAAAGTGCTCATAGCGATGGAGCGGCAGGGTATCGTCGCCGAGCAGGTAGTCGCGATCGCGGCACCACCGCGCCCATTCCAGCGCCGCGTCCTTCGGCAGGTCTTCCCCGCCCAGCAACCACCTGGGCATGTATCCGAACAGCTGCGAGAACATGGGCAGCGTCACATAGGTGTGCAGACACACGAGGTATTTCTGCTCACCACCCTGCAGACGCCAATGACCGCTCTGGGCAGACATGGTGATCATCCCGTCGATTTTTTCAGCATTGTCCAGCAGGCCGGCGACCTGGCCGCCCACACTGTGCCCGACCAAGAAAACACGATCGGGCTGCAATTCGGTGCTGGCCCAGTCGACCACGCCAGCCATGTCCAGAATCCCCCACTCCCGCATCCGGGCGCGGAAACCGCGCAGCCGCTTCGGACACGAGCCGCCGGTTCCGCGGTAGTCGTAGGTGACCGCCAGGTAGCCGGCGCGGGCCAGGGCTGCGGCGAAATGCCGGTAGAACCTTCGCGGTATCGCGGTCGCGCTGTTGATGATCACGACGCGACTGGCCGGCCTTTCGATGGGGCGGAAGACTGTACTGTCCAGCAGAAACCCGTCGCGAGCGGGAATGTTCCGGTTCTGCCCTGGGCTGCTTGCTGAGTCAGTCATCAAAACACACAACAATATCCTTGCCATGTGCCGTGAAGTTTTCGAGAACATCACTTTCGTTCATCTTGACTTCCGGGCATTCGATGTGACTGTCGTCTTCATCACGACAATGCAGCAATTCCAGATCAAGCACCAGCTCTCTGCAGATATGCCCGTCAACGGGTCCAATGCGAACATCGTTGTGGAAGGCGCCGAAGCTTGGCCCTTCGAGGGAAGCCTGAATTGGGCGTTCATGAAGAACCTCGCCGGTCTCGCCAATGACCTCGACCTTGCCGGCGACTGATCTTAGCGGGGAATTCCCCATCACGGCGAAACTCACGATTGCTTCGCACGGCGGAATTGCCCCGTAATTTTCGGCTGAAGTTTCAAGCGTAAGCCTGGATGGCTCGGTCGTGCTGCGAGGTTCACAGCGCGGTTCCCGGATTTCCGGTAATCCCGGTTCCGAGTCGCATCCCGACAAGCCGCTGAAAATCGAGATCGATGTGCAGAGGGAAATGGCGAATTTATTCACTGGCATCACCTTTGTCGTACAGCTGAGTATGCCTCCAGCGCGATTTTTACGTACTATCCTAATGGTTCGTTCCCGGACAGCCAGGCTAAACTAATACTCTCCGGGCTTCCAACTCCTAAAATTTATGCAACGTTGGGGTAGATCTTCAACAAAGGAGAGCAGAGAATGAGAATGAACCAGGTCACGTTGCCGGTTCGTAACATGGATGAAGCCACTGCCTACTACCGCAAGCTCGGCTTTGTCCAGATTGTCGACACGCCGCACTACGCGCGCTTCGAGTGCCCTGAGGGCGACTCAACGTTTTCGCTGTCGCTAAGCGAGGGCGATTTTTCCAACGGCGCGATCATCTACTTCGAGAGCGACCGGCTGGACGAGTGGGTTGCAGAGCTCGCCGCCAGCGGGATCGAGTTTGACCAGATGCCGACAGA
>CAYFTI010000398.1:0-1886 GCA_964346065.1 uncultured Hyphomicrobiaceae bacterium
TGACGCGCGAGCGTATCCGCCAGATCGAGGCGAAGGCGCTGCGCAAGCTCAAGCATCCGAGCCGCAGCCGCAAGCTGCGCAGCTTTTTGGATAATTAGGCCGGCGGGCACGCATAATGGCTTTGATCAGGTCATTTGAGAGCAAACACATGGACCGAAATTCGGTTCATGACGAGATCAAAGCAACTTACACTGTCTTCCGCAACGAGAACAAGATATTCCTTCAAATCGATACATACGGTAGAGACACCAGAGACATGCCAAGAAAAAAGGGTCAAAGCCTTTAGCTCGATCAGGAGGGCGCTAAAGCTCTTTATGAAATCCTGAAAACCGAATTTGATTTTGAATAATTAGTTCTCGCCTCCCGCCTGAGCGAACCAGAAAGACGAGGGCCAAGTATCAAAAGCGCCGCCTCGGCGGGCGGCGGACGGGCAGGCTGTCAGACCTGGAAGCGGTGGAGTTCGGCGCCATATTCGCGGAGCCATCGCCGCGCGGCGTTCATCTCCGGCATGGTGTCGCGCACCAGCCGCCAGAAGCGCGGCCCGTGGTTCATCTCGCGCAGATGCGCCACCTCATGCGCGGCGACATAATCCAGCACGAAGCCCGGCGCGAAGATCAGCCGCCACGAAAACGACAGCGACCCGGAACACGAGCACGAGCCCCAGCGCGTGGACTGGTCGCGCACGCTGATGCGCTTCGGCGCGACGTCGAGCGCGCCCGCATGATGCGCCACCCGATCCGACAGGTCCGCGCGGGCCTGCCCTTTCAGCCAGTCGGCCAGACGGCGCCGCGCATGATCCGGCTCGCCGCTCACCCGCAGGCGCGGCAGCGGGGCATTCGCCACGTCGCGGTCCGCCCAGTAGCCCTGCCAGACGCCGTCGCTCTCGCACGCGACGACGGCACCCGCACGCGCGGGCCCGATAAATTCAACCTCGTGCGCCATGCCGCGCAGCGGGATCACCGCGCCGCAAGCGATCGGCACTGGTTTGGGCAGCTTGCGCGTCTGATCGCGCAGCCAGTCGAGATGCCGCGCCACAAAGTCGCCTGCATCCTCCAGCCGCGCCCGGCGCGGCAGCGTGAGGATGGCCGCCCGGCGCGTATGGCTGACCTTGAGCGACAGGCGCGTCGCGCGCGGCGAGCGCCGCACTTCCAGTGGGCAGTCGAGCCCGTCGATTTTCACTTCATTGACCGCCGCGCCGCCGCCCACAGCGCCCGCGTGACTCATGTCCATCGGATTTCCCCCCGTTTGAAATCCCCCAAAACGGCGAAACGTTTACCGCCAGGCTGTCACGCTAACGCAACCCCGATGTCCTCTGAACCCTTAAAATTTGTCATCGGGAATAAACCTTAATATTACCACAGATAAATGGCGGGTACAGCGTTTTTTCGCGTGCTGGGCGCTGGCTGGCGCAACCCAGGGTTAACGGAGGGTCTCGGGTTCGCCCTCCCTCGGCGGCGACTCTTCAGCCTCAGGGGGTTGGTGAGCCAGTACATCCACCGTCGAAACCGTCTGACCAACGTGCACTGCATCGATGAACTCGCCGCGCTCCTCGGCCGGCCGCGCCTCGCGCTGCCCTATGCGATAAACGGTGAAGACGAGCAGCAGCGCATGCAGAGCGGGAAGGAGAGAAAGCCGAAGATGCCGGTGAGCACGAGGGCCTTAGTGCCCGGCCCGCTATCCAATACACTGAGCCCGATCCCCGCCCGGATTGACAGGAACGCGGTTGCTGCAATGACAAGGCGGCGGTCCATCCGGGTCGGAGACAAGTCCGAGCGGCCACTGACCGACAGCCCCGAGCACGATCATGACTGTCATCGACATGGCGATATCCTGCGTGCTGGCCGCGCCTGCCCCGAAGAAAACCGGGGCTAGCGACCAGACCGAGC
>CAYFTI010000399.1:0-1882 GCA_964346065.1 uncultured Hyphomicrobiaceae bacterium
CCGCAAGAAGGAAAATCGCGACCTGTTCAGCGAGGCCACGGTGTTGTTTCTGGAGCGTTATCTGCTGGATTGATCAAAGACCGGGGTTGAGGCTGTCGCGGTTGGTAATGTCGCGAATCGGCGTTCTCTCTCACAACGGGCTTTGACGCGCTTTGATTTATGTGGGTGCGGTATCTGACCGCGAAAGAGCCAGTCAGCTGCCAGTGCAGGGTTTCGCGGGTGCAGTTCGCTTATCCGGGCTACAGAACTGAATGAGTCAATACTTCTGATTGAATTATTAAGCGTCAACATTCCTCCTCACGCAGGCTTCGTGTAGACAATATTGCGGGCGCTCACACGGACTGGGACGCTGCACGCGCCCAGCTCAAGCGGATCAGGGACCGCCGGCGCAACATCAACCCGATTCTCGATGATCTCTCGTCGCGGCTGCAGGCCCGCGCGGAGCGGGCCGCCGAGGCGCGGCTGCGGCAGATGGCCTACGAGGATGACATCAACGGCCTGTCCAACCGGCAGGCGATGCTGGAATATCTGGAGGATCTGCTTGGTCGTCGCCGCGGCGCTTGCCTGGCCGTGCTCAGTATGGAACGATTTCATCTGCTCGCGCCGACGATGGGTTTCAGCGGCTCCGATGAAGTTCTCAAGCGTTTCGGTCAATCCATGTCGAGCGAGGTTCAGGCAATGCTGGGCCAGGATGCCGCCGTGGCCCGTATGGAGGCCGGTGCATTCGCGATCGGATGGATGCCGGCCGGCGACAAACTCGTGGTGGACCAACTTTCCGGGGTGTTGGACCGTCTGCCGGCGGTTATCTGCACGCCGCGCGTGCTGTTTCATGCCGCCTACAACCCGGGCGCATGTAGGGTCGATAAAGACGACCGCCGCAGTGCCGAAGACGTGCTCAGTGACGCCAATGCGGCACTGCAGGCCGTCGAGCGGCGGGCGGATACCAGGTGTCTGATTCACGATTCGGCCATTCGCGATGAAGAGCAGCAGGTGCCGCGCATCGAGGAGAAGCTGCGCGAAGCCATCGACACCGGCGAGCGCAGTCTGACCATCCATCTTCAGCCGCAGGTTGCCATGGCCGGGCGGCGAGGCATCGTCGATTGTTGGCGCCGAGGCGCGGGTGCGCTGGAATGACCCGGAGCTGGGCGCGATGTCGCCGGGCCGATTCATCTCGATCGCCGAGCAGTCGGGCCTGATTGTCGAGCTCGGGCGCTGGGTCTTCGAACAGGCACTGGACCTTCTGGCCGATTGGCACGACGATCCGAAGCTGGGCCGCGTCCGGCTGGCGAGCAATGCTGCCGCAGCCGAACTCTACAGTGAGGATTACGCCGATCGGGTGATCGGCGGACTCGATTATCGCGGCGTCGACGCCGGACAGCTGGAAGTGGAGGTTACCGAGCGCGTGCTGGCCGACTCGACCGCCATGAGTCGTGCCGATAATCTGAAGCGGCTGTGCCATGCCGGGGTGCGCCTGGCGGTCGACGCTGACGCCAACCTCGATGCTCGTGCCGTTGTTAGTGACCTTGCGCCATTGCCTTTCGTCGAGCTGGCCGATGGCGCGCCAAACCTGTTCGGCAGCGATGCCCTGGAAGTGGCCCGTGTAGGTGAGCACCACCTCCAAACCGAACTGTTCGATCATGGCGCCGGCTGTCGGATGCCGCGGGTCTTGGCTGCCAACGGTCTGAGCCGGCTGTCTGAACTGGATCCAAAACCGCCGTTCCGGCCCTACGAGCACGCCTATCCAGTATAGGTGCCCAGTTTTAATATAACAAGGCTAGCACGCTTCAAGTACGCTAAAACGTTCAGTCGCGCTGCGGCGGAGATTGGGCGCTGGAATTCCGAAAAAAAGTCATTTACACTTTTTACTTGTCGCTGCCGACGC
>CAYFTI010000400.1:0-1880 GCA_964346065.1 uncultured Hyphomicrobiaceae bacterium
CAACGCCTACGACCGCCCCGAATTCCTCCGGGGTGCGATCGCCAGCGCGCTGGCGCAGACGCGCCCCCTGGACGAGCTCATCGTCCTCGACGACTGCTCGCCCACCGATCTCGCGCCGGTGATAGCCCCCTTCGGCGATCGGGTGCGTCATCTGCGGCTGTCGCCGAACCGCGGGCTCACCGTCGCGCGCAACGCCGGGGTGGAGGCGGCGAGCGGCGATGTCGTCGCGTTCCTCGACGACGACGACGAGTGGCTGCCGGACAAGATCGCGCGCCAGAGCGAGGCGTTGGCGCGGGGCTACGAGGCCTGCCTCTGCGGCTGGCAGCGTCTCGGGAGCGACTATCGCCGGGTGCACCAGATCGACGAGATCACCGACGCCATGCTGCGCCCCGGTAATGCCTTCTGCGGCGGCACGGGTCTCGTCGCGCGCCGCGACGTGCTCCTGGCCGAACCCTTCGACCCTCGCCTCGGGCAAGGCGAGGACTGGGATATGTTCGTCCGCCTGGCGCAACGCCGGCCGCTGGCCTACATCGCGCAGCCGCTGTTCCTCTATCGCTACGGCAGCCACGACAGCATCACCCAATCCTCGCGTCGCGATTCGCCGCAGCAGCTCCTCGCCCGCGCCGCTGTCCTGAACAAGCATCGCGCGTGGCTCGGCGAGCGGCACTACCACAACCGGTTGGCGAGCTACCTGCTCAACTCGATCTCCAAGCGCCCGGCGAAACATCGCGACCTCGCGCACGCTATCCAGCGGGCGGGGCTGCGGGCGACGATCCACTACTTCGCGCGGCAGATCTTCCGGCCGAACCGACAGCGGACGTGAAGTCCGCCGGAACCGTCGACGAGTGCGGGCGCCGTAACCAGCCGGCCGCGCCCGGCTGGTAGGATTGGAAGGGCCTGTCCGTCTTCCGCCTCAAGAGGCGGATGCCGTCCGATCGCGCCCCTGACGAAGCTCCGAAGCCGGTCACAGCGTTCCCGCCTCCGCCAGCCATGCCGGCAACCGCAGGTCCGGGCGGCGTGCCAGCAACGCCTCCCGCAATCGGGCGTTCGAGGCGGCGAACATCTCATCGAGACGCTGTTGCTCCGCCGGGGTCGGGCCCCCGGGGCCGCCCTTTCGCGCGTTCGCCCGCCAGTACCCCGCACGCAGCGCGCGCTTGAGCGACAGATTGCGGCGCAGCAACGGCTCCGTCGTCTTGTTCAGCCGGCGCGCCAACCGATGCAGCCGGTCGCTTCGCGGGCTGATCGTCTTGTTCTCGACCTCGAACGTCACATTGAACGCGCTCATCGGCGGCACGCCGAGCCAGGCGCAGACCGCATCGCAGAACGCCTCCGGATCCCTCTTCATATCTTCGAAGAAGCCGATGAACATGTTGTCGCCGAATACGTCAAGCCATTCGAACAGATGATCGGCGTAGCGCATCGCGTAGCTACGCCATATGCTTTCGGATAATGGTGCGCCGGTCGCCGCGCGCCGTTTGCCTTCGTCAATAAACTGGCCGAAGGTCATCGCGGCGTCAATGTAGCCGTTGTCTTTGCAAAGATGATAATATGAGTACAAACGAATGGTCGGTTCGCGCAGCATGACGACGACGTATGGTTGCTCAAAGGTCTCCCAGAGAAACCGGGCGTGGGCGCGACCGCCCCGCGCATGCGTCACGGAGGCCTCGAGAACGAACCGCTGGTTTCCGCATTTCTCGAAATATTTCTGGTATTCGATCAGATCGTATTCATCCGTCCGGAAACGCTTCCGGAAAAAATACGACGGCTCTTTCTTCGACGATCCGCAAAAATCGGGATGGGAGCAGAGATAGGTGAACAGAGACGTCGTGCCGCATTTGGGGTAACCGATGATGAACAGGTTGGGAAGCCGTCCAGGCATG
>CAYFTI010000401.1:0-1879 GCA_964346065.1 uncultured Hyphomicrobiaceae bacterium
GGGCGCCAAAGCGCCAAAAACCTGTACCAAAACACCGTGCCAAAAAGGAAGGTTTGTGGCGGGAGAACCAAGGGTTGCAGTTGGCTCTAGCTTCCGCATTTTGGCAGTCTTCGCATCAGCCGCGGCTATATGCTATTATAATGCGCGTAAAGGCGTGCGAGACGATAAATGTCCATTAGCTATGATAAAACCGAGGCGCTTTCTGAAAAGAGGGTCTGTGCCGAATGCGTCGGAGATAGCTATTTATCAAATCAAATCGATGAAGAAGGGGAGGATAAAACCTGCGATTATTGCGGCGTGAAAGGCCGATGCATTTCCCTTGAGAGACTTGCTGATCATGTCGAGGCCGCGTTCAGCGAACACTATGCCCGGACCGGGCAAGAGCCGAACTCTTACGAATACGCTATGCTCATGGACAAGGAAAGTTCATATGAATGGTATCGCAAAGGCGAAATAGTCGTAGAAGTTATTGCGGACGCGGCGCAAGTCTCAGAAGACATCGCCAACGATGTGCAGGCGGTTCTGGATTTCCGGCATTGTGATTTTGATAAAGCGACAATGGGCGAGGAGAATGAATTTGATGCCGACGCCCATTACGAAGAGATCATGCCCAGCGATGCCCGTTGGCATGAAAAATGGAACGAATTTGAACGCCTGATCAAGACTGAGGCACGGTTTTTCAGCCGCACAGCTGCGGAGCACCTCGGCGCGCTGTTCGACCAGATCGACCAAATGAAGACGCACAGCGGACAGCCGCTTGTCGTCGATGCCGGGCCAGACACGGAATACACCCATCTTTACCGGGCGCGTGTGTTTCACAACGCTGATGCGCTCATGAAGGCTATGGAGCGTCCCGACCGGGAGCTTGCGGCCCCGCCCGGTGCGGCGGCTGCGGCAGGGCGCATGAATGCGCGCGGCATCTCGGTCTTTTATGGTGCAACCGCGCCAGAGATCGCGCTTGCCGAAGTGCGCCCGCCCGTGGGCAGCAGCGTGGCGGTGGCACGATTTGATATCGTGCGCCCGCTCAGGCTTCTGCACTTCCCCGCGCTGAACGCGCTGCATGAGACGGGAAGCATCTTCGATCCGGATTATGCCCACCGGCTCGGACGCATGATGTTCTTCCGCAGGTTGGCCAATCGCATCGCGCGCCCGGTCATGCCGAGCGATGAGGAAATGGAGTATCTGACGACCCAGGCCATTGCCGACTATTTGTCCACGGAAAGCGTGGTGCCGCTCGACGGTATCCTGTTCCCGTCCGTTCAGGTTGGCGAAGCTGCATTGAATGCCGTCCTGTTCCACAAGGCCGCCCGATGCCAGACGCTCGATATACCGAAGGGGACGGAGCTATCCGCTACGACTTACCTCATGTCCGAGGATGGTGATGAACCGGACTATTCCGTGACCGAAAAAGTGCCGCCGCCAAAAAGTAAAGAGAAAAACAAGACTTCTGTCGGATTTCGGCCGTTCGATTTTGACGAAATAGACTACTTATATGCTTATAACGACTTCGATCGACGCCAAACAACGCTGACGGTGAAGACGGAAACCCTCACCGTGCATGTTGTCAAGGCTGTTTCTATCGCGACGACCGACTACCCGGTGCAGCGCAACCGAATTGAGAAGCGCGAGTCCTCGTTCTAACCAGCGGCTCCGGAGGGGCTGCGTCAATGCCCAAACGGCGCACAGGCTGCGTGCCCAGCACCAGTTCGAGTGTTGCGCAGAACCCTACGTCTTGGGCTCGCTGCCGCTCTTCTCTTCGCTGATCACGAACCGCCACTGTCGGACAGAAACTTCTAGCCACAACCTGTGGGTCAAAAACGGTCCTTTTTGGCGCCCTTGGTGGATCGACGGAGATCCGCGGATTTCGCTGCGCCAAAAA
>CAYFTI010000402.1:0-1879 GCA_964346065.1 uncultured Hyphomicrobiaceae bacterium
GATCAGGGTCCGCTAAAATCCGGGGCGATCGGCGGTGGAGGCTCGAAAGGGGACCGCGTTTACGCGCGCGGCATGTCCCGTCCGAGCATGGGCGCAGATTCTTGGGCGAGTGGCCGCGAGCCGCCGGGCGTGTACCGGAATCGCAATCGCATGCTTGCGAGCGCCATCGCTCGGTTGCCGGCCGGAATGGACGTTTTTTTTGACGATTGGGGGTGTTGACGCCCGTCGCGGCAATCGAAACGCTCTTAGCGGTCAAGTACCGGAGGAAACGGACCATGGCTGACCGGGACGTGGTGCTGTGCTGCCCCGTGCGCACGGCGATTGGAGCCTACGGCGGTGCGTTGAAGGCGATGCCAGCAACCGAGCTGGGAGCCACCGTGGTGCGGGAAACGCTCTCCCGCGCGGACCTGGATCCCGGCAAGGTCGACGCTCTGGTCATGGGCAACGTGATTCAGGCGGGGACCAAGATGAATCCGGCGCGCCAGGCCGGGATCAACGGCGGCCTACCGGTCGAAGTCCCAGCGTTGACGGTGAACCGCGTCTGCGGTTCGGGCGCGCAGGCGATCGTCTCGGCGGCGCAGGACGTGCTGCTGGGCCATGCCAACGCGACCATCGCGGGCGGCATGGAGAATATGGACATGGCCCCGTATCTGATGTCCCGTGGTCGCTGGGGCTATCGCATGGGGCATGCGCAGATCTACGATTCCATGCTGCTCGACGGGCTGAACGACGCGTTCTCGGATCGGCATTCGGGCTGGCATACCGAGGACCTGGCACAGACGTACCAGATCGGACGGGAAGAACAGGATGCCTGGGCGGCGCGTTCGCACCAGCGCTTCTGCCAGGCCCGTGACTCCGGGAAGTTCGACACCGAGCTGGTGGCGGTCGGGGTCAAGGGCCGCAAAGGATCGGAACCCTACACCACCGATGAGCAGGCGCGGCCGGACGCCACGTTAGAGGGGCTGGCCAAGCTGAAGCCCGCTTTCCGTGCGGACGGCACGATCACCGCCGGAAACGCCCCGGGCCTGAACAGCGGCGCGGCTGCGATGATCGCGGCAGAGCGCGGCTGGGCCGACCGGAACAACCTGACACCGATGGCCCGGCTGGCGGGCTACGGCGTCGCCGCGGTCGATCCGGGGATGTTCGGCATCGGCCCGGTGCCAGCGGTGCGCCAAGCCCTGGCGCGCGCCGGCTGGCAGACCGACGATGTGGAGCGGGTCGAGATTAACGAGGCCTTCGCGGCCATTGCCATCGCGGTCGCCCGCGATTTGGGCTTCCCGGACGACATCGTGAACGCGGAGGGCGGTGCCATCGCGCACGGCCACCCGATCGGCGGAACCGGCGCGATCCTGACCACGCGCCTGCTGCATTCGATGCAGCGCGACGGCCTGAAGCGGGGCGTCGTGACGCTCTGCATTGGCGGCGGCCAGGGCATAGCACTGGCGTTGGAGCGCCTGATCTGAAGGTGGGGAGACATCGGAGCATGTGACCTGCTGTGCGCGTATCGATCGCCTTCCGTCCCGGCTCAAGCGGCTTGCGGTGTCCGCGCCGCTTGGACTGCCTGCCCCCTCGGGCAGACGATGCTGGCCCACCATGCGCCACCCCGTTCATGCAGTAGATCATATATCCGCGGGGCATTTTAGGAGGTATGACAAGCGTGGATCAGATCTTCGCCGCGCTGTCGGACCGGCTGCAGCTGCGCTGCGTCCTCCTGTTGGCGGGCGAGGAAGTTTCACGACGGAGCGCGAAAAGCCACCGGTAACAGGAAAGCCACCGGAGAAGGCCGATGCGATGTTCGCCGCACCTAGACCGGTGAGTTCCTGGTTGGCGTCAATCCGCTGACGTTTCTTCGCCGCGAGAGCCTGTGCCGAGCTGCGGT
>CAYFTI010000403.1:0-1878 GCA_964346065.1 uncultured Hyphomicrobiaceae bacterium
TAAAATCGTAAAGGTGTAAAGCTGTAAAGGCATGACGCCGTAAAACAACCGACCGACCTCGTATTAAACGCTTCGCGGGACCACCGAACTCGATCGGCGGGCCAATTTGCCCAAGGGGTATCCATATCGTCGGCGATCTCAACGCAGAGGAGGCCGCCGTGCCCTACGCTACTGTCGAGACTGTCCGAGAAGCCGTTGCTGCTCTCCACGAACACGGGGAGCAACCGTCGATCCCCAAAATCCGCCGCCAACTGGGTGGTGGTAGCCATACGACCATCCTCCGGTGCCTCAATGAGCTCCGAGAAGCATCGCCGGCCTCAGACGAAGACGCAGAATCGTCAGATACCGGGGAGCTATCGTCGGCGATCAGGGCCGAAGTCACTGCTGTAGACAGCGCGTTGAGGAAACTGGAGGAACGCATCCGCCAGACGATTACGCGCGAGATCGCGGAAGAACGGCGACGATTGCGTGATGCCCACCAAATCGAAATCGATCAACTGAAGACGAGCATCTCCGACGCCTGGTCGCGCACCGCGTCGGCCACGCGTGAAACCCAGGATGTCTGCGACGAACTGGACCGCGCGCAGGAAGACCTTGAATGTCTACGACACGAGAGCGAGCAGATCCGCCACGAGCGCGACGAGCTCGTCCAGATGAGGGACCAGCTTCGTGACCAGTTGCAATCGTTCGAGCAAGAGCGCGACCGCCTTGAGGCCGAGCGCGATGCGGCGAACGCAGCAGCCGCGGCTGCACGGTCCGAAGCCGAACGCGCTGACCGCGCGTGTGCTTCGGCGCTAGCCGAGCGCAAGACCGCACTGTCTGAGCGCGACACCGCGACGGCCGCTCTCGACAACACGCGTGAGGAGCTGCGGCAAACCGCCCAGACTGTGTCCGGAGCGGAGGCCACAGTCATAGCGCGCGACAGCGCGCTGGCGTCGTGCCGGGAAGAGATCGACCAACTCCGCTCCCGCTGTGCGGAGCTGCAAGACACCATCCGAAGCGCGGAAGCCGCGCGCGGGACTGCGGAAGGGCAGCTCGCTGCCGTTCAGTCCTCCTATCGGGCCGAACGCGACGCGTGGCAGCGCGAGCGCGCGGAATTGCTGAACCTACTGCCGCGCAGAAATGGCGGGTCAGGCAAATCAACGTCAACCAAGCCTGCTACCTAGACGATTGTTCCCCGCCCTGGTCATGCAGGATGCTGACCTGGGGCGTCGGCGAAACTCTGACGGCGCGCCGGTCATCGAACCGGCAAACACTTCGGCTGATACCCTCAACACTCCGTCCTACCGCGATGTGAACGTCAGTCGCGAGAAGGGGATTACGGGCACCCATGTCTCCGGGGCCAACACCTGGGTCACCGTGATCAGCGCCCCAGCGACAAAAAATCAACGCCGTGCGTTGTGACGCTCCGGGAAATCGATATCTGAAGATCGAGTCCCCTTTTGTTCTCGGAGTCAGAGCATGACGAAGTCGGAGGCCGCCCAGCGCTTGGGCTACTCACCCCGCCAGGTTGACCGGTTCGTTGAACAACGCCTGCTGACGCGCGGCGGCACGCCACGCAAGGCCCTGTTCGACCCTGACGAGGTCGAAGAGCTGCGCCAGCGGTTGTTCGCCGGCGACCTGATCCCGGGCAACCGGCGCGGCCGCGCGCCCGAAGAGGACCCCCCGTGATGCCGGGTCCGAACTGCCAGATCCACCTTTTCGCAAAATCAGAGGGTTACGGGGATTGGACGCATCCGGGCTGTTCTCACCCGCACGGGGTGGCACCGCGCTGGTGGCGTCCATGTCGCGACCTGGCGGCGTCCGGCGGCGTCCGGCGAGACCTGGCGCGAACAGCCGCGCGTCCAAGGGACCGAAATCGCGGCCCGCGCCCATATC
>CAYFTI010000404.1:0-1872 GCA_964346065.1 uncultured Hyphomicrobiaceae bacterium
TCGCGATCGCAAGCCGGCCAGTGCCTCGGTGTTGCTGGAACTTTACGGCGGCAGGAACCTTGGTAGTGAGCAGGTCGAAAGTATTGTGAATCTGGTGGCGTCTTCGGTGCCGGATATGGAAATAGCGCAGGTGTCCGTGATCGACCAGGAGGGAAATCATCTTTCGGATCAGGATCGCGAGGCCGAAGACGCGCCCAGCGCCATCGAGCGACGTACGCAGCGCCTGGAGTCGCGCTACGCCGATCGCATCGAAAATCTCCTGGCGCCGCTGGTCGGTCGCGGCGGTGTAAGGGCTCAGGTTGCCGTCAGGCTGGATCCGGCGCAGATTGAAGAAACACGGGAAGTTTTCGACGACGAGAACCAGGTGATTCGCAGCGAAGAGGTCAGCGAGCAGATCGGGCGGCAGGACATTGCCAGGGGTGTTCCGGGTGCGCTGAGCAATCAGCCCCCGTTAACCCCGCAAGATCCGCAACCCGGGAATCAGGGCGCGGCACAGAACCCCGCCGGCGAAGCCGAAACCGAACAGGCCATGCCGCGCGAATCGCGAGCATTGCGCAACTTCGAAATCGGCCGCTCGATACAGCATATCCAGCAGCCGATGGGCGAGATACGCCGGATTTCGGCGGCGATCATCGTGGATGAGAAACAGGTCGAAAATGCTGACGGCGAGACCGAATCGGTCCCGTATACGCAACAAGAGACCGATCGCATGGTCGAACTGGTGCGCCAGGCAATCGGTTTCGATGAAGCCAGAAACGACCGTGTAAGCGTAGTCAGCGCGCCATTTGTGTTACCGACCGACGCGGATATGAATATCGAGGAGCCCTCTTTCCTTGATCGTCTTGATGTGGCAGGCCTGGTGCGCACGGCCGCAGTGCTCGTGCTGCTGCTGGTGTTGCTGTTTGCAGTGATCCGACCGACCTTGCGCCAGCTCGTCATGACGCTGCCGCGGCGAACCGTCGCGCTACCGCCCGCCGCGCCCCAGCAGCAGCTTGCAAGCGACGGTGGGCAGGAGCAGTCGTCGCAGGAAAATGATAAGTCCGCGGAGGACCGCAAGCAGCCAGACCCTTATCAGGAAAAGGTAGCGGCGGCGAAGAATATCGTTAAGGAAGATCCCAAACGCGTCGCGCAGGTGGTCAAGCAATGGGTAAATGAAGATGGCGGATGAAAAGGGTGATGGCGACGGGTTAAGCGGAATCGAACGCGCCGCGGTGCTGCTGATGAGTCTGGGCGAGGAGCAGGCGTCTGAAGTGCTCAAGCATGTCGGCGCGCGCGACGTGCAGAAAATAGGTACCACGATGGCCTCGCTTCCTTCCGTAACCCGCGATCAGGCCCGGCATGTGCTGGATGGCTTTGTTGCTACCGTCGAGGAAAAAACGTCGCTGGGCGTTGGCAGTGATGATTACGTTCGTGGCGTTTTGCAGAAGGCGCTGGGCGACAACGCTTCTTCAATGATCGATCGAATCCTGCTGGGCAAAAAGAGCAAGGGCCTGGAGGCGATGAAATGGATGGATCCCCGCAGCGTCGCCGAGATGGTGCGCCAGGAGCACCCGCAGATTATCGCGATTGTGCTTGCCTATCTGGAAAGCGACCAGGCCGCCGAGGTGCTTTCGTTGTTGCCCGACCAGGTCCGCCCCGATGTGATCATGCGTGTCGCAACCATTGACGGCATTCCACCGGCTGCGTTCGAGGAACTGGACTCGGTGATGGAAAAGCAGTTTCAGGGTACCGAGAACGTAAAGTCGTCCAGCGTCGGCGGCATCCGGGCCGCGGCGGAGATGCTGAACCTGGTCGATGGCAGTACAGAGGAGGGGATTCTGTCGTCCATCAAGGAGAGCGATCAGGCGCTTTCGGCGCAGATTCAGGATGAAA
>CAYFTI010000405.1:0-1871 GCA_964346065.1 uncultured Hyphomicrobiaceae bacterium
ACGCTACGACGTCGACGATTCGCCCGACAAATGAATCGCCCCGACCCACGCTATCCGGCGTAGGTCGGCCCGGCGCGGCCGACGGCGGCATACTAATACGATCAGAAGTATTGCCTCATTCAGCTTGTCTCTCGGCGCGTGTGGCTAGGCGTCGGCGCGAAGTCTGTAGCTAAGGCTACATCGAGCGACGACAACCCCGCCCACACGCGCCGAGAGGCAAGCCCTGCGGGGGCGCCGGACGAATCAGCCTGCGGCGTTAAGGTGACTGGACGTAGAACAACTATGCCTTTGCCACCTTGCCTTGCAGGCGAATCCGTCCGGGGCCCTGAATGTGGCAATACTTTTGATCGTATTAGTAAATAAACCAGTGTCGTCGGGCACGCCTAGGCGCGCGTTACACTGAATCGGTCATGCACGCCGACGGCTTCATCCAGCTGATATTCCTGATTTTTACCGGTGCCGCGGTAATTGCGACGGTCGCCCTGTACGCGCGCCAGGCGCTGCCGGTGGCCTATATCGTGCTGGGTGCGGCGATGGGCCCATGGGGTTTCGGCCTGATCGGCGATATCGCCGTACTCGAGGGCATGGCGGACTTCGGTATCATCTTTCTGCTGTTTCTGCTGGGTCTGAACCTCGAGCCACGCGAACTGCTGCAGATGCTGCGCGAAGCGGTGCTGGTCACGCTGCTGACCTGTCTGGTGTTTTTCGGCCTCGGTGCCGGCGTGGCTCTGGCCTACGGGCTGGACATATTGCAAGCGGTGTTGGTCGGCGCGGCCGTCATCTTCTCCAGCACCATTCTCGGCCTCAAGCTGCTGCCCACTTCGACGCTGCACCACCAACGCCTGGGCGAGATGATCGTCGCCATTTTGCTGCTGCAGGACATCATCGCGATCGGCGTGATCCTTTTTATTCAGGGTTTCGCCGGAAGCACCAACCCGCTGGTTGACGTGGGCGTGCTGCTGGTTACCGGGCCGCTGCTGTTTTTCGCCGCGCTCGGGTTGTGTCGTTATGGCCTCATGGCGCTGATGCAGCGCTTCGACCAGATCCAGGAATACGTCTTCCTCATGGCCATTGGCTGGTGTATGGCGGTGGCGGTCATCGCCCACGAGATCGGTCTTTCCTACGAAATCGGAGCGTTCATCGCCGGGGTGGCAATTGCGACCAGCCCGATCTCGCGCGTCATCGCCGATACGCTCAAACCACTGCGCGATTTCTTTCTGGTGGTGTTCTTCTTTACGCTTGGCGCGGGTTTCGACATGTCGCTGCTGCCCGAGGTGTTCTGGCCCGCGCTCACCCTCGCGGCATTGCTGTTGCTGATCAAGCCGCTGACATTTGCCTGGCTGTTTCGGCGGCAGGGCGAGAAGCCTGAAGTTTCGCGCGAGATCGGCATCCGGCTGGGCCAGATCAGCGAATTTTCGCTGTTGGTCGCCGTGGTGGGGCTGCAAAGCGGGCTGATGACTGACCGCGCCTCTTACATCGTCCAGGCCACGACCATCCTGACGTTCATCGTCTCCACCTACTGGATCGTGTTGAAGGTGCCCAGTCCGATTGCGATTTCGGAAGAATTGCGGAAGGATTAGCAGTAGAGCCGCCGCCGGCACGGATCTTGGCATCCAGGCCCACAACCGTAGCCCGGGTAAGCGAGTAGCGCGCACCCGGGGCATCGACGATTCCCGGGTGCGCTTCGCTTAGCCGGGGTTCCGCGTTAATCGATTGATATCGCGGATTCATCGGGGCGCGTCCCTACCCCATATCGTCGTCGGGGGTCATGATGGGCGTGGCGCCGGCGCGGATCCTGGCATCCAGGCCCAGGGTATCGGGCAGCATTCTGGTCATGAAAAAGCGCGCGGTGTCGAGCTTGCCCTGGTAGA
>CAYFTI010000406.1:0-1850 GCA_964346065.1 uncultured Hyphomicrobiaceae bacterium
GGCCAGAAGCTCAAGGTCTACGGCAAGGCCGGCCTGCCCTGCCCGAGCTGCGGCAAAACGCTGAAAGGTGGGGTAATCGGGCAGCGCGCCACGGTCTGGTGCCCGGCATGTCAACGTTAGCAGCGAGACGTCTGACGAACTGTATCCTGGCCTGGTCCGGTCGGCTACCATGCGCCGAACGGATCCGTGCACGGCTCATTGCCTGTTCGCTTTCATGGAATATTCCGAGCCCCCATGCAGCAGTTCGAGTTCGACCAGCTAACGTTCGATCCCGCCGATGGTCGCCTGGCGAATCGCGACGGATCGATGCATGTGCACCTGCGACCGCAGGCCGGGACGTTGTTGCGCTATCTGCTGGAACATCCCGGAAGCGTGATCGACAAGGACACGCTGTGCCGCGAAATCTGGGACGCCGACGCTGTCGTCGATTTCGAATCCGGACTGGCCGCATTACTGCGCGAACTCCGTCAGGCCCTGGAAAGGCTGGGTAGCGATGCCGGCCTGATCGAAACCGTGCCGCGCCGTGGTTATCGCCTGCGCGCGAAGCCCGTAACCCCGAATTCGGCACGTTCATCCGCACGGATGCAAGGCCTCAGACGCAGACGCTGGACGCTGGCCGGGTTGACCGTCGCAGCCGCGGCAATAATCGTGGCACTGGTGTGGCGCACCGCTGTGCAACCGGCCGCTGATCCCGGGCCGCATCAGCTCGCCATCTTGCCGCTGGAGCGCTTCGGCGAGACCGACTTTCCACCCGAGCGCGCCGGCATCCGGCTGGCCGACACCATTCTGGCCGAACTATGGCGTGCCGAGCTCGAAGAGCTGCAGTTGATCGGACGCGCCGGCATGCGCCCGTATGTTGGCCGCGACGATGCCATCGTTACGCTGACTCGCGATCTGGGCGTCGACCTGCTGATCGAAGGAACGCTGCGCGCCGAGTCCGGTCGCTGGCAGGTCGACCTCCGGGTGCTGGCGGTGCCGCCCGGGCGTGTGATCTGGTCACAAACACTCTCGGGCAACGAGGCCGCCGTGCCGGTATCCGACATCGCAAGTGGCCTGGTCAGCCGGTTGCAACGCGACTGGCCGACCTTGCAACAGCGCCTGGAACCGCGCTGATTCGGGCCTTGTTTTTTCGAATAATTTCAGGGAAATTTCAGGCCGATTCCATGGACTTAAATCAGCCGCGGGGCCAGAATCAACCGGCAAGTCGAACCCATTCATACGAAAGGTGACCAGGATGCACACGTTTTTCCCGCGAAAATGGACCAATAGAATAATCGGCTCGGGCACAACCTGCCTCGCCGCGATGCTGTTTTGCCTGGCGAGCCTGTCGACGGCACAGGCCCAGGACAACAAGCGAAACGACGATCTGCCGTTTGCCAAACCCGGCCCCGATGCGGCGATGATCGTCGGCGCGGTCGGCCGCCGCGCCAGCTATATCTACCCGGTGGACTTCGTCGAGATCGACGGCCAGAACATCTATCCGCGCGAAGTCATGTGGCTTGAGCCGGGTGAATACGAGCTGACGGTCCGCGCTTTCGTCACGAACCCGCCGGGGCTGCGCCGCAACACGCGAATTCGCGGCTCCGAGGGCCACAACAGGATTACCGTGGTCGTCGAGGCCGGCAAGGAATACTCGATCGGCGCGAAGTACGACAGCTCCACGCCCATGCGCCCTTTCAATACGGTTCTCTACAAAGTCGAGGACAACTGATCCGCGGCAAGCCCGTCAAGGGCGGACCAGTAACACCAGGGCCAGGCCCGCGGCCACCGCAACTGACAGCGGCAGGCCGGCATGCAGACCCAGCCTGCGGCCGCCGATCGCACCGGCCATGCCGGCCTTGACCAGTGAA
>CAYFTI010000407.1:0-1844 GCA_964346065.1 uncultured Hyphomicrobiaceae bacterium
GCCAAGGACTGGCGGACCGACCGCTATCTGCGACGGCTGGAGGCGATGATGATCGTTGCTGACAGTCGCAATACGCTTGTGCTGACCGGGACGGGGGATGTGCTCGAACCGGAAAATCATCTCGTGGGGATTGGCTCTGGCGGCAACTTCGCCATGGCTGCGGCGCGCGCGCTGTACGACCTGGATCTGAGCGCTGAGGACGTCGCTCGGCGTTCCATGAATATCGCGGCGGATATCTGCATCTACACGAATCACACGATCACGGTGGAAGCCCTGGATGCCGACTAGAGAGCAACTGGACGAAGCCGTTGCCGCCGGCGTTATCGGGCGCGCAGAGGCCGACCGGCTGGCCGACTTCCTGGCGCGGCGCGAGGCGCAGCCCCCGCAGCCGGAAGACCCGGAAACCATCCGCTTTGTGCGTGGTTTCCACGATATTTTCCTGACCATCGGCATTGTGCTGCTGCTCATCGGCGCGGCCTACTCTGCGGCGCTGTTCTCCGTATATGCGGCGTTTATTGTCAGCGCGCTGTTGTCGCTGGCGCTGGCCCTGTACTTCACACTGCGCCGGCGCCTGAGCCTGCCGAGCATCGCGCTATCGCTGGCGTTTGGCTTGAGCGCGGGCTATCTGGCGGGCGTGCTCCTGCCCGGCTTCGCATTCGCCGCATGGCCCGACCTGCTGCCGCCTGCGGGCGAGAGCCGGGACAACGTCATGGGAATGGTTTTCGCGGGCGGCGCGGCGCTCGCCTCGCTCGCGCATTACCTCTATTTCCGGCTTCCCTTCACCCTTGCTCAGATCGCCGGGGCAGTGGCCGCGATGGGCTGGTATCTTCTGGCAGTCCTGTTTCCCGGCACGGCGGGGGCCTGGACGACGCCGCTGTTCCTGGCGCTGGGCGTTGCCACGTTCGCCTTGGCAATGGCCTATGACCTGCGCGACCCGGCCCGGCGAACGCGCCTGTCCGATGCGGCGTTCTGGCTGCATCTGGCGGCCGCGCCCATGATTGTGCATAGCGCTGTTGGTTTCGTCTGGACCAGCGATCAGGCCGGGCTTGGGGTCGGTGACGCGCTCAACACGATCATCCTGATCGCGCTACTGGCTGTCGTTGCCTTGATCATCGATCGGCGCGCGCTGCTTGTCGCCGGACTGATCTATTTTGGCGTCGCGCTGTCCGCCATCATCAACAGGACGGGTCTCGATGAGGCATCGGTCACCGCGCTGACCGTGCTCGGCCTCGGCGCCGCCCTGTTGCTGCTCGGGGTGGGTTGGCGCCGGACGCGCCACACTGTCGTATCCCAGCTTGTACCCGCAGCGCTCGCCCGTCGCCTGCCAACCGTTGAACCGGAGCACGCATGACCACTTTCAGCCCCCGCGAAATCGTCTCCGAACTCGATCGCTATATCATTGGCCAGAAGGACGCCAAGCGCGCGGTCGCCATCGCGCTGCGCAACCGCTGGCGCCGGCAGCAACTCGAAGAGGATCTGCGCGAAGAAGTGCTGCCGAAAAACATTCTCATGATCGGCCCCACGGGCGTGGGCAAGACCGAAATCTCCCGCCGGCTGGCAAAGCTCGCCAATGCGCCATTCATCAAGGTGGAGGCGACAAAATTCACCGAGGTCGGCTATGTCGGGCGCGATGTCGAGCAGATCATCCGCGACCTCGTGGAAGCGGGTCTCAGCCTGGTGCGCGCGGCCAAGCGCAAGGAAGTGCAATCCTCCGCGCATCTGGCGGCCGAAGAGCGCGTGCTCCAGGCCCTCGTGGGCGAGCATGCATCGCCGGCGACGCGCGAGTCCTTCCGCAAGCGTCTGCGCGACGGCGAGATGGACGACAAGGAAATCGAGATCGAGGT
>CAYFTI010000408.1:0-1836 GCA_964346065.1 uncultured Hyphomicrobiaceae bacterium
CTGGCGAGAAGATCGCGGCTGCCGCAGTCTGGCCTCTGAGCCCACCTTTTTCACCACAGTGTCTACTGCGGTGCCGCCATGCCCCGCGTCCAGGGCGTTTCGCTCGATCGCGCGTCCTCACCGTACAGGCGAGTACGCTTCCAGTGCGCTCGGTCGCAAAACGCCCTGGCCTCGGGACCTGTCGCCCCCTCGCTACAAAACAGTGGTAAAAAAGGTGGGCTGAGGAAGGCTTTTTCGAAGTATTCGGCGCACGCTTATAGCGTGTCAAGCGCGCCGAATGCGTTGGCGAATTCGTAATTTAGCTTCCGAACGTAGGCCAGGTATTGCTTCGGCTGCATGTTCAAATGCTGCAGGATTGGCGGCCGATGCTGTGCGCCTGTCTTCGCTTTCCGGCTTTCGCCCCGCTTTGGAGATACTACGTATTCCAATTGTCGACCAAGTGCATCCGCAGCACAGATGCTGCCTGACAGAGCTTGCGGTCGAAGCAGAGGAACGTCACTGTCTCATCAATTCCGGTCGCGAGGTATTCGGCGGCGGCAAGGTGGATGCTGTCATAGGCATGCAGGGCGAACGCTTCGGCCATGTCAGCGCCACGCTGCAGCAATTCGGAATCCGAAGTGATGATGGTATATTTTGACCGGTCAGATTCAAACTCGGCCTTGAGCTGATCGAATTCCGGCCGGGTCAGGTGCTCTTCGCGGAATAGCCGCGCAAAGGTCGAGCGCGCCTCGACGTAGGCGATCTCATGCACGGCCGAAATGTCTGCGTTATGCAAGTGCTTAGGCACCTGGTCTGTACCGGCTTCCTGCACATAGGCCTTGACCAGCGCCGACGTGTCCAGATAGGCGATCAACGACGATCCTCTAGCACAGCCCCGGCAGCGCTCGCGTCCCTGATCCGGGGGCGGCACCTGCCGCCGCTAGGCTTTTCCGCACTCCAGGTGACAAGAGGAAGCGCCGGCAGTCCGTTGGGTCCCGGGTCGTTGACCGGCAGCATCCGGGCGACTGGCCGGCGTCTGGAAGTCAACACCACTTCTTCACCGGCACGGATCCTGCGCACGTAACTCGACAAACGGTCCTTGAGTTCGCGGATTGAAACGATCGTGGTCACGGTCAACTACTTGGCTCAAACCCCACCACTCTAACAAATATAGCCACTTAAAAGTGCTTTTTGTGGCCACATTAACGACTGAAGTCATTTGTAAATCATTTGGACAGAAACGATTCCGGGAACTCTGGAGAAATTGCCGGAGCATCAAAGAAGTTGCCACGCGCTGGCTCAAGCTGTTTGGCGGCAAACCACTGGTTCGCAGCGTCGTTGCAGAAGAGAACCTCTCCGAGGCTCAGCTCAGCGCGTTCTCATCCATGATCGACCGATACCGCGAACGGCTGGTCAGCATCTCCTGGTTTATGCGGTGTCTGAACGTACCCGTCGCCTGGTGGGCCAACGCTGAAGATAACGTCACCGGCCGATTCTGGGAGGGGCGATTCAAAAGCCAGGCGCTTCTTGACGAGGCATCCGTGATTGCGGTCATGGCCTACGTGGATCTCAACCCGATTCGTGCCGGAACGGCAGAAACCCCGGAAGAATCCGATTACACGTCAATCCAGCAGCGCGTGCTCGAACAGGATCCCGGGATTGCAGCCAGGGACGAAGCGTCGATCCAGTCGCCGCCCGAGGACCTCGGATCCGCCATCGGTCGACTGATGCCGACTCGGACCAGACAACGGCCCCCAAGCCACCTAATAATCCCGAGCGCAGAATTCCGTACGAAATCCAGAACTATCTCAAGCTCGTCGACTGGTCCGGCCGCGCCATCATCGAAGGCAAGCGCGG
>CAYFTI010000409.1:0-1826 GCA_964346065.1 uncultured Hyphomicrobiaceae bacterium
TGCGCGGCGATCTGGCGCTTGTAGCCGGCCTGCAGCCGGTCGCCGAACACCTCCAGGATCAGGTCCGCACCGCCGGCGAAGTCGCGTGCCCGATAAAGCGTTTCGGCCCGCCTGACGACATATTCCATTCCGGCGTTCGGCTTCATGCCGAAACTGCTCAGCAGCAGGTTGGCGACCCGGTCCGGATAGCGCGCCGCATATACCGCGGCAATCGCAGTGCCCCAAGAGCTTCCGGCCAGCGTCAGCGGCCTGGTGCCCGGCTCGAAGCGCGCGATCAGGGAATCAAGCACCTGCACCTGTTCATCGACGGAAACATAGGCCGGCCCGTCAAGAATGTGCGAGCGGCCCACGCCGGGCATATCGAAGACCAGCACCCGAAAGTCGGATGTAAAGTGCTTGACCACCGATCGCCAGATGGACATGGTCTGCATGGCGCCGCTGACGCACACCAGCAGTTCATCCCGGTCGCCGTACAGGCGATACGGGATCTCGAAGCGGTCGGACCGGATCTTGCCCTTGGATGTCTTCACAGGAATTCTCGTGATGTCGGTTGCGCCCGGTGCGCCGCGCGCCGCTGTTTCCAGTGATACCAGCGGCGGCCGGCGATCTTGTTGGCCAGGCGATCGAACGGTGAAAGAAAAAGTACGTTGGCCGCACCGTGCAGCCGATGCACCAGGTAAGCCGGTGGCGCGCGCAGCGAAACCCCGATGCCCGCCTCGAGGTAATGGAACTCGTGCCACCAGCCCGGCGGCATGAACAGCGTCTGCCCGGGCTCCAGCACGACTTCCACGCCGCGCGCGTGCCTGAGCCCCGGAAATTCCGGGTCGTCGCGGCGATCCAGATCTACATAGCTGCGCACCGTGAACGGGTGCCGGTAGAGCATGGTCGACTGATCCGGGCCGAACAGGCGCACGCGCCGCCGGCCGCGGATTACCGTGTGGAACACCCGGCCCATATCAATGTCGTAATGCAGCGGTGTGGTCGAACCCTTGCAACCGAAAAAAGTGAACACGAACCGCCGCGAAAATTTCAACCCCACATCGGGCGGATCGATGTCGTCGATCAGCGCCGGAATCTGTCGCGCGATGTTGTACAGGAACATGCGCAGGTCTCGCCCCTCGTGCAGCACGTTGTCCAGGAACCGCGCGAACGGCATCGTATCCACACTGCCCATGTAGCCACGCCCGGGACGGCCGAAGGACGCGTCATAGACGCGCACCTGCCGGGTGCCGTAGCGACGACTCAACGCCTCCGGGGTCCAAACGCGCAGTGCCGGCCAGCCGGCAGCAAAATCCTCGATGACTGCCGGCTCGTCGTGTGCAACGGCGGCCTGCAGCACCGTCGCGCCATCATGCCGAAGCGATAGCTGGCGCACATCTGGATCACCGGTATCAACGGCGGGCGCGACCAGTTCGCCAAGCGAATGGAAAGTCATTGATGTCCTGGGTGAGAGTGGAGGCTGCTTTAATTCGCGCAGAGTATCCCGATCCCACCCAAGTTGCAAGACTGAATTATGCCAGGGCCATCTCTGCAGTCCTCCGCCATTGTATTACTCTCGGGGACGATAGCGCAATCAGAAGTATTGCCTCATTCAGCTTGTTTTTCGGCGATTATGATGACAATGCCAATTTTGGAGGGCTCCCAACCAATTTTGGAGGGGTCGGACCAACGCAACCTTATAAAATACCTCTGAAATTGTCTCAAAGGAGTCCATTTTCACCCCTTAAGTGCCCTATTTCGCCGTCAAAATCGGAGTTATAAGCCGACGACATCTCTCGAAGCGACCACTTTCCGTTCTCCCTGTCAATTTCTCGGTGTCGTGCGTC
>CAYFTI010000410.1:0-1825 GCA_964346065.1 uncultured Hyphomicrobiaceae bacterium
TCACCTCCGACGAGATGATGGAGACCATGAAGCTGTGCGTCTCCTGCAAGGCGTGTAAGCGCGAATGCCCCATGTCGGTGGACATGGCCAAGATGAAGATCGAGGTGCTGGCCGCGCGCGCGGAGAAATACGGCGTTGGTCTGCGCGATCGTCTCGTGGCGGAGATGCCGCGCTATGCGCCGTGGCTGTCGAAGGCACCGTTTCTGGCGAATGCGCGCGATACGCTTCCCGGCGCGGCGTGGCTGTCGGAGAAGCTGCTGGGTCTGAGCGCGAAGCGGCGGCTGCCGCGCTGGCGCCGCGATGTGTTCCGCGCGCCCGCAGGCGACGCGAACGCCGACACCCTTTTCTTCGCCGACACCTTCAACCGCTATTTCGAGCCGGAGAACGCGCGTGCTGCCGTCGATGTGCTCAAGGCGAGCGGAGTCCGCCTCGGGTTCCCGGACGCGAACGGTCGCCCGCTGTGCTGCGGGCGCACCTATCTGTCCGCAGGCCTGACCGATCGTGCCAAGGCTGAAATGCAGCGCGCCGCCGACGCCATGCGGCCCGTTATCGAGCGCGGCGGCAGTGTGGTCGGGCTGGAGCCGTCCTGCGTGCTGACCTTCCGTGATGAGGCGCCGCGCCTGATTGACGGCTGGACCGCGGAAATGGGCGGCAGCGTGCTGTTGCTCGAGGAATACCTCGCGGCGCATTTCGACGGTGGCGGGCAAGTGCCGGCGTTCGGTCACATCGCCGACACCGCGCATCTGCATGGACACTGCCACCAGAAGGCGGCCGATGTCATGGGACCGGTTCAGCAGGTCCTGTCCTATGTTCCCGGCCTTGACGTTCGGGCCATCGAAAGTTCGTGTTGCGGCATGGCCGGGGCCTTCGGCTATCAGGCGGAAACCTACGAGGTATCTCAGCAGATGGGCGAACTGAGCCTGCTCCCCTCCGTTCGCGACGCGGCGCCCGGCTCGATCATTGTGGCCGATGGCACCTCGTGCCGGCATCAGATCGCGGACGGCGCCGGGCGCGACGCAGTGCATGTGGCGCGGCTTTTGCAACGCGCCATCGAAGCTGGAAAGACCGGGTAACGCGGCAATGCTTGAGGGGACCACACCAATTCGCCGCCGCTCGCTGCACGCCGAACTGGCCGAGCGCGTTCGCGAGATGATCGTCCAGGGTGAACTTGAGCCGGGCGCGAAAATTCCCGAGCGCGAGTTGTGCGAGGCGTTCAACGTGTCGCGCACGCCGTTGCGCGAGGCGCTCAAGGTTCTGGCCAGCGAGGGTTTCGTGATCCTGACGCCGAACCGCGGCGCGGCCGTCTCGAAGCTCACCCGCGCGGATATCGAGGAGGCATTTCCGGTCATCGGGGCGTTGGAGGCGCTGGCGGGCGAACTGGCCTGCGCCAACGCCACGGATGAAGAAATCGCGCACATTGCCGGCTTGCATGAGCGCATGGCGAGGCACCACGCCGCCGGGGAGCGCGCCCCCTATTTCAGGCTGAACGAAGAGATCCACGACGCCATCGCGCAAGCCGCGCGAAACCCGACCCTGCGGCGGATGCAGAACAGCCTGGCGACACGTGTACGCCGTGCGCGTTACTTCGCCAACATATCGCGAGCCCGGTGGGACCAGGCGATGGCCGAGCATGAAGAGATCATCGAAGCGCTGCGGGCGCGCGAAGGCACGCGACTTGCGGAAATCCTCAAGCGCCACCTGGAGCACAAGCTGGCTGCGGTGAGTGCGGCTCTTGAGAGCGTGTCGGATTGAGGGGCGTTGCTCGCGGTCACGGACCGATGCCACTGATGCTCCCGTCGCGGCGAGCCCATCGTCAATTTGCTCA
>CAYFTI010000411.1:0-1805 GCA_964346065.1 uncultured Hyphomicrobiaceae bacterium
CCGCTACAAGGCGCAGCGCGAGGAGGCGCCGGCGGAGCTGGTGCCGCAGATGGCCGGAAGCGCTTCCCGCTTCGCTCATTGAGCGCCGTTAGCGAAAGGACAGTCTCCGTGCCAGGTGCCGGCCGGCTACGGCGGAAACCGTCTCGCCCGCGTCGAAACGCTCCGCGGTGATCCGCGCTCTGTGCAACCGTCCAATGGCGGCGCAGCGCCGCTTTCGTGAGGCCCTCCACCGGTCGGTAGGCGTCAGACCGGAGCCTCCGCTCGCGTCTACCGCCAACCTGCGACTTTACATCGAATGTCTGCGCGAAACGGGGCCGGTTCAGCCAGGAATTACTCGCACGATCGCGAACGGTGCGACACTCTGCGCCAGATAGCGTTTACCGCCAGGATTGAGGATGCGTCACCAGAGTGTTAGACAATTTTCATTACATTGCGTTACTGAGGTGATTGACCATGGCCCGACCGGTCCGTGATCCTCTTCCGCACCCGCCGCGCACGCCATCCAATAGACAGACTAGACGGCGCCGACCTCTTGGCGCGTTGTCCGTCGCATCGCTCGCCGGATCGCTGATCCTCACAACCACCGCGGACAAGACTGCGGCGGTCGAGCCGGCGACCGTCGCCGCGGGTATGCAGGCGGCGAGCAGCCTGATCTCGATGATGTCGAGCGGATCGAGCCTAACCGACGCGTATGTGCGCGAACTGTACGTGCTTCAGACGGAAAGCCTGCGGAAGCTGCAGCGAATCGAAGAGGGCATCGCCACTCTGATCGAGGGGCAAGCACAAATTGCGGAGCGCACGGTCGACCTCGTCAACGTGGAAATCGACCGTCGTGCGATGGCCCCCATCATGACCGCAATGGAAGAACTGGATCGAAAATGGGCTAACGGTCGTTTGAATGACTCGGAGCGCGTTGAACTTCAAAATCATGCTGCGGAGTACGAAATACGTATCGAGGAACTTCGCGCTGGCGTACATGCCGTCACAGGACCCGCACTCGCTATCTACCCTTTCGTACGCATCGCCTATCGCGAAGCCCTCGGCGACTCACAAGATGAACTCGCCAATCGGCGAAGTGAGGAGATCGAAGACCTCCAATGGGCCCTTTCGCTTAGGAAGGAACACGCTGGGTCGCTCGCCCACACGGAAGAGCAGATGCGCGGGCTACGGAACCGCCAATTCCGTGCACTTCCCGGCTGGGTCCGCGGCACGGTAGAAGACATGCTTCAAGAGGGGCCAGCAACTCAAATAAACGAGGAGCGTTCCGATCACGTGCGTCTCCAAGCTCTATCGGTGCGACGCCAAGTCGGTACGAAAATGAGAGAGGTGTTTTGCACCGGCAGGCCTTACGTAAATGGCTCCGCCGGACTCCCACTTCCGTCAGGTCCGTGTTACGAAGAAGTACCTGATTACGGACTCGACTATAATATGTGCTTTAGCGCTGTAGTAAAATTGAATTTCCGCTCCTTCGGCGTGTGGAAGTTATCCGTTTCCTACCAAGGGAAACAACGTCACTGCGGCGAAAACCAGTCACGCGAAGCAGTTGGCGATTTGAAGAAGCGGCGCGTCGTCGCAGCGCAAGATAAACACTGGCAGCAGCATGTTGCCAAGCTCCAAGGTGTTGTGCAGGTCTACAATCAAGCGGGCGAGATGCTGGGCGCGACGCGCGGCGTTCACCAATTGATGCAAAACGCGCTCCAGAGCCTTGAAGGCTATGACAGTGAAGCCGCGACCGCCGCAATACTTGCTAATGCCCGCTCACTGCAGGCAGCTGACAAGCTCGTCGCGGCGCTCGTTGCGGACGA
>CAYFTI010000412.1:0-1804 GCA_964346065.1 uncultured Hyphomicrobiaceae bacterium
CGTCTTCGCCCGCCGCATCGTCGGCTGGCGGGTGTCGCGCAACGTCGCAGAGCGGCCCTCTCGACAGAAGGCGGCCTCCACCGGCCGATTACGCTATGGCTTGTCGTCAAGCGGCGGCAACGATTTACCAAGAACCAGATCAGCGGCTTTTTCACCGATCATGATGCTTGGAGCGTTGAGATTGCCTGTCGTGATCGCCGGTATGATCGAGCTGTCGGCAACTCGCAGACCGTCGAGGCCATGGACGCGCAATCGACCGTCCACGACGGCGACCGCGTCGGAGCCCATCTTGCAGGTGCCGCACGGATGATAGCCGGTATTCGCGGTCGCGCGGATATAGGCATCGAGTTCGATGTCCGTCTGCGCCGCGGGACCGGGTCCGATCTCATGGCCGCGGAACGGCGCGAAGGCTGCTTGGGCAATGACATCTCGAGCGATGCGTATCGCAGCGCGCATCTCGGCCCAATCATCGGGATGGGACATGTAAGCGGGGTCGATCAGCGGCTGGTCGTCGGGCCGATCCGAGCGAAGCGTCAGTCGCCCACGCGACTTCGTGCGCTGCGGCCCGGCGTGCACTTGAAAGTTGTGCTCGTCCGATTCTGCGGCGTCCGCGTCGTGCGGGAAGGCGCGCGGCAAGAAATGGAACTGGATGTCCGGCCAACCTGCGGCCTCGCTGGAGCGGACGAAGGCTGTCCTTTCGAAGTGATTGGTCGCCCCCCAGCCGGTGCGAGTAAGCAGCCACCGTCCGGCGACGAGTAGACGGGTCGTCCGGTTCTTCGTAGGTTGCAGGGTAACTGGTAGTCGACAGGTCTGCTGGACGAAAACCTGCAGATGATCGTGCAGGTTACGGCCGACCCCTGGCAAGTCGTGACGGGGGCGGATACCCACGCGCTTGAGTTCGTCGGCGTCGCCGATGCCCGACAGCAATAGAAGCTGAGCTGAGCCGATGGCACCGGCAGCGAGGATGACCTCGCGTTCGGCGTAAATTGTCTGCTCCGCCCGCGCGTGATCGAGGCAGACGATGCCGCGGCAACGCGTTCCCTCAAGCAGCACACGCACGACCTGGACGCCGGTGTGGATCGTGAGGTTAGGGCGCCCGGCGGTGTCATGAAGGTAGGCCGTCGCGATGTTGACCCGGCGGCCCCAACGGATGGTGCGGTCCATTGGCCCGAACCCTTCCTGGTTCGCGCCGTTCAAATCCGCGGCATACGGATAGCCGGCTTGCAGTCCGGCTTCGACGAAGGCGTCATGGAGCGGACACCGGCTCTGTCCGCGCGTCACGTGGATAGGGCCGGTGTCCCCGCGGAAGAAGTCACCACCGCCGTCGAAGGTCTCGAGACGCTTGAAATACGGTAGAACAGCGGCGTAGCGCCAGTCGGCCAGATCCGGATCGCCCGCCCAGGCGTCGTAGTCGTGCCGATTGCCGCGCACGAACGCCATGCCGTTGATAACCGAAGAGCCCCCCATGGCGCGCCCGCGGGCGCAATTAATCTGTCGATCGTTGAGATGACGCTGGGGCACCGTCCAGTATCCCCAATTGTAGGTACGCGCCTGACCTGCCAAGCCCTTGGCGGCCGGCATGTGCACGCGCATGTCCCACCATTGTGGATAATGCCCGGATTCGATCAATAGGACGCGGGCCTCGGCATTCTCGCTCAATCGCGCGGCAATTGGCGCGCCCGCCGAACCGGCGCCGACGACAATGTAATCGAAATTTCTGCTCATTATTCTGTCCTCCAACATGCTTGCAGTTAGTGCCCCACCGGGTGGTGTAAGAGGCCGCGCGCGGAGCCGTCAGGTGGAG
>CAYFTI010000413.1:0-1797 GCA_964346065.1 uncultured Hyphomicrobiaceae bacterium
TGAACGGCCCGCAAATGGAAACCGACTGGACGCTGACCGTCGGTTGGCAAAAAGCGTGGTAAGGGGAGAGATTTCATGACACATCTGAAACGCAGTCTCGCAGTTCTGGCGCTGTGCGCGCTGAGTGCGCCGGTTTACGCCCAAGATTACCGGGTGGGCGACATCGAAATCGCGCAGCCCTGGACGCGGGCGACGCCGGCCGGCGCACCGACAGCGGCTGGCTATGCGACAATCACGAATACTGGGCAGGAAGCGGACCGGCTGGTCGGCGGATCCGCCGCTGGCGCCGGGACCGTCGAAGTCCACGAGATGAGTATGCAGGATGGCATCATGCGCATGCGCCAGCTTGAAGATGGCCTTCAGATCGCGCCAGGCGAGACGGTGGAGCTCAAGCCGGGATCCTATCATCTGATGATGATCGGCCTCGATCAGGCTTATGAAGAAGGTGAAACCGTCGAAGGCACGCTGACCTTCCAGAACGCCGGCACTGTCGAGGTCGCGTTCACGGTGGCAGGCATAGGCGCAACCAGACCCGGCGACGCGGCCGGCACGGGCGAATAGCTGGACCGGCGAAACAGCACAAAACAGCCTGCCGGTTGCGGCCGGCAGGTCGTTTTGCGATGCGACGAATTGACAAAACGCGACGCTTCCTGCTCTAGTCGCCATGCTGATGGTTTTCGCCGTGCAAGCGGCGGAACAAGAGGGAACACGGACACGGACAAGGCCCGTGCAGCCGTGGCTGCCCCCGCAACTGTGAGCGGCGAGCTCACCTCGAAGACCACTGACGCTGGGTCATCATGCGTTGGGAAGGTGAGGTTGAGCGTCTGAGCCGTGAGCCAGGAGACCTGCCATCGGCGCGTCGCCCATTCATCATGCGGGGCGCGTGATGAAGCGGAATACCGTCGTGGCGGCACGTCTTGAATGATGGAGCGCCACTGATGGAGTCTCGCAAAGCATCCTGAAAAAACACGGGTCGCGACCGGCACGGATTTGGCCGTGGCGTAACTGCGCGCTCGGCCAGTCGTGGATCGCGTTTCCGGGCGCTCCCTCATCGTGTTCTGTCGAAGCGCATGGGGGATACATGAAAATGCGAATTGTCACCAACAACGGGCCTCACAACACCCCGGATGCAGGGAAGGGCCGTCACGCCAGACACCTGCAAGTTGCCAGCACGCTGGCCGCCATCGTTGCCGGGTTTGCATCGCCGGTGCACGCGCAGCCGGCGCCGGTCGAATTGGACGAGATCGTGATCGAGGGGGCAACGCTGAGCGGCGAGCCGACGGACGCCGCGACATTGGGCAGCGCGACAACCGTGATTACCGGCGAAGAGCTTGAGCGGCGGCAGATCAGGCACGCGGCTGACGCTTTGCGGACCGTGCCGGGCCTGAGCGTAAGCCGGTCCGGGGGTGCGGGAAGTTTCACGCAGGTGCGCGTGCGCGGCGCGGAGGCCAACCAGGTGAAGGTCATCATAGACGGCGTGGAGGTCAACTCGCTGAGTGGCGGCGAATTTGACTTCGCCACGCTCCTCGCGACGGACATCGAGCGGATCGAAGTGATCCGCGGTCCGCAGTCCGGCATCTACGGCGCGAATGCGCTGGCCGGCGTCATCAATATCTCGACAAAAAAGGGCACGCAGGTGCCGAAGGTCAGCGCGCAGGTGGAAGGCGGCAGCCTCGGCACTTACGGCGTTTCGGCGAATGCTTCGGGCGCGGGCGAGTTCGGCTATCTCAGCGTGTCGGCGGCGAAGCGCGAAACCGACGGCTTCAACATTGCCCGCACCGGCAGCGAGGATGATGG
>CAYFTI010000414.1:0-1795 GCA_964346065.1 uncultured Hyphomicrobiaceae bacterium
ATCCGCAGGTGTGGCCGATACGTCCCCGTGGGCGTACGGCGGCCCTTTCACGAAACGTTTACTACGATGCACTGTTCAACAGCAGAGAACCTTGCTATCGCTAGCGATCTGTTTCCTCGACGTCACATTCTGGGAGATGAGGGGTGAAGCAATCCGCTTCTATCGGGCAGCGTTTTCAGTCTTCCAGCCCTGCCCGCGGGAAATCGGTCGCGAAGTTGCTCAAGGCGCGCCCGCCGATGCGCCCAACGCCGATGAATTTTGTAGCGCCATTTCTGCGCGGCAACAGTGCAGACGAGATAGCGTTCATTGCCGCGATGGAGGGCCGTTTCGGCAGTGGTACGACTTGCGTGCCACTGGGGCGAGCTCGGACCGGGATACACTTATTGACCCGCTATGCCGTTCGGCCAGGCCGCCCTAAAGTACTTTTGTCCCCCCATACCATACCCGCAGTGGTTCGTATGGTGACTACGGCAGGTGGCATCCCGTGTTTTTTCGACAATCTTCCTAATTCTAGCAATGCCGACCTTGCGCAGCTCAGTGATCTTATTGACAACGAAACCGCTTGCGTTTTACTTACCCATTATCATGTCATCCAAGAAGGCATTAGTGAACTACGTGACATTTGTCACGCACGCGGCGCAATGCTGTTTGATGATTGTGCAATATCGTACGGCGCAACAGGGCGTGACGGCTTAATTGGAACGTCCACCGACGCCAGCGTATTTAGCTTCTCACACCAGAAATTTCTCAATTTCTATTGGGGCGGCCTAATCACAACAAGAGACGAAGAACTTGCGAAATTTGTCAGTGACGCGACGGCGACGTGGCCCCGGCTTTCTTTCAAGCATTATATGTCGAAGGCGAAAGAAGCGGTCGTTTACGACGTTGCAACTCGGCCACCATTCTTCAATTTGGTGGTCTGGCCATGGTGGTTGCGGCGAATGGTGTGGACCGACGGCAACGCGGACCTCCGCCGTCCACTTTGGCAACCGCCACAGGACCATGTCGATCCGACACTGATGACCAGACCAGCATACGGTGCCTTTCACGAATGGATGCGGAAGCTGCCGCTCGTGGATCAGCTCGCCGAGCATCGTCGACAAATCGCTCAAGTTTATCTGGCGCGACTCTTTCCACTTATGCTCTCCCACGAGGTTTCTGCCGAAACGCTGGCAGGTTCGACTTTCATGAATTTTCCCGTAGTCGTACCCAATGACGCGCGCAGCAAAATACGTACGAATATGATGCGACGGGGCTTTCTCATCGGGAAAAGTATGTATGGCAATCTACACGAAAGCGAAATGTACGGAAAGGTGTCGGGCGTATCGTATCATGTATCTCAAATGATTCGATCGACGTTATATTTGCCGACGCATTTTGGTGTCTCGCGGGCCGATGCGGATGAAATCGCTGGCACCCTCGAGGAGCTTCTGGTCCGCTAAAGGCGTGGGCTCAGGCGAGCGCGCACTTCCGACGATGCGGCGGTGTGTCGGGATCCGGAGCGTTGAAAAGGAGCTTTGCGATAAGGAGTTGTCCTGGCGGTGGAGGGTTACCCGAGAGCTTTGGTCTACGTACCGCGGATCGAGGATGACGGGGTCTTTTGAGGTGGATCCGACCGCCCCGGCTTGCCGGGAGGCTGGTCGGTTTGGGTCCTACGGAGCGTTGCTCGTGTCCGCCAGCTGGTCGTGGAAGGCGGCTTCAGCCTTGGCCGGCGGCACGAAGTCGATGGGCGCCGGCAGCCGGATCGTGCCCCGTGGCTTGGTGTAAGAGCGCCGGTCCTCGGTCGGGTCCGAGG
>CAYFTI010000415.1:0-1792 GCA_964346065.1 uncultured Hyphomicrobiaceae bacterium
CCTTGAGCGCGTCCAGCCGACGCCCCTTCACGAGCCTCACGAATTATTGGGGCTAAGCGCCAACGTGCGGTGCGAGATGCGGATAGCCGATCCGGAGAAAGCGGAGAAGTCGCTCGTCACCGTCCGCCGGATCCTCGTCGGCGCGCAGTGGGGTGTACACGCGGATCAAGGCGCCGTCGCTGCGCCCGAGCGTCAACGAGTCCCACAAGTTATGAAGTCGCGCCTCTTGCCCGAGCACGTGCCGACCTCGCAGCTCAAGCCAGAAATAGAGCACGATACGCCGCGTGCCGTGGACGACGACGCCCCGGTTAACGGTCAGCGGTCGCTGCGACAGGTCGATCAAACCGGTCTCGAAGCGATTGAAATCGACGTACTCCCAGCCGGCACCCGGCAGACACAAGGTGGGCTTGTGGATATGGCTACCATCCTTGAGGAGGCTATCATAATAGGCGACCCAAAGGTTGACTCTGGCGGTCGCCGCGCTGTCGACGTAGTCAGCGAGGAAGTAATCGTCGGTACCGAGATTCTGCTCCTCGGCACGCTCGAGGACGTCGAGGGTGCCGCGCCATTTCTGCATCTGCAAGGGATAAGTGAACAAGCCTGGCCGATCCGGGGAATAATGCGGACGGTGATGGATCGGCAGCAGCAGTATGGCACCGATCATTGCCGTTGCGGTGGCGCCGAGCAGCACCCGCGGTACCGCGGTCGACGTCACGTCGATGGACGGCCCGGCCGACGTCGGGCGCTGCGGTTCGCGTCCCTCCGGACTACCGGCCATGCGGCCAAAGTCGAGCATGTCGATGAAGGTGCACTCGTGTCCGATCAGCCGCAGCAACAGCCACATAGTAGCGAACAGGCAAGCGAGGGCAATGAGGAAGACCACCCAGCCTTCCAGTAAGTGCATGAAGCCTTCGGCCATCCTCAGATTGTCGAAATGAACGAAGAGCCCCGTGATGGCGATACGTGCACCATTGAGAACGACCGCCAGTGGGATCGTCGCCAGGATCACGACCAGCTTCGTCCAGCGGGGGGCACGGTAAATGTACGCGCAAAGCACGCCGAAGGTGAGCAAGGGAAGCAGGTAACGCAGGCCGCTGCAGGCCTCGGCGACCTGCAATTTCATCCGCCCGAGATCGATGACATTGCCGTCGAGGTATACGGGGATGCTCAAGCCGCGCAGGATGGCGGTACCGATCTGCGAGGAGAGGAGTTGGAGTTCCGTGGAGAGCTTGACCTGCGCGCCGTTCGGCAGCGGGAAGCCGAAGCCGAGGAACAGCACCGGGATCACGACGAGGCGCGCGCTCGCCCATCCTAGGGTTGCGGCGGCGAAGCCGATGAGGAACGGTATGAGCCCAAGATAAGGAAGGCTGTCGATGTTGGCCAGCTTCGCGAACACGGCGATGGCGACGCCGAGGCCGACCAGCCAACAACCGCTGATGGCGCCCGGACCGCGCAACTTCCAGATGAGATGGCGCCGCTGCGCCACGAGCCAGGTACTGATCAGTGGTATGATGTAGCCGTGGCTGAATTCCGGCTGGCTATAGGTTTGGGCTACCCGCTTCAGACTTTCTCCGTAGAGGAGATAAGCGACGATGAGCACGATGAGACCCAGGGCGCACCACGTCCAGAGGGTTGGCGGCAGCCGGGAATGTCGCCCGAATGCGGCAGCGTAGCCTGAATAGCGACCCATCGCCCTCTTGCCCCTGAAAAAACCTGCGACCGGTGTGGTGCATCCATCCTAGCCCGCTTCATTCATCAGGCTCCAGCGCGGTCTGCGCTTGGACGCGTCTGA
>CAYFTI010000416.1:0-1788 GCA_964346065.1 uncultured Hyphomicrobiaceae bacterium
CGCTTTTCGGCCCGGGCCAGGCGGGCGGTTGGGGTCAGGGTTGTCGATGCTTCGGATGGTTGCTGCTCAGCCATTCCGTCATTATGCCGATAGCGGTCTCAAAAGCTGAGAAACAACCGTGATCAGTCGTGACCCTGTTACCGTACCTCACGTATAATAATCATTCGTATTACATAAAAGGAATGATTCGCATGTTTGTTCTCGAACAATCCCGGCGCGGCTTCCGTTGTGGTCGCAAATGTGGTCGCAAAGTTGTGCTGCTGTCGGCAATTCTGCTGGCCGGAAACACAATGGCTCAGACTCAGGGTCCGGTGGAACCCGAGGCTGAACCCCGCCCGGCGGAGATGGATCCGATCGAGGTCCTTGGCAGCGTTGAAACGTCGGCCCAGACGGCGGCGCGATTGAAGGCCGGCGCGCCGAACGCGATGGAAGTCATCGACGCCGAGCAATTGCTGCAATTCAACGAGCAGGCCCTTGGCGACGCACTGCGACGGCTGCCCGGGGTTACGTTCGACGGTGCCAACCGTGCACGCGAAGTGCGGTTACGCGGCTTGCCGGGTGAATATACGCAGGTGCTGATCAACGGCAGACCGATGATCGACGGCGAGTCCCGGCGCAGTTTCGAGGTCGACCGGATTCCCACCGGCCTGGTCGAGCGCGTGGAAGTGATTCGGGCGCCGCGGGCGATCTACAACGCCCAGGGTGCGGCGGGCACCGTCAACATCGTGCTGAAAAATGGTGTGGACTCATTGTCGGATACCGAGCTGGCGGTCGGCGCCGGCTATCTCGAAGACAACGATGAACTGGGCGAGGCGACGTTTTCGCACGGGGAAACAATCGGCGCCCTGGAAGCCGCGCTGGCCGGTTCCCTACAGCGCTTTCGGCGCAGCGAGAGCAAGGATGAATTCGAATTCGGCGCTGGCGGCGTACCCGACGGCGGCGTCCTCGAACTCAACGAGCGGCGTTTCGACCAGGTCAATCTGATTCCGCGTTTTGCCCTGCAAACCGAACGTGCCGGCCGCTTCGAGTTCGACCCGTTCTATTTGCGCACTAAGGAATTTCGCGACGATATCGAGACCGACCTGGAAGACGATCAGGTGACCACCGACCGGGTCAGCGACGAGCGACGCGAACGAGTTCGGGAAAGCTACGGCTTTCGCGCCGACTGGAAGCGTGCCATCGGCGCATCCGCGCGGCTGCGCGTGGGATTCGACTGGCAGCAGGGCGAGACCGATACCGAACGCGATGAAACCCGCTTCAACGCCGACGGCAGTATCGACCGCGAGCGGCAGCGCACCGAGCTGATCGACCTGTCATTGATCCGGCCGGAAGCCGCCCTGAGCATTTCCGCCGGGGCCCACGACATCAGCTTCGGTGTCGGCGCCGAGCTGCGCGAACACGATGAAACCAATTCGGAGATTCGAAACGGCGAGTTGCGACCGCCGCGCGAGGATCGCATCTTCGATATCGACGAGGACGTGTTGTTCGCGTTCGCCGAGGACGTCTGGCAGGCCAACCAACGTCTCGGCGTGACCGGCGGCTTGCGCCTGGAAAGCTCGGATACCGAAACGACCGATTTCTTCGGTACGACCACCTCGGAGGACGTCGCATTCCTGCTTCCTTCGCTGAACGCGGTATTCGCCGCCACACCCAATACCGATGTGCGCCTCGGCATCGCGCGGACGTTGCGCCGGCCCGACCTGCGGTCGCTTTCGCCGGCCGTCGACGAAGAGGACGGCACCCCCGCCGAGCCGGATGAACAGGGCAACCCGAACCAGGAGCCCGAAT
>CAYFTI010000417.1:0-1785 GCA_964346065.1 uncultured Hyphomicrobiaceae bacterium
GCGCCCGGCAGGATCGCATGCGCCATGGCGTCGCCGGTCAGGCTCATCCGCCGCAGCATGAGAAACACGCCCACGGGCGTCGCGCCGAGCGAGATCGCGACGCAACCCAGCAGCGCGCGGCGCATGAAGCCGAAATCGGCGAAGGGCTGGATCACCACGTCCCAGATCATGCCGCACCCCGCTCGCAGACGCCTGCATCCGGGTCCGGCGCCTCGGCCATCGCCCGGGCGCGGAACTGGTTCTCGGCCGTCAACACCGCCGCCGTGGGGCCGTGGGCCACAAGTTCGCGCGCGAGCATCAGCGTGCGGGGGAAACACGCACGCACCGTGTCGAAATCGTGCAGCACGGCAAGCACCGTGCGCCCCTCGCCGTGCCAGCGCCGCACCACGCCCAGAAGGTCAGCCATGGTGCGTTGATCGATCGCCGTGAAGGGCTCGTCGAGCAACACCAGCCGCGCCTCCTGCAACAACAGCCGCGCGAAGAGCGCGCGCTGCATCTGCCCGCCCGACAAGGCGCCGATGGGGCGACCCTCGAACCCGGTAAGACCGACGGCAGAGACCGCCGCTGCGACGCGGTCGCGGTGGTGCGCGCGCAGGCGGCCGAAGGGCCCGATCTCGCGCCAGAGCCCCATGGCCACCAGATCGCGAACAGAGATCGGAAAGGCGCGGTCGATATCCGATTGCTGGGGCAGATAGGCGATTTCGTCGCGCCCGATCTCCCCGAGCGCGATCCGCCCCTCGAGCGGCGCCAGCGTGCCGATCACGCCCTTGAGCAGCGTCGACTTGCCCGCCCCGTTCGGGCCGACGATCGCCGTGAGACTGCCCCCGGGGATTTCGGCCTCGAGGTGGTGAACCACAGGGTGCCGGTCATAGCCGAGCGTCAGATTGCGGAAGGTGAGCGCCGCGGTCATGGCGCCCCCGGGGTCGCTGTGGCCCAGATGAAGCCCGCCCAGAGCAACGCCACGACGACCGATGCCCCAGCCAGCCGGAGAGCCGCGCCAAGCAGGAGCAGACCAAGCACTGGTCGCCATGCCGTCATGCAGACACCTGCGCAGCGCTGCAGGTCGCGCAAAGCCCACGGATCTCGATCACATGGCGCGCGGGCTGGAACCCTGAACTTTTGGCGACGCCGGAGATTGCTTCGAGCAGGTCAGGCGCCACGCTTTCCTCGACCGTCCCGCAATCGTCGCAGATCGACAGAATGGAGGCTTGCAGGTGCCGGTCGCACCTGCAGGCGATGAAGGCATTCAGTGACTCGAGGCGGTGCACGCGCCCGCTTTCCCTCAGCGCGGCAAGCGCGCGGTAGATCGTCGGCGGCGCAATCCTAGGGTTGGTCGCCCGCAGCTCCCGGAGAACGTCGTAGGCGGACAGCGGCCCGCCGCGCTGGCGCAAAACCGCCAGCACGTCCGCCTGCGTCTTCTCTCCCCGCTTGCTCATTAAGGCTTCCGTGCGATTCTTCGCGGAGACACTAAAGTATGTTATAACATAACACAAGGGGCCGGTGGAAAGCCGCGTTTGTCATGACCGAAGGGCGTCACGTGGAGCGCTATGGCCGCGCATAACCGCATGAACGCTCAGCATTTCGTCGATCACCGTGCCCCCGCCAGCAGGAGAGGTGTCATAGCGGCATGCCGGGTCAGGGCCTGATTGACCCCGGAAAGTGATGGCAACCCAAAATAGCGCCACGCGTCCGCTTGTGGGAGGTTAAGCTTCGGCATTCGCTTGGAGGCAATGTCCGCTCTCACCGCATCTGCGACTTGTGCGGGCTTCAGCTTGGGAAGCCTTT
>CAYFTI010000418.1:0-1782 GCA_964346065.1 uncultured Hyphomicrobiaceae bacterium
CGTCGAGCCCGACCACCAACCCGTAGCCGACCACCTGGTTGGCGCGCACGCCGGAAACCGAGGCAATATCCTTGAGGCGCTGCAGCATGCGGAAGTCGTTTTCCGCTTGCCCGCTCGCTGTTTGACCGCTCGCGACCTGCCCACCCGCGTAGAGCGGGATCAGGAACACGGTCAGCAACAGCGTCTGGAGCCATTTGCATGTCATCAGGCGGACTCTCTTTTAGAAAGGAAAAATGGGCGATTGAAAGAACCGGGTCAGCCAGCCGGGCCGGTTGGCATCGCCGATGGCGCCGGTCGCCCCGTAATCGATCCGAGCGTCAGCCAGCTTGAACGAAGGTACCGAATTGTCCTCGCCGATATCGGCCGGCCGGACGATGCCGGCCACGCGCAGCAGCTCGCGGCCCCGGTTGATGCGGATCCATTTCTCGCCGCGAACAATCAGATTGCCGTTGGGCAGACGCTCGTAGACGGTCACGCTGATATTGCCGTCCATCCGGTTGCTCTGTGCGCTGTCGCCGCCGCCCTCAAACTCGTTCTCGGAATCCAGACTGCTCTGGAACACCGGAATGCCGCCGGAGCGTGTAATCGGCTCGCCCGATAGTACCGGGTTGCTGATGCTTGTCGAACTCGTGCGGTCGGTACTGGTCGAGGCGCTGGTGCTCGCGTCGGTCTGCTCGGCCAGGCGTACGGTCAGCACGTCGCCGACCCGGCGCGCCTTGACGTCGGCAAAAAGTGTCAATGCGGTGGCCTCGCTATAGATTGAGCCGTTGGCCTGCTGCGGCGTCACCTCGGGATACTCCGGCGGCGGCGCGGGGGACCAGTCGTCGATCTTTTGCGGACTGGCACAACCCGTCAAGATCAGGATTGCGAATATTGGCAATGAGAGCCGGATTGGATGCCGCATCGTCACAAACCTCAAATATTGTTGGTGATGAACTGGAGCATCTCGTCGGATGTCCGGATCGCACGCGAATTGAGCTCGAAGGCCCGCTGGGTTTCGATCATGTTGACCAGCTCCTCGACGGTGTTGACATTCGAGCCCTCCACCATGCCCTGGATCAGCGTGCCGAGGCCATCAACGCCCGGCGTGCCCTGCACCGCCGGTCCGCTGGCGCCGGTTTCGATAAACAGGTTCTGGCCGCGCGGCTCCAGCCCGCCGGGGTTGGTAAAGTCGGTAGTTTGCAGCGTGCCAACCTGCACGGCAGCGGCCTGGCCCGGCAATTGAACACTGACCGTGCCGTCGGAACCAATCGTGACGCTCTGTGCGTTGTCGGGTACGTTGATGGCCGGCTGAACCGGCAGGCCACCTGCCGTAACCATTTCGCCGTCCGAATTCAGGCGGAAAGAACCGTCCCGGGTAAACGCCTGACTGCCATCGGGCAGCAGGACTTCGAAAAACCCCCTGCCCTGGATGGCGACATCGAAGGCATTGCCGGTTTCGACCAGCGACCCCTGGGTGAAAATCTTTTCGTTGGCCACGACCCGAACGCCGGTGCCCAGGTAAACGCCGGACGGAATCTCGTTTTCCTGCGTCTGCTGGCCGCCGGCCTGGCGCACGTTCTGGTAGACGAGATCCTCGAATACCGCGCGCCCGCGCTTGAAGCCGTTGGTGTTGACGTTGGCCAGATTGTTGGAGACGTTTGCCAAGCGCGTCTGTTGTGCGTCCAGACCGGTCTTGGCTACCCAGAGTGCTTTCATTTCGATGACTCCTAGTTAAAGCGCAGCAGGCGGCCTGCGGCTTCGGAATTTTCGTTGGCCACGCGCAGCATGCGCGCCTGCATT
>CAYFTI010000419.1:0-1777 GCA_964346065.1 uncultured Hyphomicrobiaceae bacterium
GAGCATCTCGGGTGCCCGCGTGACGCGGGAGTTGGACGCCTTGGTGCGCATCTACGGCAAGCCGGACTGCATCGTGTCGGACAACGGGACCGAGTTCACCAGTTCCGCGATCCTGAGGTGGGCCGACAAGAACAAGGTGGCCTCGCATTACATCGACCCCGGAAAGCCGCAGCAGAACGGCTTCATCTTGCGTCGGGGAAAACAGTCCCCCGGGGGCTGTTGAAAAAGATCTTGGCTGCTGATTCCATAGGTCCTGCAATGCTGGAGGGGCGCGCATGCTGGGTCGGAAGGAACGTGATCAGCTGGAGTTTTTCGTTGCGGGGTCGCTGCGGGATCTCCTGCCCGACGACCATGTTCTTGTCCGTGTCGATCGGGTACTCGATCTGAGTTGGCTGCATCCTGAGGTGGCCGGGCTTTACTGTTCGGACAGTGGCCGTCCCGGGATAGATCCTGAAGTCGCAGTACGGCTGATGCTGGCCGGGCTTGTTCTTGGGATCGTGCAGGACCGGCGGCTGATGCGCGAAGCTCAGGTCAATCTCGCGATCCGTTGGTTCGCCGGGTATGGCCTTCATGAGGCGCTCCCCGATCATTCCTCGCTCACGCGTATCCGCCAGCGGTGGGGAGAGGCCCTGTTTCGCAAGGTTTTCACGCGGATCGTGCAGGACTGTGCGCAGGCCGGGCTGATCACGGCCGAGACTGTCCACATGGACGCCTCGCTGATCCGCGCCGACGTCAGCATGGACGCGCTTGTCGATCAGCACCTCGAAGCCGTGCAAGACGCCAACGATGACCAGCGCCAAGCGCGAACGACGGGAAAATACAAGAAGCTCTGCCGCAGCGATCCCGACGCCACCATGGCGACCTCTTCCGGTGCACCTCTGCGCCCGAGCTACAAGCAGCACACCTCCGTCGATGACCATGCCGGCGTGGTGGTCGATATCGAGATCGTGACGGGCGAAGAACACGACACGGGCCGGTTCAGGGAGCGGATCGACGCGATCGCCACCACGCTGGGCCGAAGGCCTCGGCGGATCACGGCGGACAAGGCCTATGGCACGGGTCCGGTCTACGCCGCCCTCGAGGAGCGCCAGACCGATTACGTGATACCAAGCCGCAAGCCGGTGCGGCGCAAGGATATGCAGGGCTTTCCCGTCGAGCGCTTCAAGTATGATGCGCAAAAGGATCGTGTCCGCTGCCCCGTGGGCAAGACACTCTCGCCGCGCACAACCACGAAAAACGGACGCTGGTACCGCGCCGCGCGAAGCGACTGCGCCGCATGCCCGCTGAAGGACCGCTGCATTCCCGGGGCAGCGTCAGCGCGACGGGTGCACATCACCAACCACTTTCCCGCCATCCTGCGAGCCAGGCGGAAAAGGCGCCGATGGGGCAAGGCCGAGCGCGACATCTACAGCCGCCACCGTTGGCGCGTCGAGGGCGCGCACGGAACTGCCAAAACGCTCCACGGATTAAACAGGGCCGCACGCCGAGGTCTCGAAAACATGAAGATCCAAGCCTTGCTCACGGCGATCGCGATGAACCTCAAGAAGTTGGCCGCCGCGGCCCTCTTCGTCATCTGCGCCATACTTGAAACGCACACCTTGAGGCCGGCGCGCGCTACCGCCTGACCAAGCTTTTTCAACAGCCCCCCCCCGGATCGATTGCTTCACGCTTGAACTGCGCAAGGCGCCCAAGGACGGCAAGCTCCATCCCGTGGACGCGCAGATCAACCGGATCATCGCCATGGTGCGGGCGCGGGTCGAGCATCCCTTCCGGGTGC
>CAYFTI010000420.1:0-1776 GCA_964346065.1 uncultured Hyphomicrobiaceae bacterium
AGCTTCCGATGGAGTTCATGGCCGAGACGCAGCGCCTGATCGGCATCAGCCTGGAAGGCAGCGTGGGATAACAGCTTCATGTCATGTCCGGACTTGAGCCCGGCATCCATTCAACCGTCTTTGGGAATAGGGACGGGAGAAATTGGATTGCCGGGCCAAGCCCGGCAATGACAAATCAGGGAAGATGGGAAACAAGAAATGCTTGAGATCAAGAACCTGTACGTGAAAATCGCGGAGGAGGACGCGGAAATCATCCGCGGCCTGAACCTCACCGTGCCGAAAGGCGAGGTCCACGCGATCATGGGGCCAAACGGCTCCGGCAAGTCCACGCTGGCTTATGTGCTCGCTGGCAGGGACGACTACGAGGTCACCGCAGGCGAAGTCCTGTGGGACGGCGAAAACCTGCTGGAGATGGAGCCGGACGAGCGCGCACGCGCCGGCGTGTTCCTGGCGTTCCAGTATCCGCTGGAAATCCCTGGCGTCGGCTCGATGACCTTCCTGCGCACGGCCGTCAACGCGCACCGCAAGGCGCGCGGCGAGGCGGAGATGAGCACGCCGGACTTCATGAAGCTGGTGCGCGAAAAAGCCGGCGATCTCGATATATCGATGGATATGCTCAAGCGCCCTGTGAATTCCGGTTTTTCCGGCGGCGAGAAGAAGCGCTTTGAGATCCTGCAGATGTCGCTGCTGGAGCCGGGGCTTTGCGTGCTGGATGAGACTGACTCGGGCCTCGATATCGACGCGGTGCGCATTGTCTCCGACGGCGTGAACAAGCTGCGCGACCCGAACCGGGCTGTCCTGGCGATCACGCACTATCAGCGCCTGCTGGATTACATCGTGCCCGATCACGTGCATGTGCTGATCAATGGCAAAATCGCGCGCTCGGGCGACAAGAGCCTGGCGCTGGAGCTGGAGGAATCTGGCTATGCCGCTTATGGCGAGCACGCCGCGTGATGGAGGCCGCAATGAATATTGAAACACCGATCCGGGTGAGCGAAGACCACTCACCCGCCGAAGCCGGCCTGCTACGGGCGTTCGAGTCGCAGATCGCCGGGGGAAGCGATGCGCGGCTGCGCGGCCTGCGCGAACAGGCGATCGCGGCGTTCGCCCGGTCCGGCCTGCCGCATCGCCGCGTCGAGGAGTGGAAATACACCGACTTGCGCGCGAAGATGCGTGAGGCCTATGTGCCGGCGCCGCGCGCGGAGGTGAGTGAAGCCGAGCTTGAACGCGCCATCGGGCATTTCACGGGGCTTGACGCGCATGTCGTGGTGTTTGTCAACGGTCATCACCAACCGATGCCGGCCGTTGATGCGCCGCATGTCCAGATCATGAGCCTGACGCAAGCCTTTGACGTCGCGCCGGAATGGTTTGACAAGACTTTCGGGCAGGTCAACCCGCAGGAGGGCGAGACGGTCGCCAACCTCGCCACCGCGTTCATGAGCGACGGCGCGGTGATCCGCATTACGGACGCGGCGAACGGAACGGCACCGAAGCCGATCCACCTGGTGTTCATCACCACGGGCGATGAGCCGGGCAACGTGGCGACGCGCAACCTGATCCGGGTCGAGGACGGCGCGCAGGCCAGCATCATCGAGCATTACGTAAGCCTGTCGGACACGCCGTTCCAGACCTTCACGATGACCGAACTGGCCGCCGGGCCGGGCGCACAGATCGAGCATCTCAAGATCCAGGACGAGAACACCGGCTCGACCCAGCTTGCAAACTGGAATTTGCGGCTGGAAGCCGATGTCAACTACCGCGGCACGCATCTGAATA
>CAYFTI010000421.1:0-1764 GCA_964346065.1 uncultured Hyphomicrobiaceae bacterium
GGAACGACAGGGTCGCCGGCGGCACCTCCAGCGTGCGCGCGATCTCGCCCGCGGCTAGCCCGTCTGGGCCGGTCCGCACCAGCAGCCGGAACACGTTCAGCCGGGTTTCCTGCGCCAACGCCGCCAGGGCGTCGATTGCGGTATCGGTTTTCAATACTGTTACTCTTGGCCTGCGCTTTCTAAGTATTTGTCGATTGCACTTTCAACATCGAACGCCTCTTTTCGAGCAACATCCAATAATTCATATAGATCGGAGGATGACGGAAATCTCCATTCGATGTTTCCGTAATAATCACAAAACTCCAAAACTGGTCTTTCCTCAAAAACAAATTTTTCGTCGTCAAGGAAGAAAGGATAACGTACCTCTCCCAATTGAATGGTTTTACCGGCCACAGTTGTCCTGTACAGATAGTTTATGTAGTGTTCGGAAAGGCGGCTTTCCGGCGGGTTTGGCGCTTCCGGGTACCACTCGACCTCACCGGCCTTGGTATCCGCGATGAGTTTGCGAATAAAACGGTCACGCTTGGATGCGCTAAGGCTGGCGCTCATGATATTCGATCCCGTTCGGTCTCAAGTTCATATTTAAGGTCGAACCAAGCCGCGTGAAGCCTCCTCTGGCACCGCTTTTCCAACTGCCACCACGCCATGGTCGAACATAGGGCATTAAGCCGTTCCCAAAAAAGAATTCTACGTAGTGCCCGGCGTCCAATCCGTCGTGTTCGCGAATTGCTACTCAATCGTGCTGTACGCGCTTGCGCTTTCGTACGGCGGAGGGCGCGGCTTGTCTGTTCATCCAATTGTTGATCCGGATCAAAGAGAAGGCGGAGATCCGGCTCAAGAGGCGACAAGTTCGCTATTATTCGCGTAAGTTCTTTGTGGTTTAAGAGTTGCTGTTGTAGTCGATAAACTTGGCGACGTGCGCCAAACGAATAAAATAACGCTATTATAGAGCAAATCGACCCAATTTTATATATGATATCCCAACTAAAGGCGTCCATGCCCTGACGCGTCAGCCTTCGGCCAGCAGGTTCAGCTGTTTCTGACCGCTTTCGCCCTCGACCTTGTCGGTCAGGCGGATCGGGTAGTCGCCGGTGAAACAGGCATCGCAGAACTGCGGCTGCAGGGCGTTGCGCTGCGGGTAGCCCATCGCGCGGTAGAGCCCGTCGTCGGAGATGAACGCCAGGCTGTCGCAGCCGATCTCCTCGGTCATCCCGGCGACGTCGAAGCGCGCTGCCAGCAGTTCGGATTCGTCCGGGGTGTCGATGCCGTAGAAGCAGGGGTGGCGGGTCGGCGGGGCGGCGATGCGCATGTGCACCTCCGCCGCGCCGGCCTGGCGGACCATGGTCACGATCTTGGCGCTGGTGGTGCCGCGGACGATCGAATCGTCGACCAGCACCACGCGCTTGCCGCGCAACAGCGCGCTGTTGGCGTTGTGCTTCAGCTTCACGCCCAGGTGGCGGATCGAGTCCGTGGGCTCGATGAAGGTGCGGCCGACGTAGTGATTGCGCACGATGCCGAGTTCGAAGGGGATGTTCGCCTGGTTGGCGTAGCCGATCGCCGCCGGCACGCCGGAGTCCGGGACCGGCACGACCAGGTCGGCGTCGGTCTCGGTCTCGCGCGCGAGTTCGGCGCCGATGCGCTTGCGCGCCTCGTAGATGCTCTTGCCCTCGAGCTGCGAGTCGGGTCGGGAGAAGTAGATGTACTCGAACACGCACATCCGCTGGCGCTGGCGCGGGAAGGGGCGCAGCGAGCGCAGCCCCTCCT
>CAYFTI010000422.1:0-1760 GCA_964346065.1 uncultured Hyphomicrobiaceae bacterium
GGAGGATTTGGAAAGGGGTTAATGCTGGTGATTTGGTTGTTGGTTGTTGGTTGTTTGGTCGGTGGTCAGGGGTCAGGGGTCGGAGATTGGTGATTGGAAAACCTTTTGCCGATGGGATGGGGTTGCTCGGCGGCGTGCTTCTTCGAGCCGCGGAGGGCCAAAACCCGTCGGCCCGCAGAGGGGTCTCCTACAGCAGGTTTTGGTTGTCTGTAGGAGGTCGCTCCGTCGGCCGATTTTGGAGTGGGCGTCGCTTCGGCGCCGGATCGGCATCGAAATCGGCCAGCCGTGCGCGCGCGCACCGCAAACGAGCGTGAGTTCCGACTACTGATTGCGCGTGCGCAGCGCGCCGCGTCCGCCGTCGACCCCGATGATCTGTCCGGTAACCCAGCCGCTTTCCGGACTCAGCAGCGTTGCCGCCATGGCCGCGACATCTTTGGGCCTGCCGTAGCGCCCGGCGGGATGCATGTCGGCCAGACCCTTGGCCATCTGCTCTGAAGACAGCAGCTTGTTCGCGATGCCCGTATCGGTAATGCTGGGCGCGATGGCGTTGACGCGAATGTCCGGAGCCAGTTCGGCGGCCAGCGCGCGCGTCAGGCCCTCGATGCCGCCCTTGGCCGCGCTGATGACCGAATGGTTGCCAAAGCCCTGGCCGACGGCCACGGTGGAAAACAGCACGACGCTGCCGCTGGCCTGCTTGAGGCCCTTTTGCACCGCCTTGACCGCCATCGCCGCCCCAAGCGTATTGAGCCTGAAGGTGTCGACGAAGTCATCGGCGCTGGCCGACTTGAGCGGCTTGAGCACGATGCTGCCCACGCAATAAGCCAGCCCGGCAATGCCGTCGCCTTCGTCGGCCCGGCCCAGCACTTCGGCGATCGCGTCGGTGTCCATTACGTCCAGGGAAGCGGTCCTGGCACCCAGTTCATCGCCGAGTCCCGCAATGGACGATTCGTCCGTGGCGGTCAGAAAGAGCGGGTGGCCCTGCGCGGCCAGCCGGCGCGCCAGCGCCTCACCGATGCCCCCGTGGGCGCCGAGAATAATCGTGGGTGCAGTCATGTATTTGAATCCTTGCGTCTTTTGTAACCATAGGTTAGCGCGGCCGCATGAGATTTTCGTGGGGCCACGACTAGTGCACTTCGGGCGCGTATGATCTTGAAGCTACAGTCAGTAAGCGAACGACTTGGAAGGATGCGTAGAAATGATCGAACTCCAGCGAAATTACGCACAACTGCCGGATGTGTTTCACGCGCGCATGAGTCCGGTACCCGTTCAGGCGCCGCGGCTGATCGCGTTCAACCGCGATCTGGCCGATTTTCTGGGGCTGGATACGGCGGACGTGACCGAGGGTCAGCTCGCGGCACTGTTTGGCGGCAACACCGTGCCCGAGGGCGCTCAGCCCGTCGCAATGGCCTACGCTGGCCACCAGTTCGGCAATTTTGTCCCGCAACTGGGCGATGGTCGGGCCGTTCTGCTCGGCGAACTCAAAGGGCGCGACGGGCTGCTGCGCGACATTCATCTCAAGGGCGCGGGCGCGACCCCGTTTTCGCGGGGAGGTGACGGCCGATCGGCCCTGGGGCCGGTGATCCGGGAATACCTGGTCAGCGAGGCGATGCACGCGCTGGGTGTGCCCAGCACCCGCGCGCTGGCGGCGGTGACCACCGGCGAATACGTGCAGCGCGAACAGCCGGTAGCCGGCGGCATCCTGGCCCGGGTCGCGCGTAGCCACGTGCGCGTCGGTACGTTTCAGTATTTCTCCGTGCGCG
>CAYFTI010000423.1:0-1740 GCA_964346065.1 uncultured Hyphomicrobiaceae bacterium
GCACAGCCGGTCTGGTCGCCGCGCAATAACGGCGCGATGGCCCGCGAGGGCTTCACGAAGAACCCGGTCGTCTATCGTTCGGTGCGCATGATCGCCGAGGCCGCCGCGTCGGTGCCGCTGCGCCTTTTCGACGGCGCGGACGAACTTGAGACTCATCCGCTTCTCGATTTGCTGGCGCGGCCCAACGCGGGCGAATGCGCGCCTGACCTGTTCGAGGCCTGGTACGGCTCGCTGCTGATCTCGGGAAACGCCTACATGGAGGCGGTGTCGCTCGACGGACAGCCGCGCGAGTTGCATGTGTTGCGCTCTGACCGGATGCGCATTGTCCCCGGCGCGGATGGCTGGCCCTGTGCCTATGAATATCAGGCCGACGGACAGACGCTTCGCTTCGATCAGGAGGGGGATGGTATCCGCCCGATCCTGCACATGCGCCAGTATCACCCGGTCAACGACCATTACGGCATGAGCCCGCTGGAGGCCGCCGCGATGGCCATCGACATCCACAACGCCGCCTCGGGCTGGAACAAGGCGCTTCTCGACAATGCCGCACAGCCCTCCGGCGCACTGGTCTATTCCGCTGGTGACGGGCACCTGACCGAGGAGCAGTACGAGCGGCTCAAGACCGAGCTTGAGGCGACCTATGCGGGCGCGCGCAACGCCGGGCGGCCGATGCTGCTGGAAGGCGGACTGGACTGGAAGACGATGTCGATGAGCCCGCGCGACATGGATTTCATCAGCGCGAAGAACCTCGCCGCGCGCGAGATCGCGCTGGCGCTGGGCGTGCCGCCAATGCTGCTCGGCATTCCCGGCGACAACACTTATTCGAATTTCCATGAGGCGAACCGCAGCTTCTGGCGCCAGACGGTGTTGCCGTTGGTGAACCGCACGCTGCAGGCGCTGGGCGGTTGGCTCGGCCCGGCTTATGGCGAGGAGCTTGCGCTGAAACCCGCGCTCGACCGGATCGAGGCGCTGTCCACCGAGCGCGCGGCGCTGTGGGACCGCGTTGAGGACGCCTCCTTCCTGACAGTCAACGAAAAGCGCGCCGCGATCGGCTACGGCCCGGTCGAAGGTGGCGACGAGCTGGCAAGCGCGAGCTGAACCCATGAAAAATTTGCCTGCTGCGCCGGGAGCCGTGACGGCCCGCCGGAGGCCCACGCCTGTGCAAGTCAGCGAGAGCGACGGACGCGTGGAGGGCTACGCCAGCCTGTTCGGCGTGCCGGACCATGGCGGTGATATCGTCATGCCCGGCGCGTTCGCCGCGAGCCTGAAACGGCGTGGCCCGCGCGACATTCGCTTTCTGTTCCAGCACGACCCGGCCCAACCGATCGGTGTCTGGGACGAGATCCGCGAGGACAAGCGCGGACTTTATGTGCGCGGGCGGCTGATCGGCGGGGTGGAACGGGCACGCGAGATCGCGGCCCTGCTGCGCGCCGGCGCGCTTGACGGGCTGTCGATCGGCTTTCGCACCGTGCGCGCCGACCGGGATCCGCGCCTGCGCACCCGGCGGGTCCACGAGATCGACCTGTGGGAAATCTCGGTCGTGACCTTTCCGATGCTGCCGGGCGCGAAAGTCAGCCGAATCAAGCGTGCTCGCGCGCCCGCAGACATCACGGCCCGGCTCACCGCGGCCTCGCGGGCTTTGCGTGAGCGGCCCCGGCGCAATCCCGATGCCTTCACCTTCACCAAAACGAGGAGAGCATGAGCGAAACCTACACCCCAGACTATGAAACCAAGGCGGAG
>CAYFTI010000424.1:0-1731 GCA_964346065.1 uncultured Hyphomicrobiaceae bacterium
CGACGACATTGTCATTCGCCGGCTCCGACTCCGGCGCGGTCGCACAGGCGGCGAGTAGACCAAGGGCCGCTACCAGACCGGCGAGTCGGAGACCCGGGACCACGGGCCCAGGGCGCGGTGTTTCGATTGAGCACGTATTGTTCATTGAATTCTCCTTGAGCGAGTTGAACGAATCTGGATCGACCAGAGTGCAAGAGTTCAGCCACGAAAACCCCTGTGCCGTGCAACAGCATCATAAAAAAATGTCCGGCTTCGAGGGTCACGTATCCAGGATTCTTGCCGAAGCTTTGCGGTTCAGAGGCCGAGGCATATGGGCCACCGTGTTTCGATGCCTGTCCCGAACTCCGTCCCCAATCTTCAGAGGTGGCAAATACGGAGGAGAACGTGAGCTGGCTCAGTCGCCGAATTCGACCAGATGACCGACATAGGTCAAGAGGCCGTGTCCCCAGGCCTGGACCAGCTGTTCGGGATCCTTTTTGGCATATGCGCCGGTCACGATCGGGTAACCGGCCTCAGCAAAGGCCCGGATGACGAGTTGGGAACAGAAGAAACGGTCGTTGGCAGTATCGGTCCTGGCCCGCTCCCTTCGAGCGAGCATGTGGACCGGCACTTTCATCGTCGCTGGCGCGAAAATCGTCACTGGCCCGTGAGCAACAGCACCGAGGGCGTCATAGGGCTTTCCTGATTGCGCCCGCGCCCATTGAGCAATTTCACGGGCCGATTGAGCAGGAACTCCGCGGCGACGATACGCTACGGCCAGGTTCGCATCCGCGAGAGCGTTGTCCAGCGAGCGGAGGACCACCCCACGCTGTATCGCCTCCACCACACTCCGCCCGCCGTAATAAAGCATGGCGTGGCTTACTTCCGAGCCCGAGCCGAATCGGATGAACCCCGAAATTGCCGCGTCAGTGGTCGACACAATGATGTCGGCAGGTTTCAGGGCAGCAACGGATATTGATTTTCCCCCGGGCCCGGGATCCAGTCGAATGTCAGGCATCGGAATCACTCCTTGGGGGTTGTAGTCAAAGTCGAGGATTGACGATCATCTCGTACTCGGTCTGCCAGTGTTCCGGCGCCGGGCCGAATCCGCTGACTTTGCTCTCGTCTGACAACGCAAGGCGGATCCGGATGTAATACGTTCCCGGCTCCTGGATGCGGGTCGTGACCGCGGTGAACGGTTGACCGGCCTGGTCCTGCTGACCGTCCACGAGGACATCAGCGCCGGTGTCGTCAGGAACGTCAAAGATCTGAACGCGCATCAGATGCTGACCCGCAGGTTGGGGAATATCGACCTCGATGAACGCTTCCTGGCGCAGGTCGAATCGATACCAGTCCTGGTAAGTGCCCGTGGTCAGGGAGTTCTGGCGGTAGCCTTCGATCATGTACGCGAATACCGACTGATCTTTCGCAACCAGCCGGGCCTGCTGAATCTGGTTGTTGGCCTCCCAGCAGTCGAGGCGGTCGCTGTAGTCGATCGTCAGCGTGGAGGCGACCGGATACTCGTTGGCCGGGGCATTGCCGAACTGGTCGAGAATGAACCGGTACTGCTGCCCGGCAGCGGCCTGGAATCGAACCCGCGAAGCGCCGCCATCTAGATTGGTATGGCCGACGATGGATCCGCCGCTGCATTCGGCGTCCACGCAGGCAAACAGCCGGGGAAGAACCTCGCTGTTGCTCGAGGTCAGCGACACATCGATGATGCCGCCGCCGCGCTGTGCGGCCGGGACCGTG
>CAYFTI010000425.1:0-1729 GCA_964346065.1 uncultured Hyphomicrobiaceae bacterium
GACGGCGTACATGTTCTCGCCGAACTTCTCCCAGTGGCCGGAGGTCTCCCACAGGCTGCGGTCCAGCATGTCGGGCGAGTTGACCTCCAGATAGCCCCACTCTTCCTGCTTGCGGCGCATGTAGCCGATCAGCGACTGGAACAGCCGCCAGCCCTTGGAATGCCAGAACACCGCGCCGGGGGCGTCGTCCTGGAAGTGGAACAGGTCCATCTCGCGGGCGAGCCGGCGATGGTCGCGGCGCTCGGCCTCTTCCAGCATCTGGATATAGGCGTCGAGCTGCTTCTGGTTCGCCCAGGCGGTGCCGTAGATGCGCTGGAGCATCGCGTTGTTGCTGTCGCCGCGCCAATATGCGCCCGCTAGCCGCATGAGCTTGAACGCCTTGCCGACCTTGCCGGTCGAGGTCATGTGCGGGCCGCGGCACAGGTCGAGCCATTCGCCCTGGCGGTAGATGCGGATGTCCTGATCCTCGGGGATCGCGTCGACCAGTTCGACCTTGTAGGTCTCGCCCTGCTCGCGGAAAAACCGCTTGGCCTCTTCGCGGTCCCAGACCTCCTTGGTGAACGGCTTGTCGCGCTCGACGATCTCGCGCATCTTCGCTTCGATTTTCGGCAGATCGTCGGGGTGGAACGGCTCGTCCCGCGCGAAGTCGTAGTAAAACCCGTTCTCGACGACCGGGCCGATCGTCACCTGCGTATCGGGCCAAAGCTCCTGAACCGCTTCGGCCATGACATGCGCCGCGTCGTGGCGAATGAGCGGCAGCGCATCCGGGTCGTCGCGGGTGATGAATTCGATTTTAGCGTCGCTCGCGATCGGGTCGTGTAGATCGCGCACTTCGCCGTCGAGCTTCATGGCGACGGCCTTCTTGCTCAGCGATTTCGAGATTTTTGCCGCGAGGTCGGCGCCGGTGAGGCCGGCTTCGTATTCACGCTGCGCGCCGTCGGGAAAGGTCAGGTGGATCATGTCGTGCTCCTCTCACTCCCGCCAACAAAGCGGGTAAGACGTTACACACGTTTGGTGGCGACAACACCGGCGCGTGTCAACCGGAGACCAGCGCTTGCCAAGAAAAAAGCCCGCCGTGTGGCGGGCTGAAGATTGAGTGGTATCTGGGGAAAAGAGCGGGGCATGGCGTCGTCGGGCCACGCCCCTGATCACATCTCAGTAACGGTGATAACGGCGGCCGCGATAGTGGCGCCCACGGTAATGACGCCGTCCGCGATAATACCCCCGGCTACGATAGTGGCGGCCGCGATACCGATGGCGGCCCCGATAGTGGCGGCCCCGATACCGATGGCGGTACCGATAGTGGCGGCCACGATAACGGTGACGGCCGCGATAATACGCGTCCTTCACCGCTTTGGTGGAGGCCGCATCAGCAACGCCCGCCGCCTGGCCCAGCTTCAGGGCTGCCGTGGCAGCCGACGCCGGGGCAGCAAACCAACCGGCCATCACCGCGACGGCCAGGGCTAGCGCCGAAAACAATCCGAAACGCATTTGAGGCTCCTAACACCCGTGAGCGCCGTGACGCCCGCAGGCAAATATCTTTCCTCGGCCCAATATAGAATGGGATTAATCGGAGCTTAGCGCCACCCGATGTGCGCTCAATCACTATCACCTCTGCGTGATGCGCCCTCCTGCGAGGTTGGCCGTCGATCGGCCAAGCCTGCAACATGCGCCCGCGTCCATCGACCGTAGCGCCACGGGGCAAACGGGTGATGCTCGCCGCGCAGGT
>CAYFTI010000426.1:0-1725 GCA_964346065.1 uncultured Hyphomicrobiaceae bacterium
ACCAGCTCGTGCGCGACGAGCTGGATCGCTGCGAGCGCGAGCGCGAGCTCGCCGGCCCGCGCACCGAGGCGGACATCCAGCAAGCCGTGCTCGACCACCAGCGGCGGCGCGCGCGCCTGCAGCAGGCGTTGCGCCACAATGAGTTCTCAGGGTTTGAGGCAGAGCTCGCGACGGCCGTGCACGCGGTCCAGGCCGTGGCAAGCCAGTCGGATCTTGCCGTTCTGCGGCGCCGCGCGGTGCGTGGCCTCCTCGATGCTACCCACACGAACGAGGCCCGGGAGCAGGGCTTCTATGGCCATCAGAGCAACATGCCGCACGCGGTCGCCAGCGGAATGGACCTTGGTGTTCCGGTCACTGGGCAGCCTTATTCAGCCAGCCATGCAGATCTCCAACGGCCGGCGACGCCAGCGCATTCGTCACGTAGGTCTGGGGCCGCGGAGCCGGGGCCTTCGGGGGAGAACGTTGTCAGTCTGAAGCGCAGCCAGGCAGGCCCCGTGAGCAGCGTTGCCGCCCAGGACAAACAGGCTGTTTCGAGACCCGCAGCAGGCCCGTCAGGGAACGGTCCCACGGGTATACGTGTCAGCGACGTGAAAGAGACTTTCATCGCAACCCGAACGGCTCAGATGCAGCGGCCGTTCCGGGTAGCTATCGGCTTCCTTGAGGAGGCACTTGGGGACCCGGAGATCAGATCTCTGACACGCGACGGCGTGGCCGAGGTCATCGAACTGATCGCTCAGTTGCCGAAGACCCACGGCAAGAGTGCCAAGACCGCGTTGCCGCTGCGCGAACAGGTCGCGCATACGAACTCGACCGAGCAGGACGCGATCGAGGCGGCTCAGCTGCGCCTGGCGGAGACCAGCGCCGACCGCAAGACGATCGCGAGGGCTTCCGTTGAGGCCCGCATCCCGCGTCTTTCCCCCGTGCAGTCGCTGACCAACCATCGCCGCCGGATCAATGCCTTTTTAAGGTGGTGTCACAAGAAGGGCCACCTGCCGCAGCCATTGCAGATCGATCTCGAAGACATCTCACGCCAGGTGCGCGACGACGCGCGGAACCGTGACGCGCACAGGGGCGAGCGCTTGTCCTGGGGCCGGGACAGGATCCAGAAGCTGCTCACGAGCAGCATCATGACGACGCCGGACAAGGACTTCGGCGACCCGACGTTCTGGTCGATCCTGGCCGGTGCGCACCAGGGCCCCCGCATGGAGGAGTTTCTGCAGCTCGACCCGCAGAGCGACGTCGAAGTCCGAGAGGGCGTTCCGGTTCTTGTCATCCGGCAGGGGCTCGGGCAGCACGCCAAGACCGAAGCGGCCGCGCGGGTCGTGCCCATCCACCCTGTTCTCATTGCCGCCGGCTTCCTGGACCTGGTCGAACAGCGGCGCGCCGAGGGGTCGCACTGGCTGTTCCCGATGCTGGACCACGGCCACGACGGACGCTTCAGCTCGAGCTTCTCGAAGCGGTTCTCGCGCTACCGCGAGGATGAGGACCTGTACGATGAGCAGCGGGACTACCACTCGCTACGCAAGGACTTCAACGGGAGCATGAAGCGCGCCAAGGTCCCGCTGGCTGCACGCAAATCGCTAATGGGGCACAAGATCGAGGATCTGACCGAGGGACCATACGATCCGGAAGGGGACTCGATTGCTGACAAGCTGGAGTACGTGCGCACGATCGACTACGGGATCGAGGTCGATCGCGTGGACGGCATCCCGGTGGTGAAGCTTC
>CAYFTI010000427.1:0-1722 GCA_964346065.1 uncultured Hyphomicrobiaceae bacterium
TCGGGCAAGACGACAACCTGCGCCAAGATCGCCAAGCGCCTGAGCGACAAGGACAGGCGCAAGGTACTGATGGCCTCGCTCGATGTGCAGCGCCCCGCCGCGCAGGAGCAGCTCAAGATCTTGGGCGAACAGGCCGAAGTCGAGACGCTGCCGATTATCGCGGGCCAGTCGCCGACGCAGATTGCCAAGCGCGCGATGGAAGCCGGGCGGCTCGGCGGCTATGACGTCGTGATGCTCGACACCGCCGGCCGGTTGCATGTCGATGAAGCGCTGATGGCCGAGATGGCCGAAATCCGCGATATTGCCGGACCGCATGAAACGCTTCTGGTCGCGGACGCGCTGACGGGCCAGGACGCCGTGCATCTGGCGAAGTCGTTCGACGAGCGCGTGGGCATCAGCGGCATCGTGCTGACCCGCGTGGACGGCGATGGGCGTGGCGGCGCGGCGTTGTCCATGCGCGCGGTCACTGGCAAGCCGATCAAACTGATCGGCACGGGCGAAAAGCTGGACGGTCTGGAAAACTTCCACCCCGAGCGGATCGCCGGGCGCATCCTCGGCATGGGCGACGTCGTCAGCCTCGTGGAGCGCGCGGCCGAGACGATCGAGGCGGAACAGGCCGACCGCATGGCCGAGCGCATGCGCAAGGGCGCGTTCGACCTCGACGATCTCTCCACACAACTCGGCCAGATGCAAAAGCTCGGCGGCATGTCGAGCGTGATGGGCATGCTGCCCGGCATCGGCAAGATGAAGAAGCAGATCGACAACTCAGGTCTGGACGACGGCTTCATCAAGCGCCATCGCGCCATCATCTCGTCTATGACGCGGCACGAGCGGCGCGCGCCCAAGGTGCTCAACGCCTCGCGCAAGAAGCGCATCGCCGCAGGCTCGGGCACGAGCGTGCAGGAGGTGAACAAGCTGCTCAAGATGCACCGTCAGATGGCCGACACCATGAAGAAGCTGGGCAAGAACAAGGGGATGCTCAGCCAGTTGATGGGTCGCGGCGATGGAATGACGGATATGCCGCCCGAGGCCATGGCCGAGGCGCAAAAAATGGCGGAAAGCGGCCAGATGCCGGGCGGCATGGCCGGCGGCCAGGGCATGCCGGGCGGATTGCCGGGTCTTGGCGGAAGCGGTTTTGGCGGCGCTGGCGGCATGGGAGGCATGTCCGGGGGGTTGCCGGGGCTTGGCGGAATGCCGGGCGCGGGCGGCGCACGCGGATCGCGATCAGCAACAAAGAAGCGCCCGAAGCGCAAACGGTGACAGGCAATAAGTTGTTTAGGTGATCTGAAAGGAAGACGAACGACATGGCACTGAAGATGAGACTGGCCCGAGGCGGGGCGAACAAGCGCCCGTTCTACCGCATCGTGGTGGCCGATAGCCGCGCGCCGCGCGACGGTCGCTTCATTGAGAAGCTTGGCTCGTATAATCCAATGCTACCGCGCGACCGCGAAGAGCGGGTGGTATTCGATGCGGAGCGCGTAAAATATTGGCTGGAGAAGGGCGTGCAGCCGACCGACCGTGTGTTGCGCTTCCTGGATGCCGCCGGGCTTGCGAAGCGACCCGCCCGCAACAACCCGAAAAAGGCCGAGCCCGGGCAGAAAGCCAAGGAACGCGAGCAGGAACGGGCCGACAAGGCTGAGGCCGCGAAGGCCGAAGCTGAGGGCGCGGCGGCGGAGTAACCGCGCGCGGCACACCCCATGTCCGCAAGCGAGCGCGTGCGCA
>CAYFTI010000428.1:0-1720 GCA_964346065.1 uncultured Hyphomicrobiaceae bacterium
AAAAGTATTTTCTGGACCTCGCGCATCGGGTTCGCACGCTTGTTCCCGCGTTCGCAGCGTGAGTGCATTCGATCTGGATGATCGCGGCCTGGATGACTGCGAGGCCCGCACTCACAGAGCTTATCGGCATGGCTGGCACCACCATATGAGCCTGGTCATGGCCGCCGCCGGGTTCCTCGCGAAACTTTCCGCCGAGCAGCGCCTTCGGCAAACGGGACACAACGAGTCCAGAACACCGCGCCGGCCCGCCCTCGCCCTGAGCGGCGTCTGGTCGATGCCGGAAATCCGCTCGCTGATCGCCAAACTGCTGCTACCCGCCAGAGCCGGTCCGGCCTTCATCTGGGCTTGGTCGCACTGGCGGCGCGCACATCAGTTCACCGCCGCAATATTCCCGCGAAGACAATCTAATACGCAACCGTAGTACTAGCTTGGCGTCATTACGGCATGTGTGAATCCCACCGCGGAGCCGAAGTCGGTCTCTCAAGGGCTCCTGGAGATCTCTCCAACCGTGGACGGCTTCAAGGTTATACCTTCGCACATCAAAAAGGATGGAAATCACCAGGTCGGCATACTCACTTTAATAGCGGTTAAATGGGGAAGGCCAGTCTCCGAATACGTGCATCAGCGGGCAGGTTAGCCGGTCCGAGCCGTCCCATGCACCTGCAAAGCCAGGGCGACCTTGCCGGCCAGCGCGCATAAGTCCTTGCCGATCTCTTGGCGCCGCTTTGCGGTAAACCGGCGGACCGGCCCTGTCGCGCCGATGCTGAACGTCGCGCCGATATTGCCGATACGGATCGGGGCGGCTACCGAGGACACGCCCACCTCGATCTCTTCCACGCATTCGGCGTAGCCTGCCATTCTGATCGCCGCGAACTCTTCGCGCAGGGCTCCCGCGTCACGCTTGGTTTGCGGCGTGTAGCTGCGCATCGGGCCGCTCAGGATCTCCTCGCGAAAGCCGTCCTCCCCAAAAGCCGCGATCACCTTGGAGCAGGAACAGGCATGCATCGGCCGAAACCCGAGGCCGGGGTGCACGAAAGAGCGCGTGGCATCCTGGGGCGTCTCGACGTGGATGATCTCAACGCCTTTATTCCGATAACGCGACAGGAACACCGCCTCGCCGAACTGATCCGCAGCCTCCCTCAGCGTCGGGGCCGCGGCCTGGCTGGCATCCACATCCGTTTGACCCAGAAGCGCCAGCCGCACCAACCGCTCACCGACCAGATAGCGTCCCGGCTCCGGCTCATCGAGAAGGCGCTGTTCCGCCAGCGATTGGAGCAGCCGGTAGCACGTGGGCCGCGGTAAACCGGTCAACTGCTGGATCTCCGGGGCGGTTACCGCACGTCCTGCAACCGCCACGGCCTCCAGAACGGCCAGCAATCGTTCGAGATGCATGATCGTCTCACTTTACAGACATTTGTCTCTCATAATAAGACGCTGTACAATGAGTCAACGACGCTTGAAGCGCGATACGCAAAAGCCTGTCCCGGACATGATCGGGGACGGGGCCGGTTGTCGGATAAATCGCGCGACAAATCAAAAGCATAGAGCCGCATACCGGTTCAGTCACAACGGATGCGACTCTGGTCGATCAGGGAGGAGACAAGAATGGAATGTTGCGGACCGGGCTATGCGTCCCCGGCGGAGGCGATCAAGGCCCCGCGGGAAAAGCTGCTTTACACGATTGCCATCTACACCGGGACGGGCATTCAGAAGCCGGATT
>CAYFTI010000429.1:0-1716 GCA_964346065.1 uncultured Hyphomicrobiaceae bacterium
ACGCCGCCTCGAACAGGTTGGGATCGATCCGGTTCATCAGGGTGCGCAGCCAGTCGTCTTTCGGCACCCCGAAGTAGAACTCGCCGTGCTGGCGCAGGAAGTCCAGGTGGGCGTCACCCGAGGCGACGATCTCATCATAGTCGTCGCATCCGGCAATGCTGTCGCTGGTCACTAGGAACAACAGCTCCGACAGCTGGAACCGAACCCGCCACGGATCGCGGGGATCCTCGACCCGGCTGACGTGCTGCAACATGAGGCGGAGGCTGTCGCGGGCCGGCTCCTGATCCATCCGCTGGTTTCCTTCCGAATTGGAGGAACCTGTTTGAATCAAACCGCCCCGCGTCGGTCCCAGCGAAATCCCTCGCCCACCGCGTTAACTGAGCAGGTTGCCGTGGCGAGTCCGTGCAGCGGTGTCCGTGCAGCGGTTGCGCTCAAGGCTAAGATGCCCTACAATATGACCTGGTATATGGACACACATTGAGGCGATATGCTGCAAGAAGCAGATTTCCTGACGGATACCGTCGGCCCCGATGGCCTCGTCGATGTCTCGAGCTTGGCCACCGCGTTAAGAGTCTCGAAAGGCGAGCTGGCCACAGCGGCTGGCTTGTCGCGCGATGCCGTGTCCAAGACTGCCAGGGTGCGTAATCGCGCGACGCAGACCCGACTTCGTGATCTCGTCGAAATTCTCAACCGGATCCGCCCTTGGGCCGGATCGCTCCCGCAAGCCTACGCTTGGTATCGGGCGCAGTCGCTTCCCTCCTACGGTGACCAGACACCGGAGGATCTGGTGAAGCAGGGACGGGCCGAATCGGTGAAACGCTATCTTAGCAGGATCGCAGTGGGCGGGTACGCCTGAGCTTGACGGCCTATCGACACACCGGACGTGCCTACCGCGCGCACAATCCGCGCTGGGCATTCGTCCCGACATCGGGCCGTGGTGCCGGCATCCACGGCGGCCGGTTCAATCCCCCCGGCCTCGACACGCTGTATCTATCCGAACGCCTCGAGACCGCGTGGCTAGAGGCTCAGCAAGGCCTGCCATTCAAGCCGCAGCCCCTGACCATTTGTGCGTACGAGATCGACTCCTCAGGTATGGTGGACCTGTCGGACGAAGCCGCTCGGGAGGCGCTCGGGGTGAGCCTGGACGCGCTCGGATGCGCGTGGGAAGAGATTCTGGACCGCGGCCATCGCCCGCCGACATGGGCGCTTGTCAACATCCTTCGTGGCAATGACCGGTCCGGAATACGCGTGCCCAGCTTTGCGCCCGGTGCTGGTCCCCGAGACGTGAACCTTGTCTTCTGGGATTGGTCGGACAAGCCGCCGCGCATGGTCCGGGTGATCGACGACGAAGGTCGCCTGCCGACGGATCAGACCTCTTGGTGCTGAGTTGCGCGACAACACCCGGTCAAACCGGTGTTCACCATCTCGATGCATCGTCTGGTCGCGCCCCGCTCCGAAGGGGCGTACTGGCCCTGACGACGCGCCTGCGGCCCAGCGAGTGTGATATCGGAGTAGGCAACGGCGAGGCGCGGTTCCAAATACGGATGGAATCACGACACGTGGCCGGAGGCATCGATGACGGGCGATCGCGGATGCTGCAATTCCAGCGCCCACGAATAGTCCACGAGATCGCCTTCGCCATCATGTTTCCGACCCGGCTCGGCGAGGCTGGAGAGGGCCTGGGCATGGACCGGCTGCTGAAAAGCAACACGGCGA
>CAYFTI010000430.1:0-1711 GCA_964346065.1 uncultured Hyphomicrobiaceae bacterium
ATCGTCTTGCCGGTGCGCGGCGGCGAGACGATCAGCGCGCGCTGGCCCTTGCCGACCGGGGCGACCAGATCGATCACGCGGTTGGTGATGTCCTTCTGCGCGTCGGTCTGCAGGTCGAGCTTCTCGTCCGGGTAGAGCGGCGTGAGGTTGTCGAAATTGATCCGGTGCTTGAGGGCGTCCGGCGCGTCGAAGTTGACCGTGTTGACCTTGAGCAGCGCGAAGTAGCGCTCGCCCTTGTTGGGCGAGCGGATCTCACCGTCGACCGTGTCGCCGGTACGCAGCGCGAAGCGCCGGATCTGCGAGGGACTGACATAGATGTCGTCCGGGCCGGGCAGATAGTTGGACTCGGGCGAGCGCAGAAAGCCGAAGCCGTCCTGCATGATCTCCAACACGCCCGAGCCGTAGATCGAGACGTCCTGCTGCGCTAAACGCTCTAGGATGGCGAACATCATCTCCTGCTTGCGCAGCGAGGAGGCGTTCTCGACGTCCAATTCCTCGGCGTAGGCGAGCAGGTCGGCCGGGGATTTGGCCTTCAGTTCTTGCAGGTTCATGAGGTGCGGAATCGCGTGCTAACGGCTGGCGCACCGGTCGGGCGCGCGACGGGCGGGTCTGTGACGGCGTGCGGGATGGACCCGGCGGACGCCGCCGGCTGGCAACAGTCGGACCCGGCTGTGGGAATCTCCCAAGCGGTATTTTAGTTTTGCCGGTCGGCCCGCCAAAACGCAAGGGGCAGCACCCGGCGCGCGAACAGGCTGTCAGCGCACGCCAAGCGGATTGCGCAGCCGCGAGCCGGCCCAGGCCGTCGCGAGGATAGGCGTGTGGGATGTCAGCGAGTTTGCCTGCGCCAGCGTGATCCGCGGCTTTAAGCCGCGCGGGCGCGCGCCGGCGGCCGTGATCGCGGGCACAAAGGTCGTCAACCGGCCCACGGCGGCGCCACCGCTGACACCTCGGCCTGCTGGCAGGCGTGCGTCAGTGTTGCTGGCCGTCGGCGTGCAGCGCGGTCACACCAGCCCTGGCGGGCGCGTCCGGGGCGCAGTACAGGCGGTACAGCGTCTCGATCACCGCCTGCACTTCCGTGCTCGCCAGCGAGTAATAGATTGACTTGCCCGCACGCCGGGTCGCCACCAGCCCCTCGCTGCGCAGGCGGGCCAGCTGCTGCGACAGGGTCGGCTGGCGCAGTTCCAGCAGCTCCTCCAGATCGCCGACTTTCCGCTCTCCTTCGGCGAGGTAGCACAGGATCATCAATCGATCCTTGTTGGACAGCGCCTTGAGCAGACGCGCGGCTTCGTCGGCGCTGCGCTCCAGGGTCTCCAGATCCTTGGTCGTAATTTCCATGTCGTCGTTTCCCACCGTGAAGCGGGCCTTTCTGCTTGGTCCGACTGCCACCGCCGCAAACCTGGATCCGCTAGGCGGCACCGCCATCCCATCGTGCTTTGGATGCTGTGCGCAAAATTACCGCTTCAGAATGACTGAACAAGATATATACCCTTGAATTGATGTGTAAATAACCTGTGTGCGCGTTGATTCATGCCGCCTTGGATGCAAGGGCATAAGCCGCCTCTCAAACCGCTGCCGGTTGGCAAGGGCAGGGCGGGGGGCTATGCACGTACGGGCGGACACGAGAGCGCATCCGACAGAACAGAAAGACCCGGCAGTCATGTGGATTTCCAGCGCGTTCGACAGCGGCAACATCCTGGTCGACCGGATCGAC
>CAYFTI010000431.1:0-1706 GCA_964346065.1 uncultured Hyphomicrobiaceae bacterium
CAGCCGGTACAGCAGCCCGCCGTCGGCCGGCAGATCGAATGTCTGATTGATCGGCGCACTGCCGCTGACCGCGGGGCAGGTCGCGCCGCCCGAGATCGGGGTACACGTCCAAGACGGATTGGAGTACTGCGGCGGCAGCGGCACATCCAGCGTGACGGCTTCGGCGGCGTTCAGGCTCATGTTGACCACCGGGATGTCGAAAGTCGTCTGATCGCCGGCGCGGACCGTGGTCACGCCGTTTTCGATGTCTACCGAAACGTCGCCGATGCGCTGCACGACGATGTCATCGATCCATGCCGCGTCCAGCCCGGCGCTGCCCGAGGCGTCCTTTTCGTAGCGCCATTCAAGCGTATGTTCACCGGCGTCGATCGGGAAGCGCGCCTCGACCCAGCCAGTATCGCCGGCATCGACGAGCTGATCGGTGCCGTCGATCAGGAATCGCAGTACGTCACTGCCGGCCTCGCTGTCGACCTTGTACTGGAAGATCAGCGTACCGGCCTCAAACGTGTCGACCAGCTCGACGGCCGCGGTCTCGCCGTCGGCGATGATGCGCGAGCCCAGGCTGCGATCGCCGCTGAACGCCGCACCGGTTGCGGCCGTCCAGGCCAACACGCCGTCGGGCGTCGAGAATCCGTCGGGCAGCGGCGACTTGTAGACATCGGTATTGAACGGGTCGAACGCATTGAAGGTGATCACCGGATCGTTGGCGTCCAACGGCGCCGGGTCATCCTCGTTCGGAATCCCATCGTTGTCGTTATCCGCATCAATGGCATCCGGGATGCGATCGCCGTCGGAGTCGGTCGTGAACGCCGGATCGTCCGGGAACGCGTCGTCTGCATCCAACACGCCGTCCCCGTCAGTATCGTCATCGGCGAAATCGCCGATACCGTCGCCGTCAAAATCGTAGGCCAGTCCCGGATCATTAGGGAACAGGTCACTGGCATCGCCGATGCCGTCGCCATCACTATCAACAGACCACAGCGGGTCTTGCGGGAAGGCGTCATCCTCGTTGAGCACACCGTCGCCATCAATGTCCGGATCGCTGTTGTCGCCGATAACATCGCCGTCGGTATCGCGCCATTCGTCCGGATTGTTTGGAAACGCATCGGAGGAATCAATAACGCCGTCGCCGTCGGAATCAACATCACCGGACTGGTCAATGATTGCAATCGCAATGTCGCGCGCACCCGCATTGAACGCTTGGAGCGGATCAAGGGTTGGAAAATCGGTTGAAGATGTATTCGCGGCCACGACAACGTTACGGGTGAGCGGGTCGATATCGATGCCGCCCGGCCCCTGAACCATGCGGTCGTCGCTTCCACCGAGAAATGTAGACCAGACCAATTTGCCGTCCGGCGTGAATTTGGTAATCCCGAGATTGGTCTCGCCGGCCAGCATATCCTGGATGGCACTTGCTACCGGATAGTCCGCAGAACGTGTGACGGCAGAGACGTAGACATTGCCCCGATCATCGGTGGTCAGCATATTGAATGAATCTTCTCCAGAACTTCCGCCCAAAAAAGTCGAAAACTCCACAGATGGCGTATTCGGGTTGATTCGAGTCACAAACAACTCACTGGTGGCCGAAGGAAACACGAACCGGCCAATGTCGTAGGCGTTACGCGGCATCCGAAGATTCGACTGATGCGCATTGACGGTCGGGAAATTGAATTCGTTAGTGACCCCGGTCACGGCAATGTTGCCAT
>CAYFTI010000432.1:0-1700 GCA_964346065.1 uncultured Hyphomicrobiaceae bacterium
GCGTGATCTCCTATGGCGGTGCCAGCCACCGGTTGGGTGGTTTTGGGTCACCCGGAGATTATGCCGCCCTCAAATTTCCACCATACTCGCGACACCACCAAACAACGCCCGACGGATCATAACTCAGGCTCCAAATAACTCCACCACATGACCTCAGAGCGCGCGCTGTTGATGCAGGTCATCGCTGCAGACACTGCTCCTGATAGTCTTGGCCATGTAGATTCGAAAGGAAACTGCCATGCCCCGTCCAGACGCTGTCATCTGCCACCCGGTCCGCACCGCGATCGGTACCTATGGTGGATCGTTGAAATCCGTGCCCGCCACCGATCTGGGGGTCGCCGCCATTCGCGAAACGCTGCAGCGCGCCGGGCTCGATCCGGCCCACGTCGACGGCGTGACTCTGGGCAATGTGATCCAGGCGGGCAACAAGATGAACCCTGCCCGGCAGGCGGCGATCCATGCCGACGTGCCGGTGGGCGCGCCGGCGCTCACGGTCAACCGGGTCTGCGGCTCGGGCGCGCAGGCGATCGCGTCGGCAGCGCAGGAGATCTGGCTGGGGTTCGCAGATGTCATGATCGCCGGCGGGATGGAGAACATGGACCGAGCGCCGTATCTGATGCCGGGCGGGCGCTGGGGCCATCGCATGGGCCACGCGCAGATCTTCGACGCAATGCTGCTCGACGGGCTCAATGATGCCTTCTCCGACCAGCATTCGGGCTGGCACACCGAAGATCTCGTCCGCCAATACGAGATCAGCCGCGAAGATCAGGACGTTTGGGCCGCGCGCTCGCAACAGTGCTTCTCCAAAGCACAGGCCGCAGGAGATTTCGACGCCGAGATCGTGCCTGTCGAGGTGAAGGGGCGCAAGGGTGTCGAGACCTTCGATACCGACGAGCACAACCGCGCGGATGTCACCGCCGAGTCGCTGGCGCGCATGAAGCCCGCCTTCCGCAAGGACGGGACCATCACCGCAGGCAACGCGCCCGGGCTGAACACCGGCGCGGCCGCGATGATCGTCGCCGGGCGCGAGGCGGCCGAGGCGAACGGGCTGGAGCCGGCCGGCCGTCTGGTTGCCTTTGGCGTCGGCGCGGTGGAGCCGGGGATGTTCGGCATCGGCCCTGTTCCGGCGGTGAAACAGGCGCTGGACCGGGCGGGGTGGACCATCGGCGATATCGACCGCGTCGAGATCAACGAAGCGTTCGCTGCGATCGCCATCGCCGTGCAGCGTGAACTCGGACTGCCCGCCGATATCTGCAATGTCGAGGGGGGCGCGATCGCGCATGGTCATCCGATCGGGGCGACGGGGGCGGTTCTGACAACGCGGCTCCTGCATTCGATGAAACGCGACGGGCTGCACCGCGGCATCGTCACGCTGTGCATCGGCGGCGGCCAGGGCATCGCGCTGGCGCTCGAGGTCGAGCGGTAATCGAGCTCTCCGCCGCGGGCGCGGCGCGGGGCGTAGGTCTCGACTGTTTCCACCGTGTCGAAGGGGACGTGGCGTCGATTTCCTCTTGTATCGTTCATCGCCGATAAATATGTATCTATTAATGACGATACAAGGGACATCAGGATGCTTGATGAAAACACTGTGACACAACCATCCTCGATCGAGGCGGACCGGATCGCCGCCATCGCCAAGGCGCTGGCGCATCCGGCGCGGGTCAGGATCATCGCCTTCCTGCTGTCGAAGCCCGGTTGTA
>CAYFTI010000433.1:0-1675 GCA_964346065.1 uncultured Hyphomicrobiaceae bacterium
CGGTCGAGCCCCACGGCATTTCGGGAATCCAGTTCGCCGGGACGTCGTAGCGCAACCAGGCCGAGGCGCTGTCCTCGGGCGTAAGCTGCAGTTCATTACCCGATCGTTGCGGATCGTCGACGATGGAACTGTCGTTGAACGTGTACTGCGCGCGCGCCTGGAGGTTCGACGTCAACCGGCCGACGGCCTCCAGTTCCAGCCCCTCGTTGCGCTGTTCGCCGACGGCAAGCACGGCACCGGGGTTGTCGGGGTCGGCCACGGCCACGTTTCGGTTTTCCAGGTCGAACCACGCAGCGGTGACGATCAGACCGCTGTCGAACAACTCGGCCTTGGCGCCAAACTCCCACTGCTCACCTTCCTGCGGCGATACCGGCGAGCCGTCGGCCTGAACGCCGCCCTGCGGGTCGAACGACTCGGCGTAGTTGCCGTACACGGTCAGGAACGAGGCGGCCGGCGGCGTGTAGCCAAGCCCAACGCGGGGAACCCACTGGTCTTCATCCAGACTGCTGTCAAGCTGGTCCTCAAAATCGATCAACCGGCCGCCGGCGACGAGCTTGAGGCCTTCCAGTGCGCCCTCGGTGACCGTCACGGCGTCCTGGATCAGCAGTTCACGCGATTCCTGGTCGATCTGCAGGCCACCGGCCGCGCCGCTGGCCGCCACAAATGGCAGGTCGGTCTCGGGGTTGTTGATATCGATCATGTCAGCCGGTGCAACGAATCCAGTGAAGCGATCCCGGCGCTCGAAGTCGCGATACTGCAGCGCGACGATACCGCCGTGCATTAACGGACCGGTTTCAAGGCGGAATACCGTATCGAGCCGGATATCGACCGAATCGAAATCATCGCGCGTGCCGAAATGCGCCCGCACCAGCGTATCGGACTGCTCGTCGAAGAAAACCGGCAGCACCGAAAAGAACGACCGCTCGGTCTCGCCCAGGGTCGCCTGCAGATTGGTCCGAACGCGGTCGCTCCACTGGTGCGAGACGTCGAGCATGTAGCGCTGCTGCTCGCGGTCGTTGTTCTCGGCGGTCGTGCCCAGCAGGAACGCATCCCGGTCGAATCGGCGCACCGCCCGGTCGCTGTCGCCGCCTAGCAGCGGAAGCCCGCGGTCGTCGTTGGTCTCCCAGTCGATCAGATTGGCCTCGAACGTCAGGCGCGTGCGCGGCGTGATCTCCACGGTCATGACCGGCGCGAATGCCCGCACTTCCCGGTTGACCGCATCGCGAAATGTGTCGGAATCCTCGAAGACCGCATTGAAGCGCAGCGAAACCGGCAGCGGTGTCGCAGTCAGGCGGCCGGTGTTGTAGTCGGCCGCGATCGCGCGCTCGCCGTGTCCGTCGAGATCGAGCTCGAAACCCAGGAAGGACTCGCTCAGGGGCTTCTTGGTCACGATATTGGCGGCGCCGCCCGGCGGCGTGGCGCCGTTGAGAATCGACGATGGCCCGCGGTAGAACTCGATCTTGCTCACCAGTTGCTCGGGCGTGATGGCGAACGCATCGGCCTGGCGGGTGCCGTTGATCAGAATGCTGTCGCGCCCGAGCTGGAAACCGCGTGACTGGAACACCTGCGAGTTGTTGCTGTTCTGGTTGCCGGTCTGAACGCCGGGGACAAACTGCGCGGTGCGGTCGAGGCGCTTGAACGCGAAATCGTCGAGAAAGTCCTCCTCGAGAATGCT
>CAYFTI010000434.1:0-1673 GCA_964346065.1 uncultured Hyphomicrobiaceae bacterium
ACATTGCCGAAACGTTCGGCGAGCCGTTCGAACTGCGCGTGCAGCCGGTCGCGCTCTTCCCGAAGGAGCTGAACGAGTTCCTTGTGGTTGAAGAAGACGGTCCTGACCAGAATACGATCGCGATAAAACAACACATCGCGGCGATAGCGCAGCGCCACGAACCCGGTCGGGGGCAAGGCAGCCACATAAACAAACGCCTGCAGCGCGCCCAGGTCCGTCTCGCGCCAGAGCCCGAAACCGATCAGACCGTAGGTCAGTGCGAACATCAGCACACCCAGCCCGAAATAAGCGAAGGTACGCACGGCTTCGTCGCTGCCCAGGCGCGCAAGCCATTGGCTGAGCTTGTAGGGCACCACGTTGTGGACCAGGCCGAACAGGGCCACCGGCGCCATGAGTACGGCGTACAGGCTCATGCGCAGCCGGATCAGGCGCTGGCGGACCGGCTGGTCCAGCGAATGCGTCAATGCCTCGCGCAGTTCGGTCTGGCGCAGGTGATCGCGATAGCGGGCAAGCCGGTTGTTCAGTGCCGCGACGCTGCGCGGATCGCTCGCCCAGGCCCGCTTGAGCACATCGTTGACGAACTGCCGACTGTGCATGCGCCGTTCGAATGCGGCGCTGCTTTCGGGCGTGGCGCGCCGGTACCAGGCCGCTATCCGCCACAACCAGCGCTTGTGCCACGGCAGGTCGGTCGACGCGTGCGAAGCGTCCGGAAAATCGTCGAAGCGCCGCTCCAGCTTTTCGTTGAACACCTCGGATAGATCGTCGACCAGCCGGCGCACGCGGGCGTCGCCGAGCTGAAGCACCTGCCGATCGAGCCTGGCGAGAATCTCGTCGGTCAACGCCGCGCAGGCCCGTTCCGGATCGGCGCGGTAGGTTTCGATGTAATCGGCCACGCGAATCGGCTCGCCGAAGCGCAACAACACCTTCGACATCAGGAAATCACCGCTTTCCATGTTGATACCGACCGGCACGATCACCAGTCCCGTTGACCCTTTGGACGATGAATCATCGCGCCGCGCCTCGGCGCCCAGCGCCATGCGTGCGGCGCCCTTGCGCAGCGGCCCGATGCGCGCAGGCGGCGAATTTCGACCCTCGGGGAAGATACCGACGCAGCCGTCGCGCTCCAGCAGCTCGAATACACGATCGAAGACCGCCAAATTGCGCGCCGCATAGTCCCCGGTTTCATTCGGCCGATAGATGGGCACGGCGCCCAGCCGGCGAAATACCGTGGCGATCACCGGGTAGCGAAACAGACCGCTTCGCGCAAGATAGTGGATCGGTCGGCGCACCAGCGTGGCCAGAAGGATCGCATCGAGGATCGAGCCCGGATGATTGGCCGCCAGGATCACCGGGCCGGACTCCGGAACGTGGTCCCGGCCCGTGGCCCGGATCTCGACGAAATAGAGCTGGGTGATCAGCCGCAACAGGCGGATGACAATCCAATAAAAACCCATCGAAACATTGTAGCGGAGTCGCCGCCCGGCACAAGACCACGCCGCCGGCGGTGTGTCATCATGGGATCGGGATTGAACGGAATGAGACCATGACTGCATCGACAAAGCAGTTGCGGGACGGGCGCACGCTCATCCTGGATGGCGGCATGGGGCAGGAACTGGCCGCGCGCGGCCTCGAAACCAGCGATGGACGCTGGTCGGCCCGCGCGCTGCTCGACG
>CAYFTI010000435.1:0-1667 GCA_964346065.1 uncultured Hyphomicrobiaceae bacterium
ATCAATGGTGATCTGCCCCTGCCCCTGCCCAAGTGGTTGGAGTTGTGATCGAGGCCACAATGTCGATGCGGGTCGAGTTGGCGCTACTCGATGCTATCGAAGATCTCGAGCTTGAAGCGAAACCCTTCGTACGGCGAGACCATGCGGCCAAGCGCCTCCCAGGAGACGAGCTTGCCGTCGATGATCAGCAGCGGCATGCGAGCGAAGGCATTCGGATCAATGGTGATCTGCCCGCGGACCAAATCGGCGTCGGAAACACAGGCGCGGCCTCGTCGGGGGGGGCAGCAGGAAAAAACAGGGGCGTAGCGGAAGTCCGAGGCTGTGGTCATGGCGGAGAATCGGCAGACTGCCGGCGCCGGACACGGCCACCGCACATCGCCGCGGTAGGATACGCGTACTGGTGCATCAGCACAGCAGGTTTGGACAGGCTGCGCACCATTATCCGAATGTCGCCTTGTGCGCATAATCTTATGTAAAGTCATACACGCATAGACGGCGAGCATTCGCAGCACATGGAACTTTACATAACCGGGATCGATCGTTTCACAGGTCTTCCTGTCCTCCCTACTCGCACAGGAATCGCCGCACCGCCGCGTTCCCCGGCGGTCGTTGATGGGCTCCCTAACCCAAACCGCCTCGACCGACAACGCGCCTGGGCCGTGGTCAAGCGCCGGGCGAAGAAGGCCGGCATCGACACGCCCGGCATCTGCAACCACACCTTCCGCAGAACCGGCATCGCGGCTTACCTGGAGAACCCCGAGACTAAGCTGGAGCAAGCCCAGCAGATGGCCGCGCGCTCGGACCCATAGACCACACGGCTCTAAGCTCGCCGCAGTGACTAGGTCTCCCTGGATGAGGTCGAGCGGATCGGGATCTCGGCCCGACAACCGATGATGATCGCCAAGCCCCGATGCCTATCAAGCGTCCGCGCTGAACAGGGGGCGAAGATGCGGCGAGATCTCCATCAGCAGTGTCCTGATCAACGGCGGCGGCAGCCCGTCCGCGAACAGTGCCGGCCAAGCCGCGTCGGCCGGAATCGCAGTCGCGCTCACATGGAAACCCAGTTCGGCAGCCTCCGCTTGAAATGGGCGGAGGTCCTCGTCCCGCACTTGGTTGAAAATCACGGTGGCGCGAGGTGCGTCACCCCTCGTCCGAAGATCGTCAAGCAGGACTGCAACTCGCTCCAGCGCCCAGATGTCCGGCCAAGCCGGCCGGGTCGGGATCAGCAGTAGGTCGCCCGCGGAGATGATGTCGAGCGTATGCTCGCCGATCGTCGGCGGACAGTCGATCAACACATCGTCGAAACCTGCGCCGAGACCCGGTGCGTCGACGCCGATACGGCGGGCCAGGTCGAGGCCGCTGTCGCAGCGCACCTGCACGCCGAGCCCGTCGGCATATCGCTCCCCCCAAGCCGCAGCGCTGGCCTGGGGATCAAGGTCGAGCAGCAACACACGCCGCCCGAGGCCAGCAAGAGCAGCGGCACAACCGACGGCAAGCGTCGTCTTGCCGGTGCCGCCCTTCTGGTGCCATAGCAACACTGGGCGCGGCCCGGGCTGCCGCTGTCCCATCTCTGGGGGCTCACCCACGATGATCGCTCCTGGTTACGTCCACTCGGTGTCTCGTGTTCGCGCGTCGCGCTTGGCCCGCTCGGTCGGATCGCGCAGATA
>CAYFTI010000436.1:0-1667 GCA_964346065.1 uncultured Hyphomicrobiaceae bacterium
GACCGCCCCAGCCCTGCAATGCTGGCTTACACGGCCAAGAAGCAGGTCTACGAGGACGCGGTCATCGAGTACGCCACCAACCTCGCCCAGGCAAACAACGGTACGGCAGAGGATCTAATTCGCTGGCAGCAGACGGGCGGCTTGTATAAGCGCCGAGCGACCGAGGCGCTGCGCGACTGGATCGCCAACGGCTACAAGAACGACATCGAGCGTGCGGAGGCGATGATCTCGCACATCACCGGGCGGTCGATGGTGCTGTGGAAGGACAACCTGCTTCAGCAGATCGACCAGACCGAGACAAACACAACCGGCCAGTTCGGCTACGCCTTCCAGCCGGCGACGGTCATTCCGGGCGGCTTCGCGCGGTCCGAAGGCTGGACCCGCTTCTCCGAGCGCAATCTCGCCACCAAAATGTCATCGTCCTCCTCGACGCGATCGGGCAGCGCGAAGTTCGGCCTTTCGCTCGGCTTTTTCAACATCGGCGGCGCCGGCGGTGGCAGCAGCGCGACGAAAGAAGAGAACTACGAGATGGACAGCTTCGGCATCGAGTTCTCCTATGCCCCCGTCGAGATCGTGCGCCCCTGGTTCCATCCCGGTTTCTTCCTGTCACGCGGCTGGAGGCCCACACAGGGATTCGAGCGCGACTACGGCACCGACAAGCATTCCGACGGCAAGACGCCACCTAAGGGGGCGATGATCGGCTATCCGACCAAGGCGCTTTTCGTGAAGGACTTGGTTATCCATTCGAGCGAAATTGTCCGCCAGATGAAAGCGCGCGAGAGCCACGTGAGCGGCGGCGGCTTCATCGGCATCGGTCCGTTCTGCGTCGGCGGCCGCTACCAGCAGTCGAACAAGTCCTCGCAGCGCAACTACAGTTACGACGGCGCCTCGATCCGGGTAAATGGCATGCAGCTCGTGGGCTTCCTGTCCTCCATGCTGCCCGAATGCGCGAACCCCCATCCCGACGTCAAGAAATGGGTTTGAGGGCGGGGCGGTGGACAGCGGCGTTCACATCGGACTTGCGGCGTGGCTTCACCATCGCGCCGACCGCGCGGGGTTTCCGGCTTGGCCGGGCGCTCCGTTGGCCATGCGGCTCGCGCGGCTCGAAGGTGCGGAAAGCCCCGAAGACATGGCGCGCATCGCCGAGTTCTCGCGCATGGTCAATTTCGTGGCGCGCCACGGACAGGCAGCGCGCCCCGGTGGCGGCGTCCCGCTTTGGGAAGTGCACGCCGACATCCTGCGGCGCATGGACTTTGCCGCACGCGCCTGGACCGAGGCGGAGAACCAGGCATTCCTCGACGCCCGCGCGACCCTCTACGGCGACGAGGGCATGACTCCGCTCTACCACCTGTACAAGGAGTTCCGAGCGGCGCACCAGGAACTTCTCGCCGCCGGGGCGCCGGCCGACGCGCTCCGAGAGGCGATGGTCGCCTGGGAGCTGGAGGGTGGCAAGAGCGAGATCGAGGCGGCGCTCGCAACGATCGAGCGTCTCCTGGGCCGCTCGACGCTGTCACGGGTCCAGGCCGAGCGCGAAGCGCTGATGATCCTGCCGGTGGATCCCTCCGGCGCGGACTACGCGATGACCGGGTTCTCGCCGATCTCGGTGCTCGACAACTCCGGCTGGGTCTCGGCCAGCGCCGGAATTGCCGATCTCGACGGCGCCGTCG
>CAYFTI010000437.1:0-1663 GCA_964346065.1 uncultured Hyphomicrobiaceae bacterium
TACACCAGATCCTCGACGCTGGCAGTGGATACCTCTGGCTTAGCTCCAACCGTGGCGTATTCAGGGCCGGAAAATCGGCTCTGGATGCAGCAATGGACGCGCTTGCATCGGGCCGGCGGGGTCAGTTGATCCGGCCGGCAACCTTCCTCGAAGTGGACGGACTGCCTAATCGAGAAGCCAACGGCGGCGTGCAATCAAGCGGCATCGTCGGGCCCGGCGGGCAACTGTGGTTTCCAACCATGGCGGGCCCGGTGGTCATCGATCCGGCCCGAGTCGGACAATTCCGGATCGAGCCCGCGGCCGTCATGGAAGGGATCCGTGCCGGCGGTCGGCTGCTCTTGCCGGAGAATTCAAGCATCAAATTGTCCCCCGGGCAACGAGACATCGGCTTCGACTTCACCGCGCCCAGCTTCGTTTCGCCGCGCAACCTCCAGTTCGAATACCGCCTGAAGGGGTATGATCAAGACTGGCGCGGTCCCGTCACGCGTCGACGGGTGGAATACACCAACCTGCCGCACGGCGAATACGTCTTCGAGGTCCGGGCGCGCGTCGGCGCCGGGGCGCCGGGCACGGTGGCCGCCCAACCCCTCCTTGTTCCGCCTCGATTTTTCGAGCGATTTTCCTTCTACATGCTGGTAGCTGTGCTGCTGCTGGCAATGGCCGTATGTGCCTGGCGAGTGCGGGAAAGGCACAACCGAATCGAACGCAAGCGCCTGCAGGCCAAGGTCGCCAGCCGCACCGCCGAGCTCGATCACGAGAAAGGCGAAGCCTTGCTGGCTCGCGACGAAATCGCCCGCCAAGCCGAGCGCCTGCGCGGACTGGATCGTGAGAAGCGCGCGTTCTTCGCCAATATCAGCCATGAACTGAGGACGCCGCTTTCGCTGTTGCTCGGCCCGCTGGATCAGTATTGCGACAGTCCGCAACAACTCGCCGAGCAGGCACCCATGATGCAGCGCAACGCACGCCGGTTGAATCGTCTGGTCGAACAACTGCTCGACCTGCAGCGGATTGAGGGCGGCCAGCTCCGCGTTTCCGCCGAACTTTACGACCTGGTCGCCTGGGCGGAGTCGCTGATCGAGCTGTTTCAGCCATTGGCCGAGCAGCGCCGGATCGAACTTCGGCTCGAGCGACCGGAGGAAGGGCTGCTGGCCTGGTTCGATCGGGAGCAGATGGAAAAGGTGCTGGGCAATCTGATTTCGAACGCGATCAGATACTGCGGCCCGGAAGACCGCGTACGGATTGAACTCCAGCGAGACGCCGAAACCGCCCGGATCAGAGTCATGGATACCGGACCGGGCATTCCAGCCCGTCATCTACCGAAACTGTTCGAAAGGTTCTATCGCGCCGTCGAATCTAACTCGCCCATTGAGGGCACCGGCATCGGCCTGGCGCTGAGTCGTGACCTGACCCGGTTGCACGGTGGCGATATCGAGGTCGAAAGCGAACCCGGAAATGGCACCAAGTTTACCCTGCACTGGCCGGCGAGGGCGACCGCGGGCCACCGTCACAGCAGCAAGCAAAAAAACACGATGCGGCACGACCGGATCGCCGGTCGGAACGCAGGCCCGACGGAAGATGAGAGCGACGTTGATCGCAGGCGGCTTCTGCTGGTCGACGACAATCCCGACATCCGGGCCTGGCTGAGTCGAAGTCTGGCCGGGGA
>CAYFTI010000438.1:0-1650 GCA_964346065.1 uncultured Hyphomicrobiaceae bacterium
TCCAGTGGCGTTCCGACGTTGCAGCCACGCTGGTCTGGGCCGAAGCGCTGGACGGCGGCGACATGCGAACCGAAGTCGAGCACCATGATGCGGTGCGTGCCTGGCCTGCGCCGTTCGAGGGCGAGCCGGTGGTGCTTTCGAAGACAGAATGGCGCTATGCAGGCACGGATTGGGGCCACGGGGGACTGGCGATGCTGACCGAATGGCGGTTCTCCGACCGCAAGCTCAGAACCTGGAAAATGTCGCCGGACGCGCCCGATGAAGACCGAATCCTGTTCCAGGAGCGTAGCTACAACGATGCCTACAACGACCCTGGCAGGCCGGTTCGGGGCTTGAGCGAATTTGGTACCCGGGTCATCCACACCATTGACGGTAATGAAATCCTGCTGGCCGGCAACGGCGCCTCGCCGGAAGGCAACATCCCGTTCCTTGACCGCCATGATTTCGCCACCGGCGAGACGACCCGCTTGTGGCATTCCGAAGCTCCTTACTATGAGCGCGTCTCCGACGTGCTCGACGCGGCCGGCGAGCGCGTTCTGACCCTGCGCGAGGCGCGCGACACCCAGCCCAATTTCTTCGTTCGCGACCTCGAAGCCGACACGCTTACTCAGGTCAGTGAATTCCCGCACCCGCATCCGCAGCTAACCGGCATTGAGAAGGAGCTGATCGAGTACACGCGTGACGACGGGGTGGACCTGAGCGGCACGCTCTACCTGCCGCCCGGACACACCGAAGCGGAGAGGCCGCTACCGATGCTGATGTGGGCCTATCCGCTGGAGTACAAGGACAGTTCGGTTGCCGGCCAGGTGCGCGAGTCCCCGTACGAGTTCAACCAGGTCAGTTTCTGGGGCCCGTTGCCCTACCTGGCGCTGGGGTATGCGGTGTTCGACGACCCGAAGATGCCCATCGTGGGCGTCGGCGATGCGCTGCCGAACGACTCTTTCCGCGAGCAGTTGGTCGCCAGCGCCGAGGCGGCCGTGGGCGTACTGGTTGAGCGAGGCGTGGCTGACGCCGATCGCATCGCGATTGCCGGGCATTCCTACGGCGCGTTCATGGTCGGCAACCTGCTGGCCCACAGCGACCTGTTCGCCGCCGGCATTGCGCGCAGCGGCGCCTACAATCGGTCGCTGACGCCGTTCGGCTTCCAGGGCGAGGAGCGCGACTTCTGGGAGGCCCAGCCGGTCTACACCGCCGCATCGCCGTTTTTTCACGCCGAGAAGATCGACCAGCCGATGCTGATGATCCACGGCATGGAAGACAACAATTCCGGCACCTACCCGATGCAGAGCGAGCGCATGTTCGACGCGCTCAAGGGGCTGGGTGCACAGGCGCGGCTGGTGATGCTGCCGTACGAAAGCCACGGTTACCGCGCCCGCGCTTCATTGCTTCACATGCTGTGGGAGCAGCAGCAATGGCTGGAAGTTTATCTGGCCGGCGCTGACGAATAATTTCCACGGGCGGCACCTGCAGTTGTCGGTGCCGGTTTTTCTCGCGTCGCCAAAAAGTTGACGCGCTACCGCTCAGGTGTGCTGGTCCTGCGTTTCGCTCATTGCTTTTGGTGCGCGAGCACGATGCCCAGTTCGTCCTCGTAGGGCGGCACCGAGCAGTGGATGACCCAGTCGGGCAGGATGTCGAAGCGCGCGCCGACGA
>CAYFTI010000439.1:0-1643 GCA_964346065.1 uncultured Hyphomicrobiaceae bacterium
ACGTCAACGCCAGCATCGTCGCCTCGCCCGGCGCCGCCGACGGCAACTTTCCCGGCGAGCTGCTCGACCAGCGCGAGCGCCTGCTCAACGAGCTGGCCGGCGAAATCGAAGTCGGCACCACCATGGCCGATGACGGCGCCATGAACGTGTTCATCGGCAACGGCCAGACGCTGGTGCTGGGTCAGCAGGCCAGTGCGCTCGAGGCCGGCGCGGGAGCGTTTGGCCCTGTGTCCAATGCGATTACCGCCGGTGGAATCGACGTGACCGCGCAGTTGAGCGGCGGCAATCTCGGCGGGCTGCTTGATTTCCGGCGCGAGGTCCTCGATCCGGCCCGCAACGATCTGGGCCGCAGCGTGATTGCGCTGGCCGAGCGCTTCAACGCCATCAACCGGCAGGGGCTGGATCTCGACGGCAATTTTGGCCAGGACTTATTCGCCGTCGGTGCGCCGCTGTCGGCGAACGCTGCCAGCAACACCGGCGGCGCGTCGCTGGATGTCGATATTGCCGATGCCGCTTCGCTGGCCGCCGCGGACTATGATCTGCGCTTTGACGGCACCAATTTCGAGCTGCAGAACCTGACCACGGGCGCAACGATCACGCCCGGCGGCACCGGCACCGCCGGCGATCCGCTGGTCGCCGAAGGGCTCTCGATCGTGGTCAACGGCACGCCGGATGCCGGCGATCGCTTTCGCATCTTGCCGCAGCGCCAGGCCGCCGAAGGCTTCCGCAATTTGATCGACAACCCGTCCGAAATCGCGGCCGCCTTCCCGATACGGACCGGCGCCGGGCTGGGCAACGTCAGCGATGCCTCGATCTCCAGCGGCGAAATTCTGGATGCCACCGATCCGAATATTCTGTCGACGTCGACCATCACGTTCCTTGATCCCAACACCTTCCAGATCAACGGCGGACCGGGTATTGCGTTCACCAGCGGTGACGATATCGATGTCAACGGGGTGCGCGTGCAGATCGAGGGCAACCCGGTGGCCGGGGACGAATTCACCATCGAGGGCAACCAGGGCGGGGCCGGCGACAACCGCAACGCGCTCGAGATGCTGGACCTGCGCGAGGCCGGCATCCTCGAAGGCGGCACGCGCTCGCTGCTTGAACAGGCCGACAACCTGCTGGCCCAGATCGGCGGCACCACGGCCGGTGCCCAGACCTCGCTGGAAGCGCAGTCGGCGCTGCTGGAACAATCGCGCTCGGCACTGCAGTCGCGCAGCGGGGTCAACCTTGAGGAAGAAGCCGCCAACCTCGTGCGCTTCCAGCAGGCCTTCGAGGCCAATGCGCGCGTGATCCAGACTGCAAACACCACGTTCCAGTCGCTGCTGGCGGCGGTGAGGTAGACGCCATGCGGATTTCAACGCAGCAGTTGTTTCAACAGGGCCTCAACGGCATTCTCAATCAGCAGTCGCGGCTGGCCGAGGTCCAGCAACAGCTCGCAACCGGCCTCAAGGTCAACCAACCCTCGGATGATCCGGCGGCCGCCGCGCGCATTCAGCAGCTCGAACGCGCGGTGGCCCAGCAGCAGGTCTTCGTCGACAATTCCAGCCGCGCCGAGCAGCGGCTGGCCTCGGAAGAGTCCGCACTGGATGCGGCCAGCGAGGTCATCCGGCGGGTGCGCGAACTCACCGTCCAGGCCG
>CAYFTI010000440.1:0-1643 GCA_964346065.1 uncultured Hyphomicrobiaceae bacterium
CATCGCCATCACTCCGGCTTGGAATGGCGTGCCTTTCCGATTGTCCGGCCGGCCGCCTCATGTTTCGAGGCAGCCACCGCAGTCTTTCCGCTCTTCTCGAACAGTCTGACATCCGTCAGTGCCTCGAACTGACGGTCGGTGGGCTGATTGCCGAACGCCACGGCGGCATCGATGTGCACCGTCCCATCTTCCGGGTGCGCGATCACCAGACCGACCGTTGCCGACGCGTCGCACGCATGGATATAGCCGTTCAGGCTTTCGCGCGTCGGCCATGGGCCGGTCGCGGACTCCATGCGCGCCACGTGCGTCTGGTTCCAGCGCGCGGCACGGGCCACGTCCAGTTGGCTCAGCCCAGCACGGCGCCGCATCGCCAGCAACGCGTCGGCCAAGCGCCGGCGTGGCGCGCTTTGCTCCCATGCGACCCGCGCTTCCGGATCGCGCGCGAAAATCTCGGCACGCAAGTCGTCCGCCGAAGCGCCCGCTCCGACCTCCCGGTCCGAACTGGTCTTCAAATCGCTGCTTTGCGGCTCCTCGGTATCGTCCATCATGGGAGTTACCCACCTTGTTTCAGAATGTCTGCGTCCGGCCGACACCGCCGCTCCTGTAGCCAAAGCCGGTCTCGGCCCGATCGCCGTCGTTTGAACTTTCTCAGGACCGCCTTCCGCTGTGGCGTTCGCGCGCCGGCGCAGTCAGCGCGTGCGCCGCGCAGCATGCCTCGTAAAGGCGGGTCGGCACGGCCGCCGCAGTCAGCTCCGTGATTCCCAAGTTCCGACACTGGCGTAGCGTCGCGGTGTCCGCTGTTCCAACCCCCAGTATGTCTAGCAACGTCCAGCCGCCGCTTAGGCTGTCCAGGTCGACCAGCAGGACCATGCCGCCATCGCCGAGCTTGAGCGGATAGGTCTCGTAGCGCGCATTCAGGACCTCGTTGCAATCGAGCGTCGGGATTTCGTTGTCGTTCATCCGCTTCAGCGTGTGGAGGAACTGCGTACGCCGCGTGCCCTGTAACCCCACAAGCTGCCGCGCGACCCGGTCCCCGTATGGTTGGTCGCTGCGCACGTTAATCGGCATCGCTCGTCTATCCATGGCGTGCCGCAGCCTCAACAGGGTCGGCTGATATGACAAACTTGTCAAGAACCAACAGTCGCATGACCTCTCTCGTTACGACCAGTACGTGTAAAATAGCCGTTAACCTTAAATTGTAAAACTGGTCAAGCCTTACCCGCGCTGAGACGGGAACTCGCGGTGGCACGCAACCCCAAGGGGCACCAGGAAGCGACTTCATCGTCCCACAGCACCCCATGATCGCCCAGCGCGCCCCGATCGTCACCGCCAGAGTAAGACGGCCTTAAACCCGCGAGGTTGCACTGGGACCCCGGGTCAAATATTCAAAGCGCGAAAAATCAAAGCCTGCCCGCGCGCCATACCGGCGCTCGGCGGGGCGAAAACCGCCCACAAGGCGACGCGTGGCTTGGAGCGCGCCGCGTCTCCCGCTCTGCCAGCGCGCGTCCAGCCGACAAACGCGAACCAACACACCGAGAGGAGACCCACCGACATGGCCACAGATTTTCCGGCGACCGCGAAGGACGTCAGCGAGAGCGCGAAGCTGGTGCGCGAGGCCGCGCCCGACCTGATGAAGGGCTTCG
>CAYFTI010000441.1:0-1637 GCA_964346065.1 uncultured Hyphomicrobiaceae bacterium
CTCACCGCCGTCGCCGTCCGCCAGCGCCTGGAGGAACGCTACCCCGAGCGCTTCGCGAAGGTCTCGCAGCGGACCTTCCAGCGCGCCGTCCGCTTGCTTCGAGCCAGTCGCGCCAAGCAAATCGTTGCCGCGACCGCCGCGCTGCTGCGCTCGACCCGGCCGCTGGATTTGCTGGACGACGCTGGCGCGTCGCCCACAACCCCGCCGGCGCCACCACCCCAACCACCGACGATCGACATCAAGGTTGCAAGTAGAATCGGCGGGTGAGGCAACACGAGGGGTCAAATTCCGACGCGGATTGACAGCCCGCCCGACTTGGGCGTTCTAGAGAGGCAATCCGCAAACTAATCATACCTTTGAAACGATTGTCTGCAATCATGTTTCGCCTGCTAACTGATTCGTAGCATCTGTCAGCGGACATTGCAGACGGACATAGCACAACCAAGTGTACCAGCTTGCCTGCTCGATGAGTACGGGATCGATTGCGGCGGCTTCGTCTTGAGTCAGCAATGCGGCTTTAGTGGGATAACGATTATCTGTCCACGGGTCACCCCAACGTGTGAGCTCAACCCGCACGATCGGCGGAAATTCCCAGTAGATTTCGGCATTACGTCGCAAATACGCGGCATCGTGAAAATTTGCTTGGACCGGTTTTGTAAATACTGAGGGTCGTGCTGGTTTTCTAATTCGGTTCATAAGATCCCTGAGACGTACTTTTTGAGAGACATTTGGCGTAAAACCGCTGCCGGACAGCGCTTGTTTCAAAGAGTAGCAATCGCCTTGGCTCGCGGGGTAATTGTCCTCAAAAATGATGTGGCGAAAGCCGAACCAAAGACACTGTTGTAGTCGATTAATTGCATTCTGATGATCATCGAAAAAAACCAGAGTTTTATCAGTATTAAGGCGCTGCCAATCCTGAGAAGAAAAATCTGTAGTATGGTAAAAAACACCTGTAGGGCGATGTTGAATGTAGTGAGGCGACGGTTCGATCGCATGGATTTCTGCATCCGGCAATGCACTTCGTAGAAGCCAAGTTCCCAAACCGCGCCAAACGCCACTTTCAATAACCGTGTCAGGTTTTAGCTTTCGTGCAATAAACCAGAGAGCAAACATGTGCGGAGCTTGCATTCCACCTAAATTATCGCGAATTGGTCGCTGTTTGTATACCGCGACAAAATCTTCGAGAGTCTTGAGAATTTCGTCATGCGACCAGACTTCAGTATCCATATCGCATATCACCTTTCGTTTACCACGTGTTGATGTAACGACGGGCATTCTCCCGATGTCCGTACTTGGCCATGTGCGGGCGGCAAGAGCGCGTCGGCAACCGCTTTTTTGGTGCGATGGGAACGCGTCCGGACGCTCCAGGCCGCGATATCGCCGCTTCGGAGCGCGATCGTCGGGATTCTGATCCCAATCTGGTCTCGCGAGGGCATGCCTCGGCCGTTGGCCGCGCCAGGTCGCCGCCCACCGAACGCTGGAGCCATCATCCCGACGCCGGCATGGCGGGCGGCCCGCGCCGCCCGTTGATGCGGTCGATGATCGCGTGGAACACCGAGCGCGGCAGCGCCGCCTCGGCCATATGGGGTAACCGGACCGAAGCTGAGAAAGCGGACAGAAATTAGAACATTTGTGAA
>CAYFTI010000442.1:0-1633 GCA_964346065.1 uncultured Hyphomicrobiaceae bacterium
CCTTCGCGCACACCATCGGCGAATTCGGCGTGGTCCTGATGGTCGGCGGCAACATCCCCGGCGAGACCAAGGTGATCTCCATCGCGATCTACGAGCATGTTGAGACCATCAACTACGCCGATGCGCATGTCCTCTCCGCCATCCTTCTGACTTTCTCCTTCCTGGTGCTGCTGTTCGTCTATTCCGTGAACCGGCGCTTTCCGATCCATGCGGGAGGCCAGGCGTGACCAGCCTGCAATGCGACGTGGATATCGCTTTTCCCGGATTTGCGCTGGACGTCGACTGCGCGCTGCCGCTTGAGGGCGTGACGGCGCTGTTTGGCGCGAGCGGCTCGGGCAAGAGTACGCTGCTGCGCATCATTGCCGGGCTGGAGAAGCGGGCGCGGGGCGTCGTGCGCTTCGGCGAGGAAATCTGGCAGGACGGCAACGGGCGGCGCGTAAGGCCGCATCGGCGCGGTATTGGCTATGTCTTTCAGGAGGCGCGGCTGTTCGCGCATTTAAGCGTGCGCGGCAACCTGCGTTACGCCGCGCGCCGGGCGAATGACGGTGTCGCGATCCATTTCGACGATGTGGTCGATGCGCTGGACCTGGCCCCGCTCATGTCCCGTCGCACGACGGAGTTGTCCGGCGGCGAACGCCAGCGTGTCGCGCTGGGCCGGGCGCTGCTGGCGCGTCCGCGCCTGATCCTGATGGACGAACCCCTCGCCTCCCTCGATGAAAAGCGCAAGGGCGATATCCTGCCCTACATCGAGCGGCTGCCGCGCGTGTTCCGCGTGCCGACGATCTACGTCACGCATAATATCGCCGAAGTCACCCGGCTGGCGGACCGGATGCTATTGCTGTCCGAAGGCCGCGTTGCGGCTGAGGGTCCCATCGCGGATGTGCTCGCGCGGCTTGACCTTGCGCCCGAGACTGGGCGGTTCGAGGCCGGCGCGGTGCTGACCGCCACCGTAACCGGCCACGACGACGCCTATCATCTTACCGTTTTGGACCACGCCGGACAGCCGATCGAGGCCCCCCGCGCGGACTTGGCCCTCGGCGCGCAAGTCCGCGTGCGCGTGCGCGCCCGCGACGTGATGCTGGCGACCCAGCGCCCCTCGGGCATCAGCGCGCGCAACGTGCTGCGCGGGACGATCAGCGAGATTGTGGAAGAGCCGGACACCGCCTATGCCGAGACGCTCGTCGATATAGGGGCGGCGAGCCTGCGCGCGCGCATCACCCGCAAGACGGTCGCGGAGCTTGGACTTGCGCCCGGCGCGCCTGTCTACGCCATCGTCAAGGCGGTGACGTTCGACCGCAAGTCTCTCGCCTCGGCCGGCGCGTAGACCTTCCATTTCCATCGCTTCGCGCCGGCCTGCGGCTTCGGCCCCAAAACCGGTACCGGCTTTTGCTGAAAGTGCTTCAACCTGCGGCATCGCGCCATCGGAAAACACTTTGGCCGCCGCCAATGTTCGCGGTATGTTCGCGCTGTGGGAGAAAGCAATGGCCAAGCGCACGATCATCGACAAGCTGAGCATTCTCGCCGACGCGGCGAAGTATGACGCCTCCTGCGCGTCGTCCGGCACGGCGAAGCGCCATTCGCTGGGCGGCGGCCTCGGCTCGACGGAAGGAAAGGGCATCTGCCACGCCTACGC
>CAYFTI010000443.1:0-1619 GCA_964346065.1 uncultured Hyphomicrobiaceae bacterium
GACCGCGATCTGAAGGCATATCGTGTTTTTCCGCTTTTTTTGTTTATACGGCACCTCGGCCGCTTGCGTTTCATACCAAAACCAAACGACAGAAATCGGGAATTGAGACGATAGAACCGCAAAATTTTTGCCGCTCAGTCAATCCTCACCGTTGCACGGCGATGCGTGTCGTCTTTCGTTAATGTGGTATCGCGTAAAACTTGAGCAATTGGTGCTACGCGCATGTACTGACCGTGGAGCACCCCGGCCCGGCGGTATCGCAAACGCAAAGTAAGAGCCGGGATGTCCTATTCCCGCTGTAGCAAAAGCCGCGCCAGAGACAACACCGCGAGCAGCTCCATGCGCCCAAGGATCATCGCGACACACAACAGCGCGTGCGCCAGGGGCGACATGTCGCCGATTGCCGGGGCATCCGCCGAGAGATGCGCAACGCGGCCGATCTCGTAAAACGGCCCGGCGTTGCTCAGCGCCGTGACAGCAGCCAGCATCGCGCCCTGAAAGCTTATCCCGGTCGTGGCCAGCAGCAGGATCAGCATCGCCAGCACGATCATCGTCAGGAAGAACAGCGCCCAGATGGTGGAGATCGTGACGCGCCGCAGCGTTCCCGCCGCGCGCGTGCTTGGATGGATGCCGTGCGGAAACAAAAGCTGATTCAATTCGTTAAAGGATTGGGACAGCATCATCGTGAAGCGCGACACCCGGATCCCTCCGGCCGTTGACAGCCGCCCTGCCCCGATCGCGCAGACCACAACCAGCAGCATGAACGGGATCAACCCGAACGCGTCCTCGCTCACCGGAAAGCCGGTGGTCGTAACGAGCGAGGCGGCCGCCGCCAGCCCCAGCGAGAGATATTGGACCCATGCCGCATCGAACGCCGGGAAACGTATCCACAGCAGCGTGGTGATCGCCAGGCCGCCCAGCGCGATCAATCCGGCGACGTAAAGCGGCTCACGGCTGGCCGCCGCCGGGCCAAAGCGCCCGCCGAGCAGCGTATGCGTCCAGAAGATGCTGACCGCCCCGAAGAACATGAACACGCTCAGCACGAGTTCGGCCATGGCCGAGCCATAAAGCGCGATTGTCCCGTCACGCGGCATGAAACCCCCGGTGGACACGGTCGACAACGCGAGGCACAGCGCGTCGAAGGCGGGTATCCGCGCGAACAGCAAAAGCACGAGGCACGCGGCCGTCAGCCCGCCATAAAGCGGCAAGATGACGCGCAAGGCATAGTTAGACTGTTTGCGCGCACCGCCCGTGTCGCCGCCGGTCTCCGAGCCGCGCAACTCGAAGCCCTCCCCGCCGTAAATCGGCAACAGGATGGCAATCGCGCTGACCAGCGTCAGGAGCCCCCCCGCCCATTGCAGCAGGGCGCGCCACAAGATGATGCTCTGGGGCATGTCAACCAGCCGGGGCAAGGCGCTGGCACCTGTGGTCGTGAAGGCCGACACCGCCTCGAAAATGCCAGCGCTCAGGGGCAGCGGCGTGGCGATCAGGATCGGGATGGCGGCAAATACGGGCAGGCAAATCCACGCACACAGCAGGATCGTGAGCGCGTGCTTGCGATCCGCGGCAAAAGCGCGGCCGCGAAATGCCGCGACGAGCGTACCGCCGCCGAACCCGAT
>CAYFTI010000444.1:0-1612 GCA_964346065.1 uncultured Hyphomicrobiaceae bacterium
GGTCGCCGACCGCCTGGGCATCGAGACCTACGGCGATTCCACCGAGGTGGAGGCCAGTTGAGCCGTTGTGCGCCGACGCCTGCGCGCTGATGGCCTGCGCGTTGGACGCCGCCGACGCGGGCTTCGCAGGCGATGGACCGAAGTCCAGCGCGGGAGCCCGTGCCGGCGCGCCCCGCAGCGTATCGGCATGCGCGGTCTCAACCCGTCGACTCCACCTCGAACCCCACCACGCTGCGCCGCTCGCGGCTGAATTCGACGCCGATGAGGTGAATCGGCCGGCCGTCGCCGCGGTAGCGATCGGCGTAGCCCTTGTCCTTGATTTGCGCCAGGGCGCGCCCCTCCGGCGCCAGCTCCACCACCTTGAATTCGAATAGGTACACCTGCCCGTTGAAGCGCAGCGCCAGGTCCAGCTGTCCGGCGTTGCTCGATTCTTCCGGCGTCAGGTCCAGGCCGAGGGAGGCGAAGTAGGCGTAGAACACGCTTGCGTAATAGCCTTCGTAGCGGGCGATGGGGTTGTTACGGTACCAATCATTCGGGATGCCGGCGAAAAAGGCGGTGAACAGCGCCTCCATCCCGGCGAAGTCGTTCTTGAGCAGCAGCTCGCCTAAGCGCTGCTTATTGCCCAATGTGGTCGCCCCGCCGGGCGTCCAAGCCTTGAGCAGGCTGTTGTTGAGGCTTTGGTACACCTCCCGGTTCGGGTAGCGCAGCTGATACCAATACTCGCCGAAGCGCTGCTCCTCGCGCGCGATGGTCAGATAGCCGGTCTGAAACAGCAGCGCCTCGACGGCAATCTGTTCGACGTCGAAGCTGGAGAGCAGGGCGGCATCGCTCTGCAGATGCCCGAGCTGCGGCAGGTAGACCTGCCGCTCCAGCAACAGGTCCACCAGGAAGGTCGGCGTCGCCGTCTCGAACCACCAGGGGCGGAACTGGCGGGCATCGAACAGCAGCAGCGCATCGAAGGGGTTGTAGACCGCCTCTCCAGTCCAGTTGTAGCCGTTGTACCAGTCGCGGATCTGCGCGCGGTCCAGCCCCGCCAGCTCCGGCGCGAAGACTTGGTCCAGGTCCGCCTCGGTGTAGCCGCAGATGGCCGAGTAGCGCGCATCGACGGTGATGTCTTTGAGGTTGTTCAGCCCCGAGAACAGGCTGACCTTGCTGAACTTCGACACGCCGGTGAGGAAGGCAAAGCGGATGTGGGCGTCGCTGTCCTTGATGACGGAGTAGAGATTGCGCAGCCCGTCGCGGATCTCCCGGGCGGCCTCCGGGCGGGTGAGATTGTCCAGGATCGGCTTGTCGTACTCGTCCACCAACACGACGACCGGCGCGGCGCACTTGGCATGCGCCTCGCGAATCAGCCCGGCGAACTGCCCGCTGATGTCCACGTCCTGCCGCAGCGCCAGCCCCAGCGCCTCGGCGTTGATTCGCAGCAGCTCGCGGATACGCACCTCCAGCGCCGCGGCGCTCTGCACCACGCCCGCACCGAAGCTGAGCCGCACCACGGGGAACCGCCGTGACCAATCCCAGTGCTCCTCGGCCGCCAGGCCCGCGAACAGCCCCTCGCTGCCCGTAAACAGCTCCGCCAGCGTATCCAGAAACAGCGACTTGCCGAAGCGCC
>CAYFTI010000445.1:0-1605 GCA_964346065.1 uncultured Hyphomicrobiaceae bacterium
CGGGGGTAGGATCGACACGGATCAAGCTGCAAAACTTTGAAGACGTGGATGCCGATCTCGGCCGCCTGGCCGATGGATTGATCCGGCCGATGCTGCCTGCGCTGGAAGGGGTGGAGACAATCGGCATTGTGCCGCACCGCCAGTTGCACACGCTGCCCTTTGCGCCGCTGAGGCTTGGCCCGGGCGAACACCTGATCGACCGGGCGGCGATCTTCTATACGCCGAGCGCCAGCGTCCTGCGCTATACAATCGGCCGCCGCCGCGACAGGGCGGAGAACGAACGTGTCCTGGCCGTTGGGAATCCCGAACGAGACGGAGAAGCGTACGACCTGCCCTTTGCCGAGAAGGAAGCGCGTCGGCTGACCTTCGATTTCGCGGATGTGACACTGCGCATCGGGCCGGAAGCGACGGAAAGCTGGATCGTCGACCACCTGGAGGAATATGGCATCGTCCATATCGCCAGCCACGGCGAGTTCGATCCGGACATGCCGCTCTTCAGCGCGGTGCTGCTTTCGCCGGACCAGGAAAACGACGGCACGCTCACCGCCGAGGAAATCTTCGGCCTGCGGCTGCGGGCGGACCTGGTGGCGCTCTCCGCCTGCCAGACGGGGCTCGGCCGTGTCAGCAGCGGCGACGACATCGTGGGGCTCAATCGCGCGTTTGTCTATGCGGGAACGCGCCAGCTCATGACGACGCTCTGGCGCGTGAACGATATTTCCACGGCGCTGCTATTCAAATACTTCTACCGCTATACAGAAGAAGAGGCGCGGGCGGAGGCGCTGCGCCGCGCCCAGGTCCGCCTGAAGAACCGGCCGGAATACCGCCACCCGGCGCACTGGGCTGGGGTGACGCTCTCCGGCGACTGGCAATGACCCTTTTTTTCATTGCGGAGTGGAAGGTTCACGCGTGAGAAGGATGCACCGCTATCCGTGGAGGACATTCGAATGAGCGCTAATCCGCCCATGGGCGAACCGCCGATGCAAGCGCAAGCCGCCGCGCCGCCCCAGCCGCACTATGCCCAGCTTCACCCCTCGTTTCAGCATCAACAGTTTGTGATCCGGCGCGACTTCTTCGCGTTTCTCGGAGCGCGTGTTCGCGTTTTCAGCCCCGCCGGCGAACTCGTGCAATTCTGCAAAATGAAGGCCTTCAAGCTGAAGGAAGACCTGACGATCTATGCCGACGCGGAAAAGACCGAGCCGCTCGTCCGCATCCGAGCGCGCAACATTATCGACCTGGCGGCCGTCTACGACGTGTTTGACGTGACTTCGGGCCAGGAATACCACCTGGGTTCGCTGAAGCGCCGCGGCCTGAAATCCATGCTGCGCGACGAATGGGAAATCTGGAACACGAGCGATCAGCCGATCGGCCGGATCCAGGAGGAGAGCGGCACGCTCGCGGCGATCCGGCGCTTTATCGATTTCGCCAAGTTCTTCCTTCCCCAGGAATACAACTTTACCGTGCATAATTATCCCGTGGGCCGGCTCAAACAGACCTTCAATCCCTTCATCATGAAGATGAATGCGGACTTTACCCAGGACACGCAGGGGTATCTCGACCGGCGCCTGGCCATGGCGGCGGCGAACCTGCTCTGCACCATCGAGGGCA
>CAYFTI010000446.1:0-1600 GCA_964346065.1 uncultured Hyphomicrobiaceae bacterium
CCGGCAAATGGGTGTGCTTGGCGCGAAAATCCGCGATCACCTGGTCCTTGTTGAGGTGAACCGCCGGCGCGATGATGTGGCTTGGCGGCTCATGCCGGTTCTGGATGATGTACTCACCCAGATCGGTCTCGACGACCTCCAGCCCGGCGGCCTCCAGCGCCTCGTTAAGCCCGATCTCTTCGGCGACCATCGACTTGCCCTTGGTCACGCTCAGCGCGGCGGCGTCGCGGCAAATCCAGGTGATGATCTCGTTGGCGTCCTTGGCCGTCGATGCCCAGTGAACCTTCCCGCCGGCCTCGGTGACCTTGCGCTCATACTCCTCCAGGTAGAGATCGAGATGCGCAATCGTGTGGTCCTTGATGGCCTTGGCGTGGTCGCGCAGGGCGTCGAACTCGGGCAGCGCGTCGCGCGCGGCCGCGCGCTTGTTGACGAAGCCTTCGCCGATATTGCCGAGCGCGCGCTGAAGCTGTTCGTCCGTGAGCGCGCGCGCTGCGTTGGCCTTGAAGTCATGCGAGGTCGGTTTCATTCACGCACTCCCGCGATCGGCGGTTCGTCGGTCATGTCGGCGAGCACCTCGGCGATGTGGCGTGCTTGAATGTCATGGCCTTCGCGCGCGGCCTTACCGGCGATGTTCATCAGGCAGCCCAGATCGCCCGACAGCACAAGCGACGCCCCTGTCGCGCTCAGCCGCTCGACCTTGTCGCTGACCATCGAATTGGAGATTTGCGGGTATTTCACCGAAAACAGCCCGCCAAAACCGCAGCACACTTCCGAATCCTTGGCCTCGCGGAACTCAAGGCCATCAACCGAATCGAGCAATTCGCGCGGCTGTCGCTTGACGCTGTGCTCACGCAGGCTGGTGCAACTGTCGTGATAGGTGACCGCACCGTCATAATGCGCGTTCACGACGTCGATGTTCATCACATCGCGCAGAAACGCGACCAACTCGAAGGTCTTGGCGCCGAACCGGGCGGCGCGCTGCCGCATTTCGGGGTCTTCGGCGAACAGTTCGGGATAATGCTTTTTCAGCATCCCGCCGCACGAGCCCGAGGGCACCACCACGAAATCGAAAGGCTCGAACGCGTCGATCACCTGGCGCGCGATGGCTTTGGTGTTGGCGCGATCGCCGGAATTGTAAGCCGGCTGACCGCAGCAGGTTTGCGCGGCGGGCACGTCAACGCTGCAGCCCGCCTCTTCAAGCAGCTTCACCGCGGCAAAACCGACCACCGGGCGGAACAAGTCAACGAGGCATGTCGCGAATAGCCCGACATAAGGGTTTTCAGGGATCGTCTTTTGCGCTTTGCCGATATTGAGAACGGTCATTTGCTTGGTATCCCAAACCCCTCACGCTCCGGGCAAGCTAGTGCATCGACGCATTCATTCGCTTGACCGAGCCGCGAGTCCCAGAGCGAATGAAAGCGTCAAAGATGCACTACCAAAATTTGTTCCTAGTGCAGTTTCCGACACAGACACTTGAATGCGAGCGTGCTGCAAACGTGGATCAAGTGTCTGTGTCACTGCACTAGCGTGGCGAAACTCCGGGAATGGTGCAAGCGCCGGATCGACGCTGTCTCCACGATCGATGCAAAAACGGCCCGGG
>CAYFTI010000447.1:0-1599 GCA_964346065.1 uncultured Hyphomicrobiaceae bacterium
CAGCCAGCTCGGCTTCGACGGCGTCGAGGGCGTGCGCGCCGGCAAGGTGTTCGAGTTGGAACTGACCGACACCGACGAAACGGCCGCGCGCGAGCGGGTCCGGCAGATGTGCGACCAGCTGCTCGCCAACACGGTGATCGAGAACTACGACATCGAGATCGGGTGAGAAATCGACCCGATCATGTCAGGGTTCTCATGGTCAGATAGAAAGCGTCGAGAGGTTAAAAATAAGCACGGGATAGATCTTGAGGACGTCGTTCGGGTTTTCGACGAACCCTCGATATCCGAAGATGACTATGAGCACTCCGACAACGAACCTCGTGAGGCCATCCTAGCTGAATACCAGGGGAGAGTGGTAAAAGTTATCTTCATTGACCGTGGCAGCTACACGTTCATCGTGACCGCCTTCTGGGCTAACGACCAAGAAACTGCCATGTTCTATAATGACCTGTTTGGGTATCAGCGGTAGCCGGAAGAGGCAGCGACGTCCATGAGCAATCTTAGTAAAAAACACGACTGGTTTGGCGCACGGGTCAATAACACCGGCGACGAGTACGCGGAAACACACGAAGAAGACGAAATTGAGTTTCATGTATGGAAAAACCCATACAATGATTTCATGTACTTGATTACACCCAACAAGCGTGTACCTGAGGGCATCGAAGGCTTGAGCTCAAACTCCTGGATATTCCTAAGAAAATTCGCTGAAACGGGAAAGCCAAGAGTCGGTTTTTCGGAGAAAGACGCAAAGAATGATATCAAACAAAAAGGTTACCATGTCGTAAATGTGCGCGTTAGAACCGAGATCACCAAAGATAGATAATAGTTACCTGTAAAATGCAAGCCGCCGTCATCGTCTTCCCCGGCTCCAACTGCGACCGCGACGTCGCGCGCGCGCTCGAACGCGCCAGCGGCCTGCGGCCGCACATGGTCTGGCACAAGGACAGCACCGTCCCTGACGTCGACCTGATCGTCCTGCCGGGTGGCTTCTCCTACGGCGACTACCTGCGCTGCGGCGCGATCGCGGCGCACTCGCCGGTCATGCGCGACGTCAAGGCGCGCGCGGAGAAGGGCACGGCGGTGCTCGGCATCTGCAACGGATTCCAGGTGCTGATCGAAGCGGGCCTGCTGCCGGGCGGGCTGCTGCGCAACGATTCGCTTAAGTACATCTGCAAGGACGTCGGCCTGGAGGTCGAGACGCACGACAGCGTGTTCAGCCGCAACTACGCGACCGGCCAGCGCGTGGTCTTCCCGATCGCGCACGGCGACGGCAACTACTTCATCGACGATGACGGTCGCCGGCGGCTGGAGGACGAGGAGCGGATCGCCTTCCGCTACTGCGACGTTTTGGGTCAAGTCACGCCGGAAGCGAACCCGAACGGCTCGGTCGCCAACATCGCCGGCATCTACAACAAGCAGCGCAACGTCCTTGGCATGATGCCGCATCCCGAGCGCCTGGCCGATCCCGCGCTGGGCGGCACCGATGGCATCGCGATGTTCGACGGCCTGGTGGAGGCGCTGTCGTGAGCGAACCCAACCCCGAAATCACCGACGCCCTGGTCGCCGAGCACGGCCTGAACGCGCAGGAATACGCGCGCG
>CAYFTI010000448.1:0-1594 GCA_964346065.1 uncultured Hyphomicrobiaceae bacterium
GTGACCTGCAGCGTGCCCTCTCCGCCGTCGGCGCCCACCACCAGCGGCAGCGGCTTCGCGATCAGTTCGGGTAGGCCGGGCCGAACCGTGATCTGGGTCGAGTCCGTGCCAGAGAGGGTTGTAACTAGGAGGTCGGCGGTTCCTGTAACCACATCTTCACTGGCGCTGAGCCGGAAACGCAGCGAAGCCGGATTCGTCTCCACGCTGTCCACCGAGATGCCGGGCAGTGCAACCTCGATATCGGCACCGAGAAGATTTTGGCCGGTGATCTCGAACGCCCGGCGCGAGCCGGCAAACAGACGACCGGGCGCGATCGAGTCGATCAGGGGCGGGCCGTCGACGACAACGCTTTCGATCCCGACGATGTTGCCGGCCGCATCGTGGATATAGCGCTCGACCACACGAGTCTGCGCAAGCGCGGCGGCGGCGACCAGAAGCAGGATGAGAGCAAGGAAATACTGCCCGATCACGCATCGGTGGCTAAAGTTCCGCGGGTCCCGCCGCGGTATTGATCGTCTATCGTGGTGCAACCCGCTTCTCCGCAGTCGAAGAAGGGCTTTCAGTAACCACTCAGCGATGACTGCACTCGAAGCAGGCCCTCTGCCTCCTAACGCCAACCCCCAAACCGGACAGGCACCAAATCCTGTCCCGTGGCCAACCGAACTCCCTCGAGTTTCAGTTCCCTGGGTAGTTTCCAACGCTTACATCCGCCTAAAATTCTGCCCGGATAAACATCGTCGACTACCCGTTCTACTTAAGTTCGCACGCAGCGTTCACTGATGTCAAGGGGCATATCGCAGTTAAACTGTGATGGGCATCACGATTCACGAATTCTTCATGAGTCGGGCGGCGGCTCTTCATTCACATCCCGACGTCTCCGGTGCCATATCCAGGCACGCGGCGCTGCTAAACTTCCGACCTAGAATTTCGATAAATAGCCACGTAACGTCGTTGCCAGGGAGAGCGTCATCCAGTTATTACGAGGATTCAAGCGCAGCAATACCTTCAGGATCGGCGCCAGTTATTTTGTAATCGCCTGGCTGCTGATCCAGGTTGCCGATATTTTTTTGGAAAACTTCGCCGCGCCAGCGTGGATCTTCCGCACGCTGGTGTTGCTGCTGGCCGCTGGATTTCCGGCGACACTGCTGGTTGCATGGACGCTCGAGTATCGCCATCGGCGACGCACGGGCGCATCGGATGCGGCGCCATCGATCACTTCGCGCATTGTCAACATCCTGAGCGTCGCGACCGTCGCTGCCATGGCGGTGGTGCTTGGCTGGATGGCCTGGAGCACCATCGGGCTGGAATCCGACATCGGCGATACGCCTGGGTCGGCTTCGATCGCGGTACTGCCGTTTTCCGACATGAGTGCCGGAGACATTGCTTGAACGCGCCCTGAATATCAATTCGGACCTGGCCAGCGCACATGCCTTGCGCTGGCTGATGCTCACGCTGCAGCGCGATTTCGACGAGGCCGACCAAGCCCTAGTGCGCGCGCTGGAACTCAACACGAGCCACTCCTATGTGCTGAACTGGCGCGCTCGCCGACGGCAACAGCATGCTTGTTTCCTCGGCCTCCAGCGTCAACATGCGC
>CAYFTI010000449.1:0-1591 GCA_964346065.1 uncultured Hyphomicrobiaceae bacterium
TGCGACGAAATAGAGGACTTCTCGGGTTCGCGAGATGGAAGCAACGGCGCGGAAAACGCCGAGGCCGATAGAAGGAGCTTCGCGCGGCGACCTTCTGCGACCGAGCGGTTCGAGCAAGCTGCTGTCAGCGAGGCCTTCATGGTCGAGGCCCCCGAAACCGGCGTCGATCTCGGTTGGGGATGGAGCGTTGACCGTAGCCAACCGATCCCGACCGAATGTGTCGAGTTCGAGATCGGCGACGATCCGGCGCAGGAGACCACTGTGTCGATCACCGAGACGCGGGACAGTCAGTCGCTGGCGCGATCGATGGGCATTTCGTCATCGGTAACGGTGAAGACGGTCGCCTACGAGGCTTCGGGCAAGGCGAGCTTCGCGAAAAACACCCAGATCACTTCCTTCTCGACGACGTATGTGGTTCATGCGGAAGTGCGCAACGCGGCCGAGTATACGGCGCCGACGGTGTCTGAGGGCGACCATCTCGGCCGGGCGGTTTCTTTGACCGATGCGGCCGCCACCCTCGCCCGAGACGACCTGGCCGCCTTTCAGGAGGCCTGCGGCGAAGGCTTCGTTTCCGCGACGATGTGGGGAGCCGAAGCGTTTGCGGTGATCGACATCGCCACACGCAGCAAGAAGACGAAGGAATCCATCAAGTCAAAGGTTTCCGGCTCCGGTTGGGGCGTGAAGGTCGATGCCGCGTTGTCCGCCTCGACGGCGAGCGGCGAGCAGTCGTCGAAAAGCAGTATTTCCTTCTACCAAGCCGGCGGCAGCGGCAACGAACTGCCGGAAAACGCCGATGCGATCAAGGAGCGCGTCAAGAACCTGGCAAACGATGCGCTGGAGGCCGGCAAGCTCTACGGGCTTGAGATCACGCCCTATCAAGTGCTGGAGAACTTCCCGCGAGGCGCGGAGTTGACCGCCAACGCTGGCGAGGTCGACGAAATCGCCGCCGCCTGGGGGGTGTACCGCACGCTGCATGACGACATCGGCGCCATTTTTGCCGAACCAGCAGACTTCACGGTGCCGGTCGCAGAGTGCAGCGGCAAGACAACCCCGTCGGAGTGTGTCATTTCCTTCAAGCCGCTGACCGGCGCGCCTCTCGTTGCAGACGAAGGTCTGGGCGGCGTGTCGGCGCTGGAGGTACTCGGCGTATTCCAGGATATCGCGCTCGGCGCGCTCGACCGGATCGAACTAGGAGCGTCGACCTGCCTAGAGGCCGACGAGAACTGTGCGTTCAACTCGGCAGCGCTGCGTTCGAGCTATTCCGTGCGCGCCGGCCTGCCCCTGCCGGCAGGCTGGTTGGAGGGCGAAGACGCGACAAATCAGGTGAAGTTACGCGATGCGCACGCCGCCTTTCACCTGCGTGACGCCACACGCGTGCAATGCGAGGTCAGCAGCCTCGAATTCGGCTGCATCTCGAACGCCGAACTGGGCGGCTGGGCGGCACGCACTGGCTTTGTGCCGGTTGTGGCCGAAAATCGGGAAGCATTCGAGCGCATGGTCGAGGCTCTTGGCGAAACTCCCCACTACAAGGGCGAGCCCAATCGGCCTCAAGCACCGATTGCCTGGGTGCCGCCGGCAAGCCTTCGCTTGG
>CAYFTI010000450.1:0-1588 GCA_964346065.1 uncultured Hyphomicrobiaceae bacterium
ATTCGGGCTCCTGGTTCGGGTTGCCCTGTTCATCCGGCTCGGCGGGGGTGCCGTCTTCTTCGTCGACGGCCGGCGAAAGCGACCGGAGGTCGGGGCGGCGCAAGGTCCGGGCAATGCCGAGGCGCACATCGGTATTGGGTGCGGCGGCGAACACCGCGTTCAACGAAGGCAGCAGGAATGCAACGTCCTCCGAGGTGGTCGCCCCGAAGAAATCGGTCGTTTCGGTATCGGAGCTTTCCAGGCGCAAGCCACCGGTCACGCCGAGACGTTCAGCGGGCTGCCAGACGTCCTCGGCGAACGCGAACAACACGTCCTCGTCGATATCGAAGATGCGATCCTCGCGCGGCGGTCGCAACTCGCCGTTTCGAATCTCCGAATTGGTTTCATCGTGTTCGCGCAGCTCGGCGCCGACACCGAAGCTGATGTCGTGGGCCCCGGCGGAAATGCTCAGGGCGGCTTCCGGCCGGATCAATGACAGGTCGATCAGCTCGGTGCGCTGCCGCTCGCGGTCGATACTGCCGTCGGCGTTGAAGCGGGTTTCGTCGCGCTCGGTATCGGTTTCGCCCTGCTGCCAGTCGAAGCCCACGCGCAGCCGCGCGGATGCGCCGATGGCACGCTTCCAGTCGCCGCGAAAGCCGTAGCTTTCCCTGACTCTTTCGCGTCGCTCGTCGCTGACCCTGTCGATAGTCGCCTGATCGTCTTCCAGGTCGGTCTCGATATCGTCCCGGAATTCCTTGGTGCGCAGATAGAACGGGTCGAATTCAAAGCGGCCGGCACTTTCGGTCTGCAGGGCAAAACGCGGAATCAGGTTGACCTGGTCGAAACGCCGCTCGTTGAGTTCAAGGACGCCACCGTCGGGTACGCCGCCGGCATCGAATTCGAATTCATCCTTGCTCTCGCTGCGCCGAAAGCGCTGCAGCGAACCGGCCAGCGCTGCTTCCAGGGCGCCGATTCTTTCTCCGTGCGAAAACGTCGCCTCGCCCAGTTCATCGTTGTCTTCCAGATAGCCGGCGCCGACCGCCAGCTCGGTATCCGACAATGAGTCCACACCATTTTTCAGCACGATGTTGACGGTGCCCGCCGCACCCTGGGCGTTGTAGATCGCCCGCGGCGCCCGAATCACTTCCACGCGCTCGACCAGGCCGGTGGGAATCCGGTCGACCTCGAAACTGCGCCGGGATTCGCCGTCGATCATCGGCCTGCCGTTGATCAGCACCTGCGTATATTCGCCCGGCAGGCCGCGTAACCGCACTTCGCGCGCACGGTTGGCGCCGTCGAACGTAACCCCGGGCAGGCGTCGCAGCGCATCGCCAAGCGCCTGCTCGTTGAATTGCAGCAGCTGCTCGGCATCGATGACCTCCATCGCGTTGGGCGCGCCGGCCTTCAACCGCGCGGCCGTCTGGGCCGATGTTTCAACGCTGCCAAGCACCTCGATCGGATCCATCTCGGCCGGGCGGGGTCCAGCCTCGGGTTCCACCGGACCCTGGGTCTGGGCCATTGTATTTCCGGCCAGCAGAATTGCCGACAGCAGCCCAACTTTGCGACCACATTTGCGACCACAACGGAAGCCGCGCCGGGATTGTTCGAG
>CAYFTI010000451.1:0-1585 GCA_964346065.1 uncultured Hyphomicrobiaceae bacterium
TCAAGGACGGTCTGTGGGACGTCTTCAACGGCTATCACATGGGCAACACGGCGGAAAACGTCGCGGAGAAATGGCAGATCACCCGCGAGGAGCAGGACCAGTTCGCGGCCGCCTCGCAGAACAAGGCCGAGGCCGCCAAGAAGGCCGGGCGCTTCAAGGACGAGATCGTCCCCGTCACCATCAAGGGCCGGAAGGGCGATACGGTCGTTGAGGAGGATGAACATATCCGCGAGGGCGTGACGGCGGAGGGTCTGTCGGGCATGCGCCCGGCCTTTGCCAAGGACGGGACCGTGACAGCCGGCAACGCCAGCGGCATCAATGACGGCGCGGCCGCCGTGGTGCTGATGAGCGAGGCCGAAGCGCAGCGGCGCGGTGTGGAGCCGCTGGCGCGGATCGCGTCCTGGGCACATGCGGGCGTGGACCCGTCGATCATGGGCACGGGGCCGATCCCGGCGTCCAAGCTGGCCCTGGAAAAAGCCGGCTGGACCCCGGAGCAACTCGACCTGATCGAGTCGAACGAAGCGTTTGCCGCTCAGGCCTGCGCGGTCACCAAGGGCATCGGCTGGGACCCTGACAAGGTCAACGTCAATGGCGGCGCGATCGCCATCGGCCATCCGATCGGCGCTTCTGGGACCCGCATCCTGGTGACGCTGCTACACGAAATGCAGAAGCGCGATGCCAAGCGCGGTCTCGCCACGCTGTGCATCGGCGGCGGTATGGGTATCGCCATGTGCGTGGAACGCGACTGATATCGGAACTGGTCCGCGGCCGTGCGCGCCGCGGGCACCACCTGCAAACCACCCAAGCGTGACAAACGGGCAGATCACGCGGAATCGAGCGGAGGAAACACGTATGGCACGGGTAGCAGTCGTCACCGGCGGCACACGCGGGATCGGGCACGCAATCGCGGTCGGCCTGAAGGACGCCGGATATTCGGTCGCGGCGAATTACGGCGGCAACGATCAGGCCGCCGAGGCGTTTCAGAGCGAAACCGGCATCCCGGTCTACAAGTGGGATGTCGGCGACTATAGCGCGTGCGAGAGCGGGCTTCAGCAGGTCGAAAGCGATCTCGGCCCGGTCGACGTGGTCGTGAACAACGCCGGCATCACGCGCGATGCGATGTTTCACAAGATGACGCCCGAGATGTGGAACGACGTCATCCGCGTGAACCTGAGCTCCATGTTCAACATGACCAACCCGGTGCTCGCCGGCATGCGCGACCGGGGCCATGGCCGGATCGTCAATATCTCCTCGATTAATGGCCAGAAGGGGCAGATGGGCCAGACCAACTATTCCGCCGCGAAGGCTGGCATCATCGGCTTCACCAAGGCGCTGGCGCAGGAGACCGCGCGCAAGGGCATCACGGTGAACACGGTCGCCCCGGGCTATATCGATACCGACATGGTGGCGAACGTGCCTGAGGAGGCGCTGAACCAGATCATCGCGCAGATCCCGGTTGGCCGGCTCGGCAAGCCGGAAGAGATCGCGCGCTGCGTGACCTTCCTGGCCAGCGAGGATGCAGGCTTCATTACCGGCTCGACGATCACGGCGAACGGCGGGCAGTACATCCTCGGCTGAGCCCGGT
>CAYFTI010000452.1:0-1569 GCA_964346065.1 uncultured Hyphomicrobiaceae bacterium
GGCGAGGCTGGAGAGGGCCTGGGCATGGACCGGCTGCTGAAAAGCAACACGGCGATGCAGCGCGTCCACTCGCTGTTCCGCCAGGGCTGCACGCTCTACGACCTCATGCCCAGTCAACTCCATGGCCGAGGCCCTGGCGCCGCACATTCGGCAGTGGACCGGGGCTCAAACCTACCTCCGCATCCTGTCGAACCTCGCCGACCGGCGGCTGGCGCGCGCTCGCGCGGTATGGTCGCTCGACGAGATCGGCGGGGCCGAGGTACGTGACGGGATGCTGTCGGCCTTCGCTTTTGCCGATGCCGATCCCTACCGGGCGGCGACTCATAACAAGGGCATCATGAACGGCGTCACGGCCATGGTCCTTGCAACGGGCAACGACACACGCGCCGTCGAGGCGGGGGCGCACGCCTTCGCGGCTCGGTCGGGCCAATACCGGAGCCTCACGTGCTGGGAGGCGGACGGCGACGGCAACCTTGTCGGTACCATCGAGATTCCGCTCGCGGTTGGCCTGATCGGTGGCGCGACGAAATTGCACCCCACCGCCCAGGCAGCCTTGGAGATCATGGGCGTTCGCAGCGCCGGGCACCTTTCAAGACTGATGGCGGCCGTCGGCCTGGCGCAGAATTTCGCCGCACTCCGAGTTCTGGCGACCACGGGCGTTCAGCAGGGTCACATGTCTCTGCACGCTCAGAACATTGCGCTCATGGCCGGGGCCAAGGGCGATGAAGTCGATCGGGTCGCCGAAGAATTGCGCCGCCAGGGGACTGTCCGGGTCGACGTCGCCGAACAGGTCCTCAAGCAGTTACGCGAAGGGTAGGGTTACGGCCACACAGTTAGGCGGCGAACGGCGGGGGCACCCCGCCGTTCGGCGCCGCATGCGCACTGAAAGATAAAAGTCTCAACGGCCTTACGCTGTCCCGTGTCACAGATATGGCCGATGAGCGTTGTCGCGCGGTCGCCCGAAGGGTTCCGGGGGCAAGCCGTTTTAAGCGCGGATTTCGGGCGGGACAGACCGCTGAAGTTCGCAGAAATTGCGCGTTTTGTTCGGCTACCGTTGCCGACTATTTTTCGGGAGCCCGGAAGGCTCGGGAAGGTTCTTCGAACCAACTACCGATCGCTGGCGCGGAGCACGTCGCGCGCGCCTTCGAGCGCGATCTCCGGGGCTTGCCCGAAGGGCCGCGACAGCAAGGCGACCACCTCTTCGGCCGCGAAGACACGGTTCCGGACATACCCGGTGCGCTCGCGAACGATCCTCGCCCGCTCGAGCGACTTCAGGGCCGTGGACGCTGCTTGGAACGACACCCCGAGCTCTTTGGAGAGCTGGCGCGCGGTCATGATCGGAAGGCGGACCAGCAAATCCAGCGCCCGATCGGGCGACGACTTCCCACGAAAATTTCCTCGATGCCGCCACGCGTCCGGCAATGACATGATGGCCGCTTTCGTCGCATCTTCATCGGCGCTTGAGGCGATGATCGCATCGCAGATGAACGCGACGATCTCCGAGTAATGCATCCGCTTCTGCGCCGCCTGAAGCGCCTGACTGTATGCCGCGGTGTTCTCTTCGACGTA
>CAYFTI010000453.1:0-1567 GCA_964346065.1 uncultured Hyphomicrobiaceae bacterium
CGCGCATCCTCGACCTGCGCTGGTTGAAGCCGCTGAACACCGAGTCGATCGCCGAGCACGCGAGCGCCTGCAATGCGGTGCTCGTACTCGACGAAGGCCGCCCCGACGGCGGCATCGGCGAGGCGGTGGTCACCGCACTGGTCGAACACGGCGTCGCAGACCGCCCGATCAAACGCGTCACCGGCGTCGACTGCTACATTCCGCTGGGGGATGCGGCCAAACTGATGCTGCCGGACGAGGCGAGGGTGATCGAGGCGGCCCGGGCGCTGCGGTCCAAAGGCCGGGAAACCTAATTTTTATCAGCGGCTTGCGAGGTCATTCAGCACGAATTCAACTGTTTGAGTGATCGGCACCGGTTCGACTCGTTCCGGGTCGGTGATGCGGAATTGCCATTTTTCCACAGCCTTCACCGCTGCTCTGGCGAAGAGGAGATGGTTATAGTCGAGCGGGATCGCATTGATGACCCGCCCGTCAAGCCCGACCAGCGCGTAAACGGTGGCGAATCCCGTTAACCTTTCCATTGCCAGACCTCTCGGATAACGCGGATTCTGTCGCTTGACGATTTCCAGAACGCCTTCGAAAGCCGTTGTCTCCGGCGCCTTGCCTTCGTGCGGCTGCTGCTGGGTCTTTTCGTATAGGCGAGGAATCCATTCATCGACGAGTGTCATTGCTCGAAGCTCTGCTTTGTCGCGCTGCTTTCCGGTCATGGCCTGATAGTTCGTCGCCAGATAGCGGAAGCTCAGCAGTTTGGCCGTCTCGGTCTCCGACAGGTCTCGCCGGGGATCTGACAGCACGTAAGCGAGGTGACTCCACGCATAGGCCTCGACACGGGCTTTCCGCTCGGTATGCATCACGGCAAGGCTCGTGGCGGCGCGCTTGTCGCCGTTGGCTAGCGCGAGCCTATAAAGACGGCCCGCGTCGCCGAGGCGATCGTGGTTGCGGAGCACCGTGCCAGCGAAAATCGCGCATACCGGCTCTTTGACAGCGCACCGTTCGAAATACTCGAGCTGGCTCAGATCGCCATCGCGCAATGCATCTGCCTTCTGGAAGTCGATGATGAATGGTCTGTTGTCCGCAGGCGCTTGTGCCGGAGCCATCGTGGCCACGCCAATGGCAGTCGCGAACACTGTGATGAGCGTTTTTGAACGAAACACTGAACCTGTCCCCATATTTTCCTCCCACATCGCCAACTTCACCTTAAAGATACCGAATTCGGGGTTGATGCGCAATCTCCTTCAACTCCCCTCCTTCAACCCGCGATGTCGACAAGAGCTTGGACGCCCGGCGCCCGGCGGTATGATCGAAAACCGGACCATGAGACGAGTTGAAGGATTACCAGTATGTCGGAGCGGTCATCAGAATCCCGGCTTGGCGGCGGGTGGGCGTTCGACATTGGCACGCTTTCGATGTCGCGATCGGTGGCGACGTCGGCTAGTAATCCGGCGCGAGGCGGTCCGCTCGGGCCTGATTCCGGTCGTCAATGCGATGGCCGCCGCGGGCATCGTCAGTCTGCCGGGCATGATGACCGGCCAGATTCTGTCCGGCACGCCGCCGGCCGTGGCGGTCA
>CAYFTI010000454.1:0-1565 GCA_964346065.1 uncultured Hyphomicrobiaceae bacterium
TGATCGCCAGGAGCTTCAGCCCGAACGGCGAGCGGAAGATCTTCAGCGACACCCAGAACGCCAGGATCAGCATGACCGCGCAGAAGTAGAACGCCGCGTAGCCGGTGATCTCGATCCCGAACAGGCTTGGCGACGGGTTGCCTCCCTGCGCCGCGCCGAACAGCGCATCCAGGGCCCGGGGATCGTTGCCCGCTAGCGACAGCCCGGTCTCGCCGTTGGTGATCGGGGTCAGCACGGAATAGGCGAGGTTGTACGACATCTGCGCGAAGGCGAGCGTGAGGATGGCGAAGTAGATGCCCGCCCGGCGCAGCGCGACGAACCCGATCACGAACGCGAACACCGCCGCGACCAGGATGCCGAACGCGAGTGCGAGCAGGACGTTCATCGTCAGCAGCTTGAAGATCCAGACGGCGGCGTAGGAGCCGACGCCGAGGAACGCCGCGTGCCCGAACGACAGGTACCCGGTCAGCCCGAACAGCAGGTTGTAGCCGATCGCGAAGATGCCGAAGATGGCGAAGCGCTGCAGCAGGTCGGGGTAGTTGGCCCCGATCGGCGTCGCCCAGATCGGCGCGGTCAGAACCACCAGCGCGAAGATCCCCATGATCGCGAGGTCGCGCTTGGGGGTCGAGGGATTGAACTGCGTGATGCTGGCCATGGTTCCCTAGCTCTCCATCACGCCTTTGCGACCCATCAGACCCCGCGGGCGGGTCAACAGGACGATGACGGCGATCAGGTAGATGATGATCTGGTCGATGCCGGGAACGATGTCCTTGATCACGCTCATCGACGCGAAAGACTGGACAACGCCGAGCAGGAAACCCGCCGACACCGCACCGCCCAGCGAGCCCATGCCGCCGACGACGACGACGACGAACGACAGAACCAGGAAGTTCATGCCGATGTGGTAGTCGGGCGGCAGGATCGGGGTGTAGAGGCAACCGGCCACGCCGGCGACGATCGCGGCGATGCCGAACACCACCGTGAAACGGCGCTGGATATTGATCCCGAGCAGGCCGACCATCTCCCGATCGGCCATGCCCGCGCGGACCACCATGCCGTAAGTCGTCAGCTTGAGGAACGCGAACACCGCGCAGACGATCAAGAACGCGCTGAGCAGATAGACCAGCCGCCACCAGGGGTAGGTCAGGTTTTCGCTCAGGCCCAGCATCGCCCCCAGCGGGGCGGCTCCGGCAACGGCGTCGGGCGCGGATTGCGGGATCGCGCTCGCACCGAAAATCTGCTTGATCACCTCGCCCAGCACGATGGCCAGGCCAAAGGTCACCAGGATCTGTTCAGCGTGGGTGCGCTTGTAGAAGTATTGGATCAGCCCGCGCTCCATCACCAGGCCGATCAGCAGCATGACCGGGATCGCGACCAGGGCGGCGATCGGAACCGAAAACTCGATGATGGTGGCGCCGAAATCACCCAGCCAGATTTCGAGGTACGGTTTGGTGGTGTAGGCCTCGAACGCGGTGATGCTCTCGTCGCGCACCTTCTGGGAAATGTTCAACAGCTGGTTCACGCCGACGGCGACGAACGCGCCCAGCATGAACAGCGCGCCGTGC
>CAYFTI010000455.1:0-1565 GCA_964346065.1 uncultured Hyphomicrobiaceae bacterium
TGATCGCCAGGAGCTTCAGCCCGAACGGCGAGCGGAAGATCTTCAGCGACACCCAAAACGCCAGGATCAGCATGACCGCGCAGAGGTAGAACGCGGCGTAGCCGGTGATCTCGATCCCGAACAGGGTCGGCGACGGGTTGCCGTCCGGCAGCGCGCCGAACAGGGCGTCGAGCGCCCGGGGGTCGTCGCTCGACAGCGACAAGCCGGTCTCGCCGTTGGTGATCGGGGTGAGCACCGAGTAGGCGAGGTTGTAGGACATCTGCGCGAAGGCGAGCGTGAGGATGGCGAAATAGATCCCCGCCCGGCGCAGCGCGACGAACCCGATGACGAGCGCGAACACCGCCGCGACCAGAATGCCGAACGCGAGCGCGAGCAGGACGTTCATCGTCAGCAGCTTGAAGATCCAGACGGCGGCGTAGGAGCCGACGCCGAGGAACGCCGCGTGCCCGAACGACAGGTACCCGGTCAGCCCGAACAGCAGGTTGTAGCCGATCGCGAAGATACCGAAGATGGCGAAACGCTGCAGCAGGTCGGGATAGCTGGCCCCGATCGGCATCAGCCAGATCGGCGCGGTGAGCACGACCAGCGCGAAGATCCCCATGATCATGAGATCGCGCCGGGGGGTCGAGGGAGTGAACTGCGTGATGCTGGCCATCGTGTCCTAGCCCTCCATCACGCCTTTGCGACCCATCAGACCCCGCGGGCGGGTCAACAGGACGATCACGGCGATCAGGTAGATGATGATCTGGTCGATGCCGGGGACGATGTCCTTAATCCAGCTCATCGACGCGAACGACTGCACGACGCCAAGCAGGAACCCCGCCGACACCGCGCCGCCCAGCGAGCCCATGCCGCCCACGACGACGACGACGAACGACAGAACCAGGAAGTTCATGCCGATATGGTAGTCGGGCGGCAAAATCGGGGTGTAGAGGCAACCGGCCACGCCCGCGACGATCGCGGCGATGCCGAACACCACCGTGAAGCGGCGCTGGATGTTGATGCCGAGCAGGCCGACCATTTCACGGTCTGTCATGCCCGCGCGCACCACCATGCCGTAGGTGGTGAGCTTGAGGAACGCGAACACCGCGCAGACGATCACGAACGCGCTTAGCAGGTAGACCAGCCGCCACCAGGGGTAGGTCAGGTTCTCGCTCAGACCGAGCATCGCACCCAGGGGGGCGGCCCCGGCGACCGCGTCGGGCGCGGATTGCGGGATCGCGCTGGCGCCGAAAATCTGTTTGATCACCTCGCCCAGGACGATCGCCAGGCCGAACGTCACCAGGATCTGTTCCGCGTGGGTACGCTTGTAGAAGTATTGGATCAGCCCGCGCTCCATCGCCAATCCGATCAACAGCATGACCGGAACGGCGACCAGGGCCGAAATCGGCACCGAGAACTCGATGATGGTTGCCCCGACGTCACCGAACCAGACTTCCAGGAACGGTTTGGAGGTATAGGCCTCGAACGCGGTGATGCTCTCGTCGCGCACCTTCTGGGAAATGGTCAGCAGCTGGTTCACGCCGACGGCGACGAACGCGCCCAGCATGAACAGCGCGCCGTGC
>CAYFTI010000456.1:0-1559 GCA_964346065.1 uncultured Hyphomicrobiaceae bacterium
CCTTGCCAATCATCCCGGGCCAGAGCTTCCCAGCCGTCGCGCTGGTACGCCTTGTACCATCCTCGGATCGTATCGTCGTCCAGATACAGGAACCTGGCGATCTGGGCACAACTTTCGCCGTCATCCAGCAGCAAAAGCGCATTTGCCCGGCGTGCAATGCCGTGATCCTCGCGATGACGACGCACGCACGCTTCGAGTTCGCGGCGATCTTCGAGGGCGAGGAAACCGGGGCGGATCATTCTCGTAGCTGAATCGCGGACACACTTCGCGTCAAGCCCGAATTCGGATCTCCACAGACTCTGGGTATACCCATTGACACAACAAATAAGCCTGCAATGTTAAGGCGTACGAGCGATAACAATTGTATGCGGACCGCACTGAAAAGAGTTATAACCATGCGCTACACGAACACGGTGAGGATTGATCTCGACGAAGCGCCATCCGTCAAAAAGAGTGTGATGAAGGCATCGATAGAATGCGATTCGGGCGCGCTTTCGAACACAGATGATCTGGAAGAAAAGAAAACACCATCTGAGATGATCGAGGCGCGGTTGGCGCGCTACGACCGCTTTCTGGCTAAGACAATCCCGATCATGCCGGCAGCGGCCTGGGAGACGCTTTTGGTGTACGCAGAAGTGAACTCGGCTGTTGGGGTCGAGGGGGCCGACACGGTGGAAGGCTTGGTCGAGGGTTTCCTGGTTAATGGTCTCGAGATGCTTTGGGGCGCTGAACCGACAGAGTTGGAACAAGACGACCGGCGCGGTCTGACGGACGTGGCGCGCCCACTTCGCAGGCTCGGCGAGGCCGAACGGTGGGCTGTGAGCGAGGTGATCGGCCACGCGCGAGACGCTCAGCAGCGTGTCGAGGACGTGATCGCCCAGCTAACAGGCCTGCCGGCTGACGCGGCGACTGTCGAGCGCCACGAAGACCTGTACGACAAGATCGCGCGCGCGTTCACGGTGACGCCAACTTATGTCGAACGCGATTCGCAGGAATACCCGGCTGTCCTGTTTACACGGACATGGAACGGCGAAACCGCGCAAATTTGTGTACAGTTGCTACCGGACGAGTCTGTAGCATACGACACTGCGACCGGGCGTGCGCCCCGCCTCGACCCGCGAGCGCTCTACAAGCAGCTTGGGCGCATTTGGAAGCAGGAGATCGAGGCCCACAGGGCCGGGCGCCAGGAGCCGGGGTATCGGATCTACACGCAGCTCAACGAGGGCGAGCCGACGGGCAAGGAATCCGACGACGCGCCGAAAGGTTCGCCGCGCCCCTAGGTCGGCCGGTTTGCGTGGTCGCGGGCGCGGCTCTTCGGGCGCGACCCCGCGTCAATAAGGTGAGGCATGGCGACCCGCTGCCGCCGCGACCCTTGGCGTGCGCGCGGCGCCCTGGCCAGCGACGCACGCCCGCAGCCTGACAGGGGTCTGTCACAGAGCCCGGAAGAATGGCAGCGGCCGCGGCAGGGGCTTGAGCGGGTCACGCCGCCCGCGCTTATGCAGACCCGACGCGCCGGCGGAGACGCGGAGCAGAAGATCGCCAGCCAAACGTGGTAAGAG
>CAYFTI010000457.1:0-1555 GCA_964346065.1 uncultured Hyphomicrobiaceae bacterium
CCGACTTCGGGCCAGGAGAATTCCCCGCATGCGGTGCCGCCATCGGCCGGGTTGCCTCCGCAGTCTTCGCCGAACGCACCGAAGCTGCCGACCAGCGGGGGACTGTTGCCGCCGGCAGGCGCGACCAGTGCGGTGTGCAGAGAAACGCCCTCGGCCGGACTTTCGCGGCCGAAATTGGGCGTGATGCCGCCCGAGGCATTGAGTGCCTGAACGTTGACCTCGAAGTCGGCTCCGGCGACTGTGAATACTGACTCGCCGGCATCGGTGGCGCCCGGGTTGTCGGGAATGTCGAGCGTGAAGGTATCGGGCCGGGTGATGAAGCGTTCGTTGCCGATCATGACCAGGCCGGCTTCGTCACCGCTTCCGTTGAATCGCGCATTGAGCTGCATGTCCCCGACATCGGCGTAGCGAACGTCGATTGCCGCCACGCCAGTGCCGTCGAAATTCAGCGTGATCGCGGTTCCGGGCGAACTTCCCGATACGGTAGTGCCGTTGATCGCCACCGGCAGCGTTCCGGTGCCCGGATTGACGTAGCCGGACGAGAAGCCGACGGTGCGCGTCTCATTGGAGAATCCGGGCGCGCAGGTCTGGGTTTCGTCGTCGCTGCGCACGGCCGCGATCGTTCCCGGCTGAATCGTGTCGGCGACGTGGTCGGGTACGTCGATGACGAAGCCAGAATCGAACCATTCCATGTCACAGGTCTCGGCGCCGCCGGTGAAGCATCGGGTTACGCCGTTGGCTGGTGGATCCGAGCTGGCGTCCAGCGTAACTATACCGGGCGTGGTCACCTGTAGCCCGACGGTTGTCTCGCCCGTGAAATCGACCGGGTTGTCCGACCAGTTACCCGAAGGCGATGTGAGTGTCACGGTGACTTCATCGCTGAAAAACGCCGAACATGCAGCATCGGCGCAGGCCTGGACGGTGATGTCCGAGGGCTGACAGGTCAGCCCCGAGCCGGGATGCAGCAGCCGGATATGATCGGGCAGAAGCACCTCGCAAGGGGCGGTGGTGTCCTTCCAGTCCTGGATCTCGCTTTGGGAAAGCGCGCCGTCGAAGATCCGGAATTCGTCGATCCTGCCTTGCCAATGCTCGCCCTTGGCGCCCTGGGCGATGTTCAGCGCGTTGACCGCGGAGATGGTGCCGTTGCCGCCGGAGCCGTCCACGGCGGAGATGCCGACCTCGGTTCCGTCTACGAATACCTTGATACCGCCGCCAGAGACCCACGTCATCGCCACGTGCTGCCACTGGTCCTGGACCATTACGTCCGAAACCGTTTCGACCTGCAGGCATTCGGCATTGATACTGCAATCGTCGGTAAATACGCTGGCCTTGATGACGTTGTTGCCGCCGCCGAAAAAGCCACCGGTGTCATAGCGTAAACCAAGGCGATTGTCCTTACCCGATGGATTGTCGGTAAAGAATATGCCGCGGTCGTTGCCGCTCAGACTGTCGGTGTTGTAAACCCAGGCCATGACGGTGATGGCGCTCAGGCCTTCCAGGTAATTGGCGGCATCGGGATCGTCGATGCCGTCGTTGTTCCCGTCGAACTCGCCGT
>CAYFTI010000458.1:0-1553 GCA_964346065.1 uncultured Hyphomicrobiaceae bacterium
ACGGCGGCAAGCTTCTTGTTGGGGTCGAAGAATGGCCGTTCCACGATGGTGGCCTGAACCGGCCCATCCGGCATTGATACTTCCACCAATGCGCCGATTTCCGCATAGGTCGAAGAGACCATCGCCAGGGCAATGTTCTGTTCGAGGCGCGGTGAATAAATGGCGGATGTGACCTTGCCGATGTGCATGCCGTCTGTGCTGACGGGCCAGAAGGTGGTGTTCGGTCCCCTAAGCCGGGGACCGTCGATCCGCAAGCCGACCTGTTTGCGGCTCACGCCAGTGTCGCGGATCAGGCGCAGTGCGGCCTTGCCGATGAAGTCGGCCTCCATGTCCGGGGAGACCAAGCGGTCGAGCCCCAGCTCGTAGGGGTTCGTGTAGATGTCCGCATCCGCATGGTATGACAGCATTCCGCCCTCGATGCGGCGGATCGTCGAGGTATGGCCGGGTTGCAGCCCGAATGGCCTGCCAGCGGCCATGATCCTTTCCCACAACTCGTCACCGCGTGAGCCGTCGCGCAAGTAAAGCTCATAGCCCAGTTCGCTCGACCAGCCGGTGCGCGATACGATCAGCGGAATGCCGTCAAGGTCGACCTCGCGCAGCCAGTAATAGCGCAGGTCCATGATGCTTTCGCCGAACAGCGCCTTCATCACCTCTCCCGACTTCGGCCCCTGCAATTGAAGCGGCGAAACGTCAGGCTCGCAAATCGTGACATCGAGGCCCGAATGCACGGCCACGCCCTGCGCCCAGAGCAGGATATCGCTATCGGCAAGCGAGAGCCAGAAGTGGTTTTCACCGAGCCGCAACAGCACGGGATCATTCAGGATGCCGCCATCCGCGTTGGTGATGAGGACATATTTGCACTGACCGACGCGCAGCTTTGACAGATCGCGCGGCGTCAGCATCTGGGTGAATTTCGCCGCGTCCGGGCCAGTGATCTCCACCTGCCGCTCCACGGCCACGTCGCACAGGATCGCGGTGTTCACAAGGTTCCAGAAGTTCTGCTCCGGGTCGCCGAAATCACGCGGGATGTACATGTGGTTATAGACTGAAAACCCCTGCGCTCCCCACCGGACCGTTGCGTCGAAATAAGGGGATTTGCGAATCTGGGTGCCAAACCCGAAGGATTGCGATTGCGTCATTTAGTTCCGCCCTTATGGCCCGGCCTGCTGAGAGTGCCGTGTGTTGTCCGAGTAGTAAGCAAGGATAACGCTCGACGCGCCAAAGAATGGACTAAAGACATCAGGCGCCGAGGCTAAACAGGCCATTCTCAAGGCCACGGCAGGCCACGCGGTCGCGTTCGCCTATGGCGCGGTCCGTGCGACCAGCTTCATGAGGTTGGGCTGCCCGGATTTGACCTGGCGCGTGCTGATGTAGGTCATGTACCTGTCGATCCCGAGTTCCGCCGCGAGCAGATTGTCCATCAGGGTCTGGAAGGTCGGCAAGCCCGGCACGACGACCTTCATCACGTAGTCCATCCCGCCGCCGGTCGCGATGCAGTCGGTGATTTCGTCGCGTTCGCGGATATAGGCCTCGAATTTTTCGAAGTCCGATTT
>CAYFTI010000459.1:0-1553 GCA_964346065.1 uncultured Hyphomicrobiaceae bacterium
ACCCTCCACGCTCGGTGAACAGGAATGACGGTCGGGTGATTTCGTCAACGGGCTGGTAAGGGCGTTCCGGACCTGTTGGCGGCGCTGCGACGGCTCGGCCCCGAGCGGGTGAATGTTCTTCCTTCGTTTGCTACGCCGACCCGCCGCCCCCGTTAACCGGACAAACCCGCCCGAGCTGAGGGTTCTGGAGAGGCAGTTCGCGGATTTAATTACCTTGTTCGCGGCGGCTTACTCGCCGGCAAACCCGACCCAAAAAGGCAAAGGGACGAGCGCATTGAACAGCAAGTCTGATCGACTTCGTTTCGGTCCTCCTGGAATGTGTGAACCGAGCGCTGCGTTTGCCGATCAGGTAGGACGGACGGCAAGTTACCCGACTGAGCTGACCTCCAGGGATTCTTCGATCGACGACCGAGCGGTTTTCAGCGTGCTTCAGTTTGGCGCGATCGTTCCGCCGCTTTCTCCATGGCGAGGCGTCAGAAGACTTGTCGCGCGCAGCGGACACGACTGGCGCGCAGACTCCCTCCGCCAACCGGAGCGTGGGCCGGCTACGCCGTCACGGTACATTGACACCTTTGAACACGCAGCACAAATAGAACGCTTAATTGACTCAGTTCTTATCCGGCAGCTTGGCGATCAAGCGGATCCGGTGGTTCTATTTAGCGGCGGCGTCGACTCAAGCTTTATTGCAAGCCGGCTCGCGGCCGTTGGCTACAAGGATGCTGTGCTCGTTAATTACAGTTTTGGCGATGATGATCCCGAATCCATTGTGGCCGAAGCCATCGCCAGCGACCTCGGGCTAAACTTTCAGCGCGTCAATGCGACCGGCCGCCAGCTGGCGTGCCTGGATGAACCGGGGGTCGTTTATCCGCAGCCTTTCGCTGACCATTCCACCGTGCCCACATCAGACCTTGCCAGGGCGATTGTGGACAAGCTAACGGACAAGCCGCGTGTCATCTTGGATGGAACCGGGGCCGATGGAGGCTTTGGCCTTGTGAAAAAAAAATCCGTGTATGGCGGGCTCTATCGGCACGGACGCCCGCATTCGCTCGAAAAATGGCATTATTAATCTACGATAAAATGTCATGGCATAGGGACAATCGCGTCGAATACATTCTTCGAATCCTCGGTCGATTGGACATGCCCCTCTTATCCGCCTTTATTGCACAGAATCCATTGGCCGGATGCTTTTACCGCGGCGACGCAGCGGGTGAGGTCGATCACCTGCTCAAAAAGTGGATTAGCGATTTCGCCGGCGACAGCGAAGAACAGAGCATTGTGGCTGCGGATCTGGCGCTCACCTGTGCCGGCATCTTTACACAAAAGGCTAAACCCATTTTCGACCGGGCGGGCCATCGCACTCTGTATCCGTTCCTTGAGCCGGAAATCGTTGAAAGCGCCCTCTCAAATTCTGTAGCTAATCAGCCCGATGAGCCAAAAGCCGCTCTTAAGTTTTCACTTGGGCAACATCTACCCAATAAGTTGGTGTATCGTCCAAAGCGTGGGTTCGTGGATCCGCAAGACAGCGTTTTTTATGAAATGGAATTTATTGAGAT
>CAYFTI010000460.1:0-1541 GCA_964346065.1 uncultured Hyphomicrobiaceae bacterium
TCATCCGCTCGGTTACCGAGCAGGATCGGCCGGAACTGCGTCCACCAGATATCGTGATAAACGGCAAGATGCATGGACGGGTAGGGCGTGCTGGAAGGCGACCCGTTCTTCGTCCTCGCGAAGACGATCGTCTCGGGTATCCCGTTGGCGTCGGTCAGGAGTGTGGCGCCAACCTGCAGCGTCGCGATGTTTGACCGCCGCTTCGGGCGCAAGGCGAGCAATGCGATGAAAAGGCCGTCTCGGTACATCGTCGCCGCTTCCACCGTGCGGGGCATGTCGAACGCGCGATGCATCAGCTGCAGCCCAAAGGAGTACAACTCCTCGATCGGAACGAGCTGCTCCTGCTTGTCCCGGCTCGCTTCCGCCAGGCCCTTCATCGCCCGCCAGTCATGCTTGAGCCAGGACCAGCGGTGGTCCGGATAAAGAACGCCGCAGGCAGCGTAGATCCGACCGACGTAGTCGGCGAGGCTCACTTCGGAGATCTTGGGGTTTTGAGCCAAGATCTCCTTCACGAAGGCGTCCAGGCTCTCCGGTGTCGGGACCGCCGGGAGGTCCATCCGGGCCGCAAGACGCTGATAGCGGTCCCAGGTGGCGAAAACCGCCTTACGCCGCGCGGCTGACCAGGTCGCGGTGCTCTTGGCCACTGGGGGGTGCGACTCCTCCGGCGCGCAACGCTTTTGGCTGCGTGGTTTCCACCCGGCGGATTTGGCACGACCGCGAAGAACGTCGGAGACGCGCCCGGCGCTGCGCTCAAGGCGCTCTCGCTGATCCCCGGGCCAAGCATGTCCGTCGTATGTGCCCCGATCGGGCCTATCCCGGCGTTTGGTCTCGCTTTTGGTGGCACCGCGCAGGGCGGCGCGGCGGCTGCGATTGCGCGCCTGGAACGAAGTCCAGTCGGCGTCGGGATGCAGGATGAGTAACGCGTACGCGAGTTCTTCAGCGTACGTGATCGCAGAGGAGGCTGTCAGACGCGCCTCGACCGCGGCGCAGAAAGCTTGGACGACCTCCTGCAGGTCAGTCCGCGCCAGTTCTGGCGTGTCTGCATACGCGAGCAGACGGCCGTAAGCGCAAGCAACACGACCGCGATAGCGCGGGGACCAGTTCTTCACCGCGCTGCTTTCGGACCACCGTGCACGGGCCCAGCGTGGCCAGGATTCGAGCGGCCTTGATGGGAATGTGACCGGCATGTGAATGGTCCTACAAATGCGCGAGGCGTCGCCGGATGTCGTCTGGCATACGGGTGCCCTCGGTAAGACGGGTCACGTGGGCATCGAGTTCCTGGGCTGCCCACGCCGACTTCATCTCCACATACACGCGGGTCGCCCGTGAGCCCTCGACGTGACCCAGCAGGTCAGCGACCTTTTTCATGTCGTTCGTCTGCAAGAGCAGATAACCGCCCATCAATTTGCGCCACAGGTGCGGGTTAACTGTGTATCCCAGCCACGCGTAGACGCGCGCCCGAACATCGTCTCCCAGGCGTGTTGTCGGTTCTCCCGCGATTTGACCGGGAAAGAGATGCCGGTTCAGCGGGTCGTTTGCGG
>CAYFTI010000461.1:0-1533 GCA_964346065.1 uncultured Hyphomicrobiaceae bacterium
CACGCCGACGCCGAGCACGTCAAGATTTGCGTCGACGCCGGAGCAGAGACGTTGCATATCGATATCATCGATAACGGCCGCGGGTTCGATCCGAAACGTCTGGCAGGTGGCGCCGCCCATGGGAGCACCTCAGGCGTGCTCGGCATGACCGAGCGCGTGAATTCAATGGGCGGCCGTTTCCGGGTGTTCAGTCGGCCCGGGTACGGTACGCGGGTTCGTGCCAGCCTTCCGGTTGAGCCGGAACAAACTACACCTGCGCTGCGCGCGGTGGCAAATTAGAAGCGGGAAACGCCAATGCCGGCTTCGGTCGTAATCGCCGACGATCATCAGCTGGTTCGCGCAGGCTTCGCTGCGTTGATCGAACGCATGCCGGGGTTCGAGCTGGTCGGCGAGGCCGAAACCGGCTGGCAGGCGATCGACTTGATCAAACAAAGATCGCCGAGTCTGGTATTGCTGGATATCAGCATGCCCGAGCTCAATGGGCTCGACGCGCTGGAAGTGATTCAGCGCCTCGATCCGCCGCCCGCCGCGATCATGATTTCGATGTACGAAGAGCACGAATACGTTCGCCGTGCACTGGATCGGGGCGCTTCGGGTTATCTCCTGAAAGACGCCGCCGTTGCCGAGCTGGAGCTGGCGCTGCGGGCGGCCGCGCGCGGAGAAATCTATCTGAGCCCGAAAATTGCCGGTACCGCTGTATCGGCAAAGCGAAGCGGCGATGCTCACTCGCAAACGCCGCTGGACAAGCTCACCCGGCGCCAGCGCCAGGTGCTGCAGTTGCTTGTCGAGGGCCGCAGAACACGTGATATCGCGACCCGGCTTAACGTTTCGGTCAAGACGGTCGAATCCCACCGGAGCAATCTGGCGGTCCGTCTGGGCGTCAGCGATCTTCCGGGCATGACGCGCATCGCGATCCGCTACGGATTGATTTCCGACGATGATCAAGGCGTTCATCCCTGAAGCCAGTCCGCCCGGCTTCTGCGCCAGCTCTTCGATCCAATTTTCTGCTCCAATCCCCTAGAAAAGTTTTGCAATCCTGGGTTTGCCAGAAAAATCCGGTGGAAATACACAGGTATTTTCCGGATTTTCCTGATCGCATCCCGGCACGGTCGACGTAAAAATGGCGCTCAAGAGTTTGGTATCTGATTTTTGACGCTTCCCTAGGGGTGCTCCTTATGAAAACCACCATTGAACCGCGCACGGCACAGCAGCTCGGGATCTCGCCGCAGCTTCAGCACGCGATCGGTCTGCTTCAGCTATCCACGCATGAACTCGAACAGGAGTTGCGCGATGCGCTGGACAAGAACGTGTTTCTGGAAGCCGAGGAACCCGCAGAAACCGGCCCCGCGACGCCGTCAATAGCGCCCGGTACTGGCGCAGACGGCGCCGGCGCGCCGGAATTCGAACAGCCGGCACCCATGCCGGGCCTGCGGGAACTGTTGAATAGCCAACTGGATATGGCCCGACTTTCCGAGCGGGACCGCCTGCTGGCCGATCTGATCGTCGACGCGCTCGACGACGACGGATATCTGA
>CAYFTI010000462.1:0-1526 GCA_964346065.1 uncultured Hyphomicrobiaceae bacterium
GGAGGGCACAACGGTCGCGGAGGCCCGCCGCACGAGGTTACGATCCCGCAGCCGTTTGCCGTCGGGCGGTTTGCGGTGACTCGCGCTCAGTTTGAGGCGTTCGTTTCGGCGACCGGGCACAGAACCGATGGCGGCGCTTATGGCTGGACAGGGAGCGAGGTGAAGCTCGACGCTTCGAAATCGTGGCGCGACCCGGGCTTCACCCAGACAAATGATCACCCGGTGGTTTGCGTATTATCGTGGGACGATGCGCAGTCACCTTCAGCCCCGGCACATGCGCACTCCAATCACCCGGTCGTTTGCGTATCGTGGGACGATGCGCAGGCCTACGTGAAGTGGCTGTCCGAGAAGACCGGCAAGTGCTACCGGCTGCTTTCCGAGGCCGAATGGGAATATGCGGCGCGCGCTGGGACGACCACGCGTTACGCTTTTGGCGACAGTATCAGCACGTCGCAAGCGCAGTGTTCAGAAGGCTCTATTGGCAGCGCGGGAAAGACTGCTCAGGTTTGCTCGTTTGAGCCAAACGAGTGGGGCTTGCATGACATGCATGGCAATGTCTGGGAGTGGGTCGAGGATTGCTGGAACGGGAGTTATGCGCACAAGCCGGATAGCCTGAAAGCCAGCGGCGCAGCCTGGACAGCCGGAGATTGCAATCGCCGCGTTCTGCGCGGCGGGTCCTGGGACGACGATCCGCAGGACCTCCGCTCCGCGATCCGCGTCGGGCTCGGCCGTGGCAACCGGAACATCGTCAGCGGGTTCCGTTTAGCGAGGACGCTTACCCCTTGAATCCTCATCTCTTTACCCCTCCTGAGGCACACCGTCCGCTCCGCGCCGCGCCGCAACCCAGATGTCTCGCCGACGGCGAGCCGCAAATTTTTTGATCCCGCCGCAATGTGCCCTTCGAGGAGACGCCCATGAACGAAACAGACCTCGCCCGCGCCGTCGCCGCCGACCTCGGCGATGACGTGCTCGCCGCCGTGGAAGAGCGCCCACACGCGCTGGCCGTGCCGGATTGGCACCGCGCCGAGCTTGACGCGCGCCGCGCCGCGCACCGGGACGATCCAGATGCCGCGCGCGACTGGAACGCGATCCGCGAAGAGCTGCGCCGCGACCGCGCCTGAACCTACCGATACTGCTCGCGCAACCCGCCCGACGCCATTCAATAGGCTCGCGCCATTGCCGCTGCGGTGATATCAACTCCGGGATACTTAATCGCATTCACCGGAGCGCGCCCATGTATTTCCCCGACGGCACCTTCAACGTCTTCATCATCGGCCCGATGGGCATGGTCGAGAAGGAGCTGCACCAGCGCTCGCCGCTGGACAAGCTGCTCAAGCCCGATTTCAGCCCGCAGGAGCACACCGTCGCGATCCGTGACGGCCTGGAGCGCGTGCTCGCCAGCGCGGACGGCCAGCAGGCGCTCGGCGGGCAGGTGCATCGCATCGGTGTCCCTGATGACGACCAGGGCGCCAACATCATGAACGACGTGTTCAACAAGATCGACAATGCCGATCTGGTCATCGCCG
>CAYFTI010000463.1:0-1516 GCA_964346065.1 uncultured Hyphomicrobiaceae bacterium
TCCGCAAGCGTCTGCGCGACGGCGAGATGGACGACAAGGAAATCGAGATCGAGGTGACGGATACCGGCGGCGGGATGCCCAGCTTCGATGTCCCCGGTATGCCCGGCGCGCAGGTCGGCATGATCAATCTGGGGGACATGCTCGGCAAGGCGTTTGGTGACAAGAAGAAGAAGAAGACCGTCACCGTGCGCGATTCCTATGATCTGTTGATCGGCGAAGAGTCCGACAAGCTGATCGACGAGGACCAGATCATCCAGGAAGCGATCGAAACGGTGGAAAACAATGGCATCGTCTTCCTTGACGAGGTCGACAAGATCACCCCGCGCGCCGAGCGCTCTGGCGGCGATGTCAGCCGGGAGGGCGTGCAGCGCGACCTGCTGCCGCTGATCGAGGGCACCACCGTCAGCACGAAATACGGGGCGGTGAAGACGGACCATATCCTGTTCATCGCCTCCGGCGCCTTCCACGTCTCCAGCCCGTCGGACATGCTGCCCGAACTTCAGGGGCGTCTGCCGATCCGGGTGGAGCTGAACGCGCTGACCGAGGAGGATTTCCGGCGCATCCTGCGCGAGCCGAAAGCCAGCCTGATCAAGCAGTATATCGCTTTGATGGGCACCGAAGGGGTCGACCTCGAGATCACCGACGATGCCATCGACGCGATCGCCCAGATCGCCGTGGAGGTCAACGCGAACGTCGAGAATATCGGCGCGCGCCGGCTGATGACGGTGATGGAGCGGGTGCTTGACGAGATCAGCTTCGAGGCGACCGACCGCGCGGACGGCAAGTTCGTGATCGATGCGGACTATGTGCGCGCGCAGGTGGCCGATCTGGCGAAGAACACCGACCTGTCGAAGTTCATCCTGTGATTACGGCGTGTTGCGGGCGGGGCCGCGACCGGGTAGACCTCCGCACATGCAACATGCGATCTCTTGCTATATCCGCACGCTGAACGAGGAAGAGCGGATCGGCGAAGTGCTGGAAGCCGCCGGACGCGTGGCTGATGACATTGTCATTGTCGATTCCGGCTCGACCGACCGCACGCGCGAGATCGCGGAGAGCTACGGCGCGCGGGTGATCGACCAGCCCTGGCTGGGCAACGGCGCGCAGAAGCGGGTGGGCGAGGATGCGTGCCGGCATGACTGGCTGCTGGACCTGGACGCCGACGAAGTTCTCACCGATGATCTCGTGGCGGAAATCGAGGCGCTTTTCGCGCGCGGCGAGGTCTCGCCCGAGGCATTTGAACTGCCGCTCGTGTTCGTGCCGCCGCACGGCAAGCCCTGGTACGGCTTCGCGCGGTCGCGGCGCGTCAAGCTCTATGACCGGCGCGCCGTGCGCATTCCGGATCACCCGGCCTGGGACCAGCCCGAACTGCCGGAGGGTCTGACGCCCGGGCGGCTGAACGCGCCGATCCTGCACTACTCGTTCCGCAGCATCGAGCACATGGTGATGAAGATGAACCGCGTGAGCACGGCGCGGCTCAATGGCAAGCGCCTGCTGTCGCGCCCGGTGGTGATCG
>CAYFTI010000464.1:0-1502 GCA_964346065.1 uncultured Hyphomicrobiaceae bacterium
CCGGCGGCGAGGGAAAGTCCACGGCGATGCTTCAGGCGGCGGCGGGCCTCGTTCGTGAGAATGGGCAACGCTGGACGTGCCTCCATAGGTACGCATCCGCCGCCGAGGTGCCGCAGGATCTTTTCGAGAGGCTGGACCGACGAGAGAACCACTCTTGGATCGTGGTGATTGATGATGCCGAAAACACCTTGGTGCACGATCCGACGACAAATGCCGTTCGTTCCACGCTCGTTGATGCGCTGTCACGCATCCGGCCACGCACGGACGTTCACTTGATCCTCGCTGCACGCGAGGCGGAGTGGCGCATCCGCGGTTATCGAGGGGAGATGTGGCACGACATCGCCGAGTTCGTTCCCCTCGAGATGCCTCCACTTGACGAGAACGACGCCGAGTGTATCGCCGCCGGTTGGCACGCCTACGGTGAGGCGGCCATGGGGTGTTTGCGCGGCCGTTCCGTCGCCGACGCGGCGAAAGCGCTGGTAGGCGAAGCCCGGAGTCAGGCCGCCCGCCCGGGCGAGGGTGTCCTGCTGGGCGCCTTGCTCCTCACGCGGACGGGCGAGGACCTCAAGGACCGTGTCCGCCGGTTGGTGACGCCCCTGGCCGGCCGAGAAAAGGTCGGCGACTACGATCTCCGCGACATCTACGCGATCATCGCGGCGATGCACGCCGAGAACCAACTCTACCTGACCAAGGCGGTGTTGGCGTTCGCGCTCCGTTGCGACGAGGCCGCCCTCGATAGGCGCCTGTGGACGCTCAGGCATGAAGCCATGGTCGACAGCGGCGACACCTACATCCTGACCCGGCATCGGCAGATCGCCGAGAAAGCTTGCGAAATTCTTGCGGAACCCGATTACGACGTCCGCAAGTGGTTTCCCCATCTTGCAAGTGCGGCCCATACAGAGTTCGTCCAGAGGAGATCCGGCAATCCCGACATCGCCAAATGGGACTTCGAGCTCCCGCGGCACTTCGTCGAAAAGGGCAAAGCTTGGTGGCCGACGGCGCGCGCGGTGGCGAGAGCGCTCTTTGAGGCTCAAGGAAACGACCCGAGCCTGCTCACCTCCTACGCGCGCGTGCTTCGGCAGACGGAGGCCGCCGGCGAAGCGATGGCTTTTCTCAAGGCTAGGGCCACAGGCGAGCGGTTCCGTGAACGCCGCGACGTGCTCTACGAATGGAGCGTGGTTGCCGGCGAAAACGACGAATACGGTCTCAATGCTTGGCTCGCCGGACGGTCGCTGGCCGATGGAAAGGGCAAGCTCGACGAGCGGCAGTGCAAGCTTTCGCTCGACGGCCTGGGACGCGCCTTCGAACTATTGTTCAAGGACGTCGGCGCTCGCAGCTTCAGAAAAGCCCAGGCCGCCTGTGGACGGCTCGGCCTGAGGCTGAAAGATCTGGATGCTAAAGCATTGCGCGATTTCCAACGGTATGTGGCGGTGGAACCCAAGGCTGGCGACCCGAAGCCCGAGATCGCGACCGAGCTTCGCGTGATCCGAGAAGCCGTGCAT